>CALMZR010000103.1 GCA_937870845.1 uncultured Chloroflexota bacterium
GATGCTGAGCTGGCCCGGGCCGTAGCGATGCCACGCCCATTTCATTGGGCCGAAGGAGCCGTCCGGTTGGACGTGGCTCGACGGGATGGGGACTATGCCTTCGCCCCACATCCAGAGGTTCGTCCACAGGGTGGCGTTGCCGTATCCGCCGTCGTACCCGTCGTACGGCTGCGGCGGCCGCGTTTTGCCGAACTCAGGGGGATTGTTCCCGTTCGGTTGGGTCACGGGGCACGAGGCAACCGAGGTGGGAGCCGCCGCCTCCGGAACCGTCGCCCCAGCAGTTTCGATCAGCCCCGGCATGGCGAAAGCAAAGAGCGCGAGGCTGGCTATCAACGTCCGTGCATGCTTCATGGGCGTTCCTCCGGGCGGCGGGTTCATATCATACAGGTGGTCGGCAAGGGCTTGAGACGGCTGGGCAGGCTTCAGGCCTGCCAGTCTTGCCGGCTCGTGGCCTCCCCGCTATAGTCCGCCCCCGAACCGACCGGCCGCCCGATTCACCGTGAGGTCATCCCCGCCCATGACCGAGCAAGCCCCCGATGCTTCTCTTTTTCCGCGCGACGCGCTGATCATCTCGGCGGCGACGACCGGCTCCTGGCCGACCAAGGCGCAAAACCCCAACGTGCCGACGACGCCGGAGGAGATCGCCCAGGCGGCGGTCGCGTGCGGGGAGGCGGGGGCGGCCATCGTCCACATCCACGTCCGCGACGACGTGGAGAAGGTGACGTGCGACCCGGCGCGCTACGCCCGCGTGCGGGAGCTGGTCGAGGCGGCGGGGTCGGACGTGGTCATCAACATGAGCACCGGGGGCGGGGCGGGAACCTCGGGCGACGAGGAGCGGATGGCCCCGGTGGCGCTGAGCCCGGAAATCGCGTCCTTCGATTGTGGGTCGCTCAACTTCGGGGAGCGGGTCTTCGTCAACTCGCCGTCGTTCCTGCGCGAGCTGGCGGTGCGGATGAAGCAGCACGGGGTGAAACCGGAGATCGAGTGCTTCGAGCCGGGGCACGTCTGGAACGCGCTGCGGCTGATCGACGAGGGGCTGCTGGAGCCGCCGTTCTGGTTCCAGTTCGTGCTGGGGGTGCGCGGGGGGAGCCCGCCGGAGGTCAAGCAACTGCTGCATCTGGTGGAGATGCTGCCGGCGGGGGCGCACTGGTCGGTGTGCGGGATCGGGCGCGCGCAACTGCCCTTGGGGATGGCGGCGATGGCGATGGGCGGTCACGTGCGCACCGGGCTGGAGGACAACATCTGGTATCGCAAGGGGGAGCTGGCCCAAAGCAACGCGCAGCTCGTGGCGCGGGTGGCGCGCATCGCCGCCGAGCTGGGGCGGCCGCTGGCGACGCCGGAACAGGTGCGGGCGCTGCTGGGGTTGCGCGGCGCCGGGGCCGGCAGATCGGCGCCCGCCGCGACGGCTCCGGTCTGAGCGATGGCGCCACGCGTCGCCGCCGCCCAGATCGCGCACGAGACGAATGCCTTTTCGTCGGTGAAGACCGACGTCGAGGCGTTTCGCGCCTCGGGCCTCTATCTGGGGCAGGCCGCGGTCGAGGCGGCGCGGGACACGAACACGGAGTTCGCCGGGTTCGTGACCGGGGCGGTGGAGCAAGGGTTCGATCTCGTGCCGCTGATGGCGGTCTGGGCGACGCCTTCGGGGCTGGTGACGCGCGAGGCGATCGAGTACCTGGCGGGGCTGTTGCGCGATGGGCTGCAACGGGCGCTGGCGGAGGGACCGCTCGACGGAGTGCTGCTGGCGCTGCACGGGGCGATGGTCACGGAGGTCGACGACGACGGCGAAGGCTACCTGTTGCAAACCGTGCGCGACGCAGCCGGGCCGGACGTCCCGGTGGTGGCCACGCTCGATCTGCACGCCAACATCTCGCGGCGCATGGTCGAGCTGGCCGACGTGCTGATCGGCTACGACACCTACCCGCACATCGACATGGCCGAGCGCGCCGAGGAGGCGACGGAGGTGCTGGCCCGCCTGATCCGCGGCGAAATCCGCCCGACCTCCGCCCTGCGCAAACCGCCGATGCTGCCGACCTCGCAGCGCATGACGACCGGGCGCATGCCGATGCGGGCGCTCATCGAGCGAGCGGTGACGCTCGAAGAGGACCCGCGGGTGGTCAACGTCACGGTCGCGGGCGGCTTTCCGCCGGCGGACGTGGAGGACGCCGGGTTCGGCATTTTGGTCACCACGAACGACGACCCGGAACTGGCCGCCGAGCTGGCCAACGACCTCGCTTCCGAGGCGTGGGCGCTGCGCGATGGGTTTCTAGGCGGCGTTTCCAGTTTCGAGCACGCGGCCGAGCTGATCCGCTCGCTCGACAGCGACGAAGCCATGGAGATGCCGGTCAGCGGGCCGCTGGTGCTGGTCGACATCGGCGACAACCCCTGGGGCGGCGGTCCCGGCGACAGCGCCGAGCTGGTGCGTTTTCTCTTTTCCCTGGGGGTGAGCAATACGGCCGTGGCGCTGGTGCGCGACCCGGAGGTGGTGCAGCAGGCGGTGGCCGCCGGGCCGAGAGGAACGTTTGTCGCCGAGCTCGGGGGCAAGACGGATCGGCTGCACGGCGCTCCGCTGCCGGTGCGGGCGTATGTAAAGCTCCTCAGCGATGGCCGCTACCGCAACGACGGCCCGATGATGGCCGGGCTGGAGGTCGACCTCGGCCCGACGGCGGTGCTGCTGTGCCAGCCGGTCGATGCGCCGGACGCGCCGACGGTGACGGTGCTGGTGACGACGCGCGCCGAGACCCCGATCGACCTCAACGTTTTCCGCTGCCACGGCATGGAGCCGACGCGCCACCGCGTGATCGGGTTGAAAGGGAAGGGGCACTTCCGCGCCGCCTTCGAGCCGATCGCGCGGCGCGTGGTGCTGGTGGAGGGACCGGGCATCACCGGGGCCGATCTCTCCCGATTGACGTTCCACAAGATCCGCCGCCCGATCTGGCCGCTCGATCCGGAGGAGGCGATCGCGTTCGCGATGGGGAGCGGATGAACGACTGGTTCGGGTGTCGGGTGTCGGGTGTCGGGTGTCAGGTGTCGGGTGTCGGGTGTCGGGTGTCAGGTGTCGGGTGTCGGGTGTCGGGTTATGGGGTGATTCGGCGAAGGGGTGGCGCTCCTCGTGTCATTCTGAGCGCCAGCGAGGAATCTCGGCGCCAGGGGACGAATGCTTCCTGGAGCCGGGATGCTTCGCTTCGGTCGGCATGACACGCGAAGTGGCTGGCGCTCTCGCACGGGCTGTTCAGAGCATCGTCACGTGTCCAGCGGTTCGGTTGCGTACGACGTTGGGGCTCCTTCTCCCTCCTCTTTGAGTGGGACGACGTCGATGAGGAGGATGTCGAGGGGCGCAGCGCCGGCGTTGGCAAGGTGGGGGGCTTCGCTGGCTTCGATCCAGAAGGCGTCGCCGGCCCAGAAGAGGTGGTTCGCCGCGGCGGCGAGCTGTGAGTCTGGGTTGGGGACAGAGATGGGCACGGCGTCGCTGTTGATGACCGAAACGCCGACGACGCCGGCGCGGACGATGGCGAGGCGGAGGGCGCCGGGGGGCAGCGGGGAGCTCCGCTGACCGGGATCGAGCGCGATCTGGTTGCTGGTGATCTCGATCCCCTTCGGATACTGGCCCACGGGCAGGTGCTTGACAGCCAGGGTCTCGGTGACGGCGCCGCCGTCCCAGGCGGTCTTCCGGCCGACGCGCCAGCCGTCGTGCATGATCTCCATCGTCACGAGGCTGGACGGGCCGGCGCGCAACTGCCCGAAGAGCCGCGCGCGGGAATCGACGATGAGGCTGAGCGCCGAGGCGCTGGACGTGCCCGCGTTCCAGACCCGAGGGGAGGCGGCCTCCGGGACGAGGATGGCGTCGCCCGGCCGGAGCAGCAGGTGCTCGGCCGCTGGATCGGCCGCCATGAACGCAAAGCGGGACTCGCCCGCCCGCGCTATCTGGAGCGCGTGCTCGCGCGACACGTTGATGGCCCCGGTCTCCACGAGCAGCAGATGCGGAACGGGGACGGCGAGCGAGACCGGCTCCGCCGCCGGGGCGAGCTCGAGCCTGGTTAGCGAGACGCCCATGGCCGCGTCGGGCGCCGGCACGGTGATGCTGGGAAGCGAGAAGGGCAGGGGCGTATTGAGGGAGCTTGGCCAGTAGTCGGCGATCACGCCGGCTTCGAGGCGGAAGAGGTCGACGCCGCGCCAACGCCGGGAAGGCGTCTGGCGGGTTTCGACGACGACCGCGATTTCCGCGTCGTCGCCGATGACCTGCACGACGTGGAATGAGATGTCGCCGCGCTGCCCCAACCCCGCCAGATAGTCGCGGAGCCCGTCCTCGCCGCGGGCCGTGGCGTTCGAGCCGTCGTGGGTCTGAATCTCGGGGGAGATGACCGTCGCCAGGAGCGTGGATCGTTCCCCCGCCAGGAGCGCATTCGCCGCGTCGTAGAAGGCGCGCAGGAGCGGTTCGTGGTCGGCGACCGTCGCGCCCGCGGCATTTGGCGCTCCGATCTGGATTGGGGTGCGCATCAGCACGGCGATCTCCAGCGCGATGAGGGCGCTGGTGATCAGCATGGCGACGGCGAGCATGGCGGCGACGGCGTTGCGCACGGTTCCTCCGCTCGTGGCTGCTGCTGGACGAATCCAGTACGCCGGTAAACACGGCGCGGTGGAATCTGTTACTCGTGGCCATGGGTCGCCTGTCACCCCAACCGCCGCTCAAAGGGTCCCCGGCCCCGGGCGCGGGCCCCGGGGGGGGAGCCAGGGCCGGGGATGAGGGGCGGCCGGGGATGCCAGTTCGTGCTGTCGGCTCGCCATCAAGCCTGAACGTGTTCCATCGAAGGGGATATCTGCGCGGGAAACCCGTAACATTCGGGGCGTGCCGGTGTTTACATCGTCGATCGTGCCGCCTGTGGTTTCGGCTCGGGGAGCCGCGATGGTGGGGCTACCGCAACCGGCAATGGCGATGGGTGACGCCGCTCCTGACCTTATGGGGTCTGAAGCGTGGGTCATCGCCCGCGCCCAGCGCGATCCGGCGGCCTTCGCGCCGCTGTACGAGACCTACTTCGACGCGGTCTACCGCTACTGCCACGCGCGGCTGGGGGACGGGCAGGCCGCCGAGGACGCCGCGAGCCAGGTCTTCACCAACGCGCTGGCGGCGTTGCCGCGCTACCGCGCCGACGAGCGGCCGGGCGCGTTCCGCTCATGGCTGTTCACCATCGCCCACAACGTCGTCGCCAATCAGCACCGCAGCCGCGCCCGGCGACAGGTCGGCAGCCTCACCGACGCCGATGACGTGGTCGATGTGGCGCCTTCTCCCGAAGATGAGGCGGTCGCGGCCGAGGCGCGGCAGACGATCCAGGCGGTGCTGGGGCATCTGACCGAGGAGCAGCGCCGGGTGGTGGAGCTGCGCCTGGCGGGATTGACCGATGTCGAGATCGCGCGGGTGATCGGGCGCAAGCACGGGGCGGTGCGGGCGGCGCAGTATCGGGCGCTGCTGAAACTGCGGATGTTGCTGGCGCCCGGACCCGAGGAGCCCTCCGATGGCTGACGAGCGGGCCGCCATGGACGAGGTCGGCCGCTACTGGGACGCCGTCGCTGGCGGCGACCGGGGAACCGAGAGCGCGCTCGACCCGGCGCTGGCGCGGACGATCGATCGCGTCCACGGGCTGGCGGCGATGCCGTCGGCGGAGGCGCGGGAGCGGGTGTGGCACGCGGTGCTGGCCAACGCCGAGGCGGCGCGGCGGCAGGAGGAGGAGTCGCCGCTGCACGCTCTCGCTCCGAACGGCCGGGCATTGGACGCGCCGATCGTTGGCATGCCCGAGGCGCCGCCGCGCGGGAGGCAGCGGTGGTTCCTGACCCAGCTTGCGACGGCCGCGCTGATCCTGCTGACCCTCGTTGGGAGCTTCATGGTCTTCGGGCCTGGGCGCGTCAGCCGGCGAGAGGCTCCGCCGGCCTTCATCCCGGCCATCGAGGCGACCCCGGCGACGCCGGAGGCGGAAGCGGCGCCCGTGGCGGAGTTTCTCTGGTCGAGCGAGGGCGGGCCAGACACGCCGTTTGGCGATCCGTACTTCTTGACCCTGGGTCCGGACGGCAACCTGTGGATTCCGGATGGGCTGAATGGACGGTTCCAGATCTTTTCTCCAGAAGGGGAGTTCATCGAATCGTGGGGCACGCCGGGGAGTGCGGAGGGACAGTTCGATTTCCGCGGCGGAACCTCCGGCTTCGGAGCGCTGGTCTTTGACGACGAGGGGAATTTCTACGTTGCCGACCACGGCAACGCGCGGGTCCAGAAGTTTGGGCCAGCTCGGCGCTT
>CALMZR010000104.1 GCA_937870845.1 uncultured Chloroflexota bacterium
GATGGGCGGAAGTATCTGCGCGAGGCGTGGTGGTATTCGACGTTTCCGGGGATCGCGATTTTGTTGACGGTGCTGGCTTTCAATTTGCTCGGGGATGGGTTGCGGGACGTGATGGATCCGCGGGCGCGGCGGCGGTTCTAACGCGCAGCGCCAAACCCATGACATTCAGATGACCGGGAATCTCGTCTTCTCCCCTCGCCGACGCTCCCCGAAGCCGAGATTCCGAGCGGAGCGAGGAATGACACCGCCTTGAGGCCGCATCGAGCTGACTACCAGTCGGTCCGATCTTCGACCAGGGCGGCGGCTTCGCGGTAGGGGGCTTCTTCGCGGCGGATGAGGTCGGGGTTGACGCCGGCGTCGGCGACGAGGGCGAGGGTGAGGCGTTGCAGGGCCGCGGCTCCGCCGAGGAGCGGGAGGAGGGGAGGGAGGGGGTCGTCGCCGGGGGGAAGGACGATGCGGCCGGCAGGGGTCAGAGGCTCGGGAACCGCGTGGGCGGCCTTCGGAGAGAGGATGGCGGCGATTGGCATGCCGAGGCGGGCGGCGGCTTCCATGCCGTGCGTGGCGCGTTGCTGGCGGCGTGCGGCTTCGCGGCTTTCGGTGAGGACGACGATCAATCCGGTGGCGGGGCCGCAGGCGACGAAGTGGCCGTGGAGGAGGGTTTCGAGGTCGCGCGCGACGGCGGGGCGGCGGGCGCCTTCTTCGATTTTCAGGGCGATCTCGCGGGCCGTGACGCGGTCGGCGCCGCTGCCGATGATGTGCAGGAGCGACAGGTCGTGGAATTCTTGGGCGATGTTGCGCTCTGCCTTGGTCGGCGTCAGCGCCTGCTGGAGCCACGCCGCGAGGTCGTCGGGGCTGAGGTCGATCTCGGCGATCTCGGCGGCGAGGGCGGCGCCGGCGAGGATGGCGGAGGTGTAGGCGACGGTGTGGCACCAGGCGCGGTCGCGGGCGGGGGTGAGCATGGCGACGTCGACGGAAGATGCGGCCTGGCCTTCGGGGTTGGCGGTAATGGCGGCAGTAGTGGCGCCGGTGTCGCGCGCGGCGTCGAGGGCGAGGAGGGTGGCTCGGGTTCCTCCGCTTTCGGTCACGGCGAGGCAGAGGCCGCCGGCGCGGGGATCGAGGGCGGCTTCGAAGGCTTGCCGCGCTTCGACACGGCCGCCTTGGGCGCCGCGATGGCGCAGGGCGGCGTCGAGCAATTCGGCGACGGCGATGGCGCCGTGCTCGCTCGTGCCGCAGCCGGTGACGACGATCGGCTCGCCGCTCTCGTCGACGTCGAGGAGGATTTGGGCGAGCTCGGCGGCTCGTGGGTTGGTCAGGATGGGGGCGATGAGCGCGGGTTGGGAGGCGACCATCTCCTCCGTGACCCATGGGGGATTGGGGCGCAACTCGGGGTAGTCGTCGGTGCGCCAGGCGGGGCGCGCCGATTGTTCAGGCGATGTCGTCACGATCTCCTCCGGTAAAGGTGTCGACCGCGTCGCGTAGGTTGCCGGTGGGGCCGCAAGGCGGTCACGAACGAGTTCCTATCGGCCTTCGGCCGATGGGCGCGGCAAGCAGCGCCCCTACGAACGGGCGGCGCATCGGCGTTGCGGCAGGCGCTGGCCACCATAGTGTTGTTGCGCGCAACAACGATCGAGATTGGGGCGCCGTCGGCGGACGAGGCGCTATTCACGCGGGTTGTCAACTCGGAAGGCTGCGGCGGCGTCGCCGAGCTTGGAAAAGGTCGTGCCGGGCTGCTGCTTGAACCAGCGGATCAGGCGTTCGAGCATGAGCATGCGGTGGCCGCGGCCGATGACCTGGGGGTGCATGGTGAGGGTGAAGACGCCGTCAGGGACCACCTGACGCATGTAGGTGAAGTCGTCTTGCCAGATTTCGGCGACTTTGGAGGGGGCGGAGAGGCCGGTGCGGGCGATGCCGAGGGAGGGGACCGAGAGGTATTCGAAGTGCGGGAAGTCGTCGAGGATCCAACTGACGGGCATCTCGACCAGGTCGACCGTCGAGCCGAAGAGGTAGGGGCCGTCGGGTTGGGCGACATCGCCGGTGCGGCACCAGTAGGGGGTGTAGTCGTTGCCCATCAGCGAGCTTTCGTAGCGGAAGCCTTGCTCGAGCAGGAGGTCGATGGTGTGGGGGCTGTTGTCCCAGGACGGGGAGCGGTAGCCGATGGGGCGCACGCCGGCGGCGCGGTCGAGGGCTTCGAAGCCTTTGAGGAGGACATCGCGCTCGCGCCCAGGGGTTTCCAGGGCGAGTGGGTTCTCGTGCAGGTAGCCGTGGTGGCCGATCTCGTGGCCGGCGGCGGCGATGGCGCGAACGTGGTTGGGGTAGGTGTCGGCAGTGTGGCCGGTGACGAAGAACGCAGCGGGGATGCCTTCGCGGTCGAGGAGGCGCAGGATGCGCTCGCAGCCGACGGCGGCGAACTCGCCGCGGGAGATCATGCTGGGGGAGCGGGCGGCGAAGGGACCGATCCAGATGGAGATGGCATCGAAATCGAAGGTGAGGCAGACGGTGGAACGAGGGGTGTCGGTCATTCTGGGACTCCGGAAGTGTGCGGGCCTGGTTTCAAGGTGACTTGGGCGACCTGGCTCGGCTCGGCGCATGGCGGGGTCCTGAGCGCCGAGATTCTTCGCCCTGCGAGCGCAGAATGACACGGGGGTGAGGGCTCGGAATGACGCGGTGCTGGCATACCCCTACCTCGCATCGTGGACGACGCGGCCGTCGACGATGGTCATGAGGATGGGGAGGTCGAGGAGGTCGTCGGCGTCGGTTTCGACGGGGTCGGCGGCGAAGCCGGTGAGGTCGGCGCGGTAGCCGGGCTTGATGCGGCCGGAGACGGATTCCTCGGAAATGGCTCGCGCGGCGCCGGTGGTGTAACCGTGCAGGGTTTGCAGCGCAGTGAGGGCTTGGTCCGGGCCGCGGGGGGGCATTTCGAGGTGGCCGGCGGCGCGGCGCAGTCTGGCCCAGGCCATGCCGATGCGGGGGTCGAAGGGGGCGACCATCCAGTCGGAGCCGAGGGCGAGCGCAGCGCCGGAGGCGCGGAGGGTTTGGGCGCGGAAGGCGTTGGCCGTGCGCTCGGGGCCGAGGCGGGTGGCCCATTCGTCGCTGCCGTCGGCGCGGGCGGCTTCCATATGTAGAGGCTGCATGGAGGCGACGACGCCGAGCTGCTTGAAGCGGGGGATGTCGCGGTCCTGGACGAGCTCGATGTGCTCGATGCGGTGGTGGACGCCGGCGGCTGAGCCGGCGGCTTCGTAGGCGTCGAGGGCGGCCTGCACGGCGCGATCGCCGACGGCGTGGGTGATGCACTGGAAACCGGCGTTGGCGAAGATAGCAACGGCTTCGGCGTAACGTTCCGGCTCCGGCCAGAAGGGGCGCTGGCCCTGGCCTTTGCTGTCGGGCTCGACCAGCCAGGCGGTGCCGGTTTCGACGACGCCGTCGATGAAGAATTTGGCCGCCCCGCAGCGCCAGAGCGTGCCGCGCTCGTCGCGGAGCGGGAGCAGGGCGCGCATGTCGGCGAAGGGTGTGTCGGGCTGCTGCCAGAGGGGAACGACGACGCGGCAGGTGAGGTCACCGTTCTCCTCCAGGCGGCGGTAGATGGCGAGCTCTTCGGGTGTGCCGTCCATGGCGTGGATGGCGGTGAGGCCAACTTCGTTGAAGCGGCGGAACGACTCGCGGAACCAGCCGTAGCGCGTCTCGTCGTCGGGCTCGGGAACGACGTTTTGGACGAAGCGCATGGCGGCCCATTCCTGGAGCTCGCCGGTGGGGCGGCCGTCGACGCAGACGACGGCCGCTTCTTCATCGAAGGCGACGGGGCCGGTGATGCCGGCGAAATCGAGCGCCGCCTGGTTCGCCAACGCCGTGTGGCCGTCGAAAAAGCCGAGCAGCATCGGTTGGCCGGCGACGGCGGCGTCGAACAGGTCGCCCCGGATGCCGGTGGTTTCGAACGGCTCGTAGTGGAGGCCCCAGCCGTGAACCCAGCCGTTTGGGCCGACCTTGGCTCGCTCTTTGACGAGGCGGGAGCGGATATCGTCGAGGGATTTGGCGTCGAAGAGGCCGGCGCCTCGGGTGCGGATCGTGCCCATGAGGGGGTGGATGTGGGAGTCGGTCAGTCCGGGGGTGAAGGCGATGCCGCGACCGTCGATGAGGGCCGTGCCGGGGCCGCGCGTGGCGCGGAGGGAGTCGTCGTCGCCCGTGGCGAGAATGAGGCCGTCCTTGACGGCGAAGGCGCTGCATTCCGGCTGGTCCGGGTCGAGCGTGCGGACGCTGGCTCCCCAGACGATCAGTTCAGGATGGGGCGGCATGTCTCCTCCCTGTCGGTCAGATGCGAGCGGACGCCTGGGCCCGAATCACAGCTTACCCGCGGCCATTTCTCGCGGCGGATTTCGCCGCGAATTCGGAGTCACTTCAATCGTACATCGGCTCGCGCCCAAGGGACGGCGGACTCACCCGAACACGGCGGCATCCGCTGGAAGGGACTTTGGCTGGCGGCGCCCAAAGGCTTCACTGCGGAGAATGCAACCGCCGAGCAGAACGCGCGAACCCGCGCACCCCGACCCGACGGCAACGAACGTCCATCCCCAGAACCCCACGCCGACGGACTTGAACGCTCCGAGACGACGTAGCACAATCGGGCCGATGACGGGCAAGTCCGACGCAGCGCAGCACCTGGACGACCTCGCGCGATTGCGCCGCGTTCGCGACCGGATCGACCGGGAGTATGCAGAGCCGCTCGATGTCGAGGCGCTGGCGCGCGGCGCGCACATGTCGGCCGGGCATCTCAGCCGCCAGTTCCGGCTCGCGTACGGCGAG
>CALMZR010000105.1 GCA_937870845.1 uncultured Chloroflexota bacterium
CAACGGCAGGCGACGCGATATCTCCCCCTGTCCGATGGGAGAGCGGGTTGAATGTGATGCAATCCCCAAGCGGCACAACTCGTGCGGTTCAATCGTTGTAGCTCGTGACGCCGACCTCCGCGGACGGCGTCTCCTTCGGAAAGTCGCTCACCCAGGATGACCCAATGACCCGTATTCGCCCTGTGACCCTCGTCTTGACCTTCCTTAGCCTCATCGCCTTTTCGCCGAATCCATTCGCGGCCGCGCAGCAACTCGTCTTCGAGGCCTTCCCCGTCTCCGCCCTCGTCCGCGGCGAGAACGTCTGGCTGCGCCTCGACCCGGCCGCCGACACCGAAGTCCTCGCCCTCCTCCAGCGCGGCGACCCCATCACCATCACCGGCGACTCGGTCTTCGACGACGACGAGGAGTACTACCCAATCGAGTCCGATCTTACCGGCGAGACCGGCTGGATCGGCGCCCTCTTCATCGACCCGCGCAGCATCGCCGGCACATCGGCCGTCGTCGTGCCCGTCGAGGAGATCGACGTACCGGTCGAAGAGACCGAGCCCGTTGACGACGCCGGCAACCAGCGCCAGCAGAACCGCGAAGGCCGCCAACAAGCCCGCCAGGCCGAGGCCGAGCCAGAACCCGAAGAAGACCCCGCGGATGACCGCGCCGCCCGCCAAGCCGCCCGCCAGGCGGAGCAAGACGCCGCCGCTGCCGAGGAAGAACAATCAGCCGACGACCGCGCCGCCCGCCGCGCCGCCCGTCAAGACGACCAGGACGCCAGCGCCGACGATGCCAACGCCTCCGCCGACACCCTCACCTTCAGCGGCACGGAGCCAACCGTGACCCCGGAGTTCACACCGCCCTCCGACGTGCTTACGGTCACCGCCAATTACGAAGGAGACAGGAACTTCGTCGTGCTGGCCGTCGCGCCCGATGGCGCGGAAGAGGTGCTCTTCGACAAACGCGGCCCCTTCTCCGGCGAAACCACATTCGAGACCGACCCGGCAACTGCGCTCGTCCTCGACGTGAACGCCAACGGCTCCTGGGAAGTGATCATCGAACCGGCTTCCTGAGAGCGAACCCGACAAGGCAGGTGGCCACGGTATCCTGAACCACGGCTACGCCCCGCCCATCCGTAGGGGCGCTGCGTGCTGCGCCCGTCGGCCGCAGGCCGACAATCGGCCCTGAACAGAGCCACGCCCACCGACCTAGATGAGACTCGCCAGCCGCTGCGCGATCTCCGCCCCGTCCGCGTCGAGCGACGACTCCACCGCCGCCCATCGCTCCGGCGACCAGATCTCGATCGACGTATCGACCCCAACCACCAGCGCCTCCCGCTCGATCCCGGCGTAGCGCCGCAGATCGGGCGGGACCAGGACGCGCCCCTGGCCGTCGAGCGTCAAGTCCGCGGCCTCGGCGAACACCAACCTGCGGAAATTGCGCGCATCTGCGTCCGTCAGCGGCAGAGCCGCCACCTTCTCCGCCAACGGCCGCCACGCTCCCATCGGATACAGCGCCAGACAGCGGTCGATGCCGCGCGTGAGAATCACCCCCTCGGCCAGCGCCTCCCGGTAGCGCGCCGGGATCGCCAGCCGCCCCTTGGCATCCAGATTGTGCGCATAGCGCCCCAAAAACACCGCTCACCGCCCCGGCAAGGCGCCGCCTGCGCCACGTCGCGGTCACGCCAACTCCGGCATCAGGCCGGGCCATCGCGGAGCACGGGGATCGGGGATGCGCCCATTGTGCCACTTATCCACCGCGCGCGCCACTTGTCCCCACTTTTCCCCACAGTTATCCACACGGCGACGGTGTTGGGGTGTCGGGTGACGGAAAGTCTCGCATCCTTGGGCGTGATCGCCCACGGGTCTCCATTCCTCCCCGACACCACGACACCCTGTCACCCTGTCACCCTCGTCTGCGTACGTACGCTCCTTCGCCCTCGAATACGAACGCATGTTCTGGTATCATTGCCCCACCGCAAGGCTGGCCCGTGCGGGACGGCCAGAGACCCCGCAGGAGGTTGCCATGTTCCTCGGCTGGTACGATCCCGACCGCAAGAAGCCCGCCCGCGCCAAGCTCGCCGACGCCATCGAGCGTTACGAAGAAAAGTTCGGCCGCGTCCCGCTCGTCTGCCTCACCAGCCCGCAAGACGCCGCCGAGCTGGCCGAGCCGTCGCGCAAGTTCCCTGGCGAGCCCCCGGTTGCGGTCCAGGCGCGCGGCTACATCGCCCGTTGGACGTTCTATATTGGCGAAGATGCCGGCGAGCCGCCGGCCCAGGCGCAGGCGGAGGAGAAAGCTGCCGCCTGATCGAGCCGACGCGTCAGCGGGATCGCGTCGTCTGCTAGAGTTGCCGCGCCCGCCCGCGAAATGCCGCCGCCCCGCTCGTCCCAGGTGATGCACGCCGTGGCCCATCAACGCGCCGGAACGCCGCCAGACCGCGACGACCCGGCCGCCCAGCTTGATTCCCCAGGCACGCCGCGCAACGGCAGCGCCGTGGAAGCGACGGCCGACGCCCGAACCACGATCGCCGGCCGTTACGCCGTCGACTTGCAGACCGTGCCGGACGGCGGCGGAATCGCCGTCGCGTATCGCGGGCGTGATCTGCGCACGCGCGACCCGGTCGTCGTCAAGACGCTCCGCCTGGAGTACCGGAACGATCCCGACATGCGCGCCCGCTTTCGTCGCGAAGCGCGCCTGCTGCAGTTTCTATCTCACCCGAACGTCATCCGGGCGCTCGCGTACGCCGAAGAGCGCGGCGCGCCCTGGCTTGTCCTGGAGAGCGTCCACGGCGGCTCCCTGCGCGAGATCATCGCCCGCGACGCCCCCATGTCGCCGGAGACCGTCGTTCCCATCCTGCGTGGGTTCGCCGCCGCACTCGATCATCTGCACGCGCGCGGCCTCGTCCACCTCGACGTGCGCCCGGACAACGCCGTCGTTGCGCCCGACGGCAACGTGAAGCTCGTCGACTTCGGCCTCGCCCAGACATCCGGATCGAACCAGGACCCCGCCGACGGTCTCGCCCCCGAAACCGTCGCCTACCTCGCCCCGGAGCAAGCCTGCGGCGAACCGGTCACCGCCGCGACCGATGTCTACGCCCTCGGCTGCATCGTCTACGAGATGCTGACCGGCCAGCCCCCGTTCGCCCCTATCGACAAGCCAGCGTCGCAGAACGCGGCCATCCGCGCCCGGCTCGAGGAACCGCCAACGCCGCCATCATTGACAACACATGGCGACACGTTGCCCGCCTGGGTCGACGACGTCGTGCTCGGCGCGCTGGAACGCGATTCCCGCAAGCGGTATGGAAGCGCGGGATCGTTTGCCGCGATGTTCCACTCCGGCGTCGAGGGCAATGTCGACGTCGAAACCGGGCGGCCGCGCCAACGCGTCGTGCCCCCTCAGCAGCGCCAGATCCCCGTCAACGAGCCGGGCATCGCCATGAAAGGCTCGCCGCGGCTCGCCAGCCGCCGCGCCGAAACCGAACCGGCGCCTCCATCCGAAGCCAGCGTCGTTGACGCGTCATTCACCTCGTTGAAGGATGACCATGCCCTGCCTTCCCGCCTGCTTACGGCATCCAAAGCAGGCGGCGTCGATCTTGACGCGCTGAGCCGCCGCCTCTGGCAAGCTCTGATCCTCGCGGCGATCCTGAACGTCGCGCTCATTGCCGCACTCGTTTTCACGCAGGGGGAGATTCCCGGCATCTGGAGCAGAAGCGCCCCCATCGGCCCCGGCGTTTCGGTCCAGGTCGCTGGGGCCGGCCTCGTCGCTCGCCAGGGGCCGAACAACGCCTCCGCCATCGTCGCCGACCTGCCCGCCGGCGGCTCCGTGCGCATCACCGCCCCCGCCGTCCCCGGCGAAGACGGCCTCTGGTGGCCGATCGAGGTGCAAACGCCCAACGGCCCCGTCAGCGGCTACGTCCCCGAATCCTGGGTCCGCGCCCCCTGACGCTCTTAAACCTGGCGCCATGCCCCAACGGTGTCATTCCGAGCGAAGCGAGGAATCTCGGCGCCGCCTGAAACCGCGTCACCTGAGCCGAGACGGTTAGATGGCACGACCGCCAAACCACTGCCTCAGGAGGCGGCTTCCTCGCCCTTCAGCGCCGGCTCGCCCGCCGGCACGTGCTCTTCCAGCAGCCGCGCGATGGCCGTCGGCGGCACGCCCCCTTGCAGCTTTCCCACCGCCTGACCCTCCTTGAACAGGATCACCGTCGGCAGCAGCAGGACGTTGTTCTTGATCGCCTGATCCTGATTCTCATCAATGTTGATCTTGACGATCTTCAGGTCGTCGCGCTCCCCGCTCAGTTGATCGAGCACCGCCCCGACCACCCGGCACGGGGCGCACCACGGCGCCCAGAAGTCGACCAGAACCGGCTTGTCCGCCTGCAGCACCTCCGCCTCGAAGGTCGCGTCGTCGATTTCCAATGCAGATGTCGCCACGCGGCGTTCCTCCCGTCCCGTCCGGGACGTCTAATACTTCCCAAATGATAGCAATGGCGTCAAGGGATTCCCTCCGCCCGACCCTGACCGCGGGGAGCGAGGCCAACCCATCGTAGCACCCGCCATCGCCGCTGGGAACCGGCAATGATTCCCCCCGCGCCTTCCACCACCCGTATCATTCTCAGCCTGCCCGTAGGTGTCATTCCGAGCGAAGCGAGGAATCTCGGCCCCGCGCGGCCAAGGCGTCCGCGCTCGCCAACACCGCTCCGCCATCCGAACGCCAGGCACGTGCGCGCCTCTCATCCGACCGGCTCGCACCCGGAGTAGAAGAAGACATCGATGTTGACCTCCCCGAACGGCTGCACGTTCGGCTGGGCGAACTGCTCGGCGCCGGTCGCCTCCGTGAAGATGTCCGGCCAGAACTCGCGCAGCAGCGCCTCGATCCGTTCGGCCAGCGCGATCCCCTGCCCGATGTCCGGGGCGTTGCCGCTGATGAGCAGGAACCCCGCCCGGCACCCGACCGGGAAGACCGACAACCGCGCCCCCAACGCCTCGCGCGCCTCCGCCAGCGCCTCCTCGTCCCCCGAAAGGATCCCGTCCAGGTCGGTCTGGATGGTGAGCGACTGCCGGTTCGGATCGAGCACCGAGTTGGCCGCCACCACCGCCAACGCCGTCGCCGTCACCTGGGCGTCCGCCTGCTGGGCTTGCAATGCCGCGATCTCGGTCGCCCGGGCCGCCGCTTCGGCCTGCGCGGTAGCCAGCTCGTTTGCCCCGCTGATCGCGTTCTCGGTCGCGATCGCCGCCACCTCCGCCTCCCGCGTGGCCAGCGCGTCGATGGTCGCCTGCGCCGAAAGCGCCGCCTCGGTCGCCAGCGCCGCCGCCTGCGCCGCCTCCCGCGCCAACTCGTCGAGACTCTCGTCGCTCGCCGCTTGCTCCGTGGCGTACGCAGAAAGCGTCGCCTCCACCGACAGCGCCTCGGTCGTCGCCCGCGCCGATTCCGTCGCGCGTTCTTCCGCCGTCATCGCCGCAAAGGTCGCCTGCGCCGCGGCCGTGGCCGTCGCCTGCTGGTTGAGCAGCGCGTTCTCCGTCGCCCGCGCCTCGGCCGTCGCGATCTCCGACTCCGACCGCGCCTCCTGCGTCGCCAGCTCGTCTTCGCGCGCCAGCACGGCCGCCGAGAGCGCCTCGGCGGTTTGTGCCGCCGCCAGGGCGTCCTCCGTCGCGACCGCCGCCGCGGCCGCCTGCTCGGTGGCGAGCGCCGAGATGGTCGCCCGCGAGGTGGCCAGCAGATTCGGCGTCGGCAGCGGCGTCGGCGTCGGCGCCGGGGACCCAACGGTATTCGCCGTAAAGAACAGCATCGCCAACCCCAACAGCAGGTCGGCAAAAACCCACCCGCCAAGGGCGATCATGTCCCGCTGGCTCGTCGGCCTCCGGCGCCGCCTCACCGACAAGTCCCGGGCGCCATGTCGCGAACGGCTGTAGGGGCACGACATGTCGTGCCCTCGGCGTCGCCAGCGCCGCGGCCGCCCACACGCACGATTATTGCGGGGCCACAGCGCACGTCATGCCGCGCCCCTACCGCGGCCACTCGTGCTTCGATTGTCCAATCCGACATCAAACCCATCACGAACGACTACGACCGCCGGCGCGGCCACAGCCGCTCCGGATCGAGCCGTCCCGGAGTCGACGCCGGCTCCTCGACCTCGACCCCCGCCGTGCGGCCAAGCCCGCGCACCACGCGGTCGAGCCGCTCCACCAGCTCGCCGGTGCTGCGGGCAACATCGTCCTGGCGCTGAGCAGTCCGCGTCGAGATGGCGGAGATGTCGCGCGCCACCTTCGTCAGCTCGGTGGCGATCGACGCCTGCTCATCGAGCAGCGCCTGCAGCGTCTGCGCCTGTCCCGCCGTGCCCGAGGCCAACCGGCCCAGCTCATCGCGCAGACCGGCCAGACTTCCTTCGATCTCGCCGAGCGAGCGGGCGCTGGCGGCCATTCCGCCCGCGCTGCCCCGCAACGACTCGGCCACGCGGCTGTTCGCTTCGGCTTCCTCGGCCACGGCCCGCTCGACGCGGTTCTGGCTGGCCGCCAGATCCTGGGCGATCGCCCCGATCCCGCGTACCGCGTCGGTCGCCACGCGGGAGGCCTGCGCCGCCGCGTCCGCCCCGGCGATCCCCTTGTCCGCCGCCTCGACCAGCGCTTCCGCCGCCGTCGCGATCTGCCGCGTCAACGCCTGGTCGCTCTGCAAGTTGGCGACCGTGAGCTGCTCCAGCCCCTGCACCGCCTTCAGCAGCGTCCGCCCCTGATCGACGGACGAGCTGACTTCGGACGTGAGATCTTCAAGCGCTGTCTGCAAGCCGGAAGAGACCTGCCGCAGCTCCACCAGCAGCCGATGCGTCTCCTCCGCTCCGGCCCGCATCCCGGAGGCAAACACGCCGAAATCGGCGAACTCCCGCTCCCGCCGCGTGGCGAGCTGCTCCAGCCGGTCGTGCTCGACGCGCAGCCGCGTCAGCAGCTCCTGCGAGTTCTGCTCGAAGCGGTCGACCAGTCGCTCCACCCCGCGCGCCAGCAACGCCGGGCGGCTCCCGCGGTCCATCGCCAGCACCACAGCGGCCTCGGCCAGCACGTTGTCCAGATCGGCCTGGAAGTGCTCCGCCGTCTGGTCGACCTTCTCCTCGCGCGCTTCCCGCCGGCCGTGCGAATAGAAGGTCAGGACGATAATGATCCCGATCAGAAAGGCGTCGATGAGCGCCACCGTCGAGAAGCTCGGCGCGTACCACGCCGACAACCCGCCGAATCCTCGCTCCCAGAGCACCAGGAACGGTTGCCGCACCTCGTCCGGGTACAGCTGGAGGAACTCTTCGTAATCGCGGGAAGCCATGGCCAGCGCGAACCAGGTCAGAAAGATCGGGGCCAGCACCAGCATGTTGCGCAGCCAGTCGGCCATGGCGATGGTCGAGTGCGCGTACCCGCCCTCACGCTCCAGCGCGTAAACGTACGCCAGCCGCTCGGTGTTGAACGCGCGACGAAGATCGACTTCCGCCCAGCGCTGCCGCCCTTCGTCGGTCGAAACGGCCCGCGCCAGACTGCGCATCCGTTCCGACGCGCGGGGATCGAGCTCTTTCAGCGTGCCGGCCATCTCCTCGAGACTCTTGGCCAGCGCGTCCCGCTCGTTCTGCTCGGAACCGGCGCCGCCCGCCCAGCCAGGCCCGAAAGGTCCCACCTCCGGCCGCACCGGCGTGATCACGCCCCCCGCCGGACCGATATCCGGCAACATTCTCTCCGCGGTGCTGGTCGTGCGTCTTCGCTGCATAAGCTAGCTGCTCGCTTGACCTCGACGGCCGGGTTGGACGGGTACACTCCGGGTCGCTGGCGTCACGCGCCGTCAGCCGCGGGGACATGCCCGGTCATTCAGACGCGACGGCGGGAAAACCCTGCGAGGCGAGTGTACGTACGGAATGTACCACTCCTTCGGCTCTCAGGGAGCCGCGGGGACCGGTTCAGCCGCGACGCCAGAGATGCCCGATGTCGATGTCGATCCTCTCCGATCTCGATGCCGCCATGGCGCAACCCGCACGATCCGTTCCCGCCGTGCGCCTCCTCGGCGGCGGCGCCGTGCGCACGGACGACTCCGGCCGGCCGCTGCGGGCGGTGGGCCGTGATGCCGTTGTTTACGAACTGCGCATGCCAACCGGACGCATCGTCGCCCTTCGCTGCCATCTGCGGCCAGACCCGCGGCGCGACCGCGCGCTCGCCGAACGATACTCCGCCCTCGGCGCCGATCCCCGCCTGGAGGGGTTGCGCGGGCCGCTCGGGCCGCTCCCTCGCGGCATCCGTTGGGTTCCTGACGGCATCATCCTCCCCGGCCCCGACCTGCGCCAGCTCGATGTACCCGTCATGGCCATGGAGCGCGTGCCCGGCCGCACCCTGACCCGCACCGTCGACCGCCTCTGCCGCGAACGGCGACCCGAGCCCCTGGTCCTCCTGGCCGATGCCTGGTTGGCGACCGCCGCCGCGCTCGGCGCCACCGGCTTCAGCCACGGCGACCTCGCCCCGGACAACATCATCGTCCGCTCGGACGGAACACTGGCCGTGATCGACCTCGACCATGCGATCTGGCCGGGGAGCCCCGCCGCGGCCTTCTCCGTCGAGGGAACCGCGAGCTACGCTCACCCTCGCGGCGTCCCACGCGACCCGGCCCGCCGCGATCGGTTCCCCGCGCTCGTCGTCTGGGCCTCCCTGCGCATCCTGGCTCGCCATCCCGAGCTGCGCGATCGCTGGGGAGACTCACCGGATCGCCACGGCGCGGCCCTCCTCTGGTCTCTTAACGATTTGCGACGCCCCGGGGGGTCGCCGCTCTTCGCCAACCTCGCCGCGTTGCACGACCCCACCCTCGCCCCACTGATCGAGGTCGTTCGCCGCGCCATCCGCTTCCCCGCCGACGAAACGCCTCCCTTGGCGGAAATCGCCGCCCGCCTCGCCGGTCTCGACGCCGCTCCCGTCGCCGCGCCGGAATGGAGCGACGCCGGCGATTGGGCTCCCAACCCGCCCTCGACGCCCTTACCCGTCCCATGGGACGCCCCGGACCGTCGCCAACGCAACCCTGCCGCTTGGGACGACGTTTCCCGGCTCCAAGGCAACGCAGGCTCCCCAGGCTCCCATCCCGACACTCAACCATTCACCACCATCTCCGACCGCGACCACCGCCGCGCCGCCGCCCGCCAGATCGCCGCCGCCGTCGCCGCCCAGGACACCGCCGCCGCCGTGACGATCTGGGAGGAATCTGGCGCCATCCCTGAAGTCGCCACGTATGCGGCCTCGGTCCACCTCCTCGTCACCCACGACGCCACGGCGGCCATCGACCGCGCCCTCCGCCGCAAAGACGACGAAGGCCTGGTCGCCGCCGTCGCCCAGGCGGAGCTCCTGAGGGTTGCGCCATCCGCCGAAGCGCGCACGGCCTTGCGCGCCGCCCGCGCGCGCGTCGCGGCGCGCTCCGCCTTCGGCGACGCCCTGGCGCGAAACGATCTGCGCCTCCTGGCGGGCCTTGCCTCATCCGGGCAGCTCAACTGCCTCGGCCGCCTCGACCCGGCCCAGTCGCGCGCCGTCGCCCGCGCCCGCGCCTGGCCAGCCCTGGAGCGAGCCCTCGCCAGCGACGACGACATCGTCATCGCCGCCGCCGCTGACCCGGCCCTCTGGCGCGAGGACGGAGCCCTCCCACCCGCGGCGCGCGACCGCCTCGATCTTGCCCGCCGCCGCCTGCGCTGGCTCGACGATGTCCGGGGGGCTCTGCGGAAACGCGACGGCGGCGCCCTCCGCCAGTTGCTCGCCAGCCAGCCTCAAGGGGCCGATGCGCGCCTCACAGCCGTCGAGCAGCGCCGCATCTCGCGCGTCTCGACGCGAGAAGCCGCCGTCGCCCGCCTCGAGCGCGCCCTGCGCGAAGGTCCAGACCGCGAGGTCGTCACCGCCATGGCCGAGTTCGAATCGGCTGGCGCCCCGTTCTCCGACGTGCTCGATTGGACGGCCGTCCGCGGCGTCGTCGACCGCATCTCCCTGGCCGAGGCCCTCCGCGCCGCCGCGGCCGCCGATCCCCCCGACGCCGCGCAGCTCGCCCGCCTCCTCCCCGCCGCCCGCGCCGCCCTCGGCGACCACGGCGCCCCCGGCGAACCGGATTGGGCCGCCTTGGAACTGGCCGTCTTGCGCGCGGCCCACGTGGCCCGCCTGCGCGAAGCCCTCGCCACCGGCAGCGACGCCCAAATCGCCTCCGCCGCCATCCCCGACCCCTACGACGCCCGCCGCCTCCTGACCCCAGCGGAAGCCGATCGAGTCGACGCCGCCTTGACCAGCGTCCGCCGGCGCTCCTGACGTCGGGCGGCGCGCTGCCATCGTGTCATTCCGACGAAGGAGGAAGCTCGGCGCTCATCACAGCGACGTCCCGGTGAGCCGAGTTCCCTCGCTGACGCTCGAAACGACACGCGTAGCGCGTTCCGCTGTCGGGAAGCTCGACGGACTACGCCTTCTCCGGCGTCGCCCAATCGTGGTTCGCAACGCTCCGTTCCACCGCGTCCAGCACCGCCTGCACCGCAAACCCCTCCTCGAACGTCGGCCCAGGATTGACCCCCTTGCCGATCCCCTCCAGCAAGTCGTGGATGGCATGGGTGAAGGTGTGCTCGTAGCCGATGATGTGCCCCGCCGGCCACCAGTGCGCGGTGTAGGGATGCACCCCCTCGGTCACGTTGATCGTGCGGAACCCCTGCAACCCCGCCGGGTCGTCCTCGAAGTAGACTTGCAGCTCGTTCATCCGCTCCAGGTTGAACGAGATCGACCCCTTCGCCCCGTTGACCTCGAAGCTGTTGTAGTTGCGCCGCCCCGGCGCCAGCCGCGTCGCCTCGAACGTCCCCGTGGCCCCGCCCTCGAAGCGCGCCAGGAACGTCGTCGCGTCGTCAACTGTCACTTCGCCCATCTCGCTGCCCGATTCCGCCGTCAAGCCGGCCCCTCCGCCCGACTCGGTCGCCACCGGCCGCTCCTTGATGAACGTCGACAGCGTCCCCACGACCTCCGCGATCGGCCCCACCAGATACATCCCCAGATCGGTGATGTGCGCCGCGATATCCCCCAGCGCCCCCGACCCCGCCAGCTCCTTTTTCAATCGCCACACCAGCGGGAAGTTCGGATCGGTGATCCAGTCCTGGAGATACACCGCCCGCCAGTGCCGCACCTCGCCGATCGCGCCGTCGTCGATCAGCTTTTTGGCAAGCTGCACCGCCGGAACCTTGCGGTAGTTGTAATTGACCACCGCGATCGTCCCCGCCTTGCGCGCCGCCTCCAGCATCTCCCGCGCTTCGGCCAGGTTGTTCGCCAGCGGCTTCTCGCATAGCACGTGCTTCCCCGCCGCCAGCGCCGCCAGCACGACCTCCTTGTGCGTATCCCCCGGCGTCGAGACATCGACCAGCTCGACGTCCGGCCGCTTCACCAGCTCGCGATAGTCGGTCTCATACCCCTCCCACCCCAGCGTCTCCGCCGCCGCCTTCACCCCCGCCTCGTCCCGCCCGCAGATGGCTGCCATCCGCGGCGTCGGATCGACGTCGAAGAAGTGCGCCACCTGCCGGTACGCATTCGAGTGCGCCCGCCCCATGAACTTGTACCCAACCAGCCCAACCCCAATCTCGTCCATGTCCCGCTCCCTTTCTAGTCGTGAGTCGTGGGTCGTGAGTCGTGAGTTCGTCGCTGCGAAGCTTCGGGTCCGAGACTACGAAGGAACCCGCGAAGAATCCGGCTCAGCTCGGATCCCTGGTTGAGTAACAACTGTGAGTTCGCTGGACTCATGAACCTGAGCTTCTCGGCGATCTCCAGATGTGTCTGTGCTTCGCAGAGTGAGCCGTGAGCGATAGAAAGAAAGTGGCGCAACTCTGCCGAGCCGCTTCGCCCAGAACCTTCCGCAATGTTGGCGGGGACGGAAACCGCTGCTCGTTGGACTTGGGACACCAGACCGAATCGCTGATCTGCGGGCCAAGTCCATGATTCCCGATACACGTCGACCACATACTCCATGCCCTTCTGCCAGGCAATGAGATCGCGGTACGACCGCCCACGGGCCATCTCCCGCCCCTTTCCAAGACACGTCGACACGCCACCGTCTCTACTCACGACCCACGACTCACGACTCACGACTTCGTCAAGCCCACCACGCCTGCGCCGCCGGCTCCTGGATCACCACGTTCTTCAGGAACTGCACCGCGCTGGTGAACCCCTCGTTGACGCTCATCAGCGAGTCCTCGTGCTCGATGGAGATGGCCCCGTCGTACCCCGCCAGCCGCAGCTCGCTGATCAGATGCCGCCAGAACTCCTGGCCGTGCCCGAACCCGACGGTGCGAAAAATCCACGACCGGTGAATCTCGTCGGTATACGGCTTGGTGTCGAGCACCCCATTCAGGGCAATGTTCTGCCCGTCGAGCCACGTGTCCTTGGCGTGGACGTGGAAGATGGCGTCCCCCAGGTCGCGCACGCAAACCAGCGGATCCATCCCCTGCCAGAAGAGGTGCGACGGGTCGAAGTTGACCCCCAGCGTCTCCCCGCCGATCTCCCGCAGCCGGTAGAACGAATCGGTGTGGTACGCCAGAAAGCCTGGATGCAGCTCGATCGCCACCCGCACCCCGTGCTGCCTGGCGAACTCCGCCGCCTCAGACCAGTACGGCGTCGCCCGCTCCTGCCACTGCCACTCCAGCGTCTCCAGAAAATCAGGCGGCCAGGGGCACGTCACCCAGTTCGGCTCCATCGCCTCCGGCCCCCCGCCAGGACACCCGGAAAAAGTGATGACGTTCGGAACCTCGAGCGTCTGCGCCAACCGCACCGCCGCCCGGTAATCCCGATCG
>CALMZR010000106.1 GCA_937870845.1 uncultured Chloroflexota bacterium
GAAAAAGCTTGTGTGGTGGTGGATATCCGCAGCGGGAAACTCCTGGAAGGCGTAGAAGAAATTATCGGCAAACTCAGGCCTTTCGTGGTCTTTTTGGAAGCGCGCCCAGACGTGTTGCTCAAGCGCTACAACCTTTCGCGCCGCGTGCATCCTTTGGGTACCGGCCACCTATTGCGCGAGATTGAGACCGAGCGGCAGGCGCTTGCCCCGCTTAGATCGCTTTCGGATCTGGTGGTGGATACCAGCGACAAGAGCCCGCGTGAGATCAAGGAGATTCTGGAAAAAACTCTGGGGGAGGAAGAGGGGTTCGTTCTGCGCCTACTCTCCTTTGGGTTCAAACACGGCCCACCGCAGGATGCCGACCTGGTGTTGGACGCGCGCGCTTTTCCCAACCCGTTTTATGATGCCGCTCTTAAACCGCGGCCAGGCACCGACCCCGAAGTGGCAAAATACGTTTTTGCCAAGCCAGAAAACGAGCCCTTTTATCGCGCATTGCTGACAACTGCCGGATTAGCGGCTGAAGGAGCAAAGCGCGAGGGCCGTGCGGCCTACACGGTAGCCGTGGGCTGTACCGGAGGGCTGCACCGCAGCGTGGCGGTGGCGGAGCGGCTCGCCGGCATCGACCACGACCGGCTGCGCGAGACGGTGACGACGGCCATGCGTATGCTCGACAACGTCATCGACCTCAACCACTACCCCATTCCGGAGGCGCGCGCCTCCAATCTGCGTCACCGCCCCGTCGGACTGGGGTTGATGGGGTTCCAGGATGCCCTCTGGGAGCTCGGCATCGGTTACGCCTCGGAGGAGGCCGTCGCCTTCGCCGACCGCAGCATGGAGGCGATCTCCTACTACGCCATCCTGGCCTCGACCGAGCTGGCGAAGGAGCGCGGCCCCTACCCCTCCTTCGCCGGCTCGAAGTGGGATCGCGGGCTCCTTCCAATAGATACGGTTGCGCTGCTGGCCGAGGAGCGCGGCGAGCAGATCGAGGTCGATCTGGGCACGACGCTCGACTGGGAGCCGGTGCGGCAAGCGGTGCGCGCCCACGGCATGCGCAACAGCAACACCATGGCCATCGCGCCCACGGCGACGATCGCCAACATCCAGGGCGTCTCGCAGTCGATCGAGCCGCTCTACACTAACCTCTACGTCAAGAGCAACCTCTCCGGCGAGTTCACGCTCGTCAACGAGCGGCTGGTGCGCGACCTGGATGCGCAGGGCCTCTGGGACGCCGAGATGCGCGACGACCTCAAGTACGAGGACGGTTCCGTTCAGCACATCGCGCGCATCCCCGACCACCTCAAGGCGCGCTACCCGACCGCCTTCGAGATCGACCCGAGCTGGCTGGTCGCCTGCGCCGCCCGCCGGCAGAAGTGGATCGACATGGGTCAGTCGCTCAACCTCTACGTCGCCGAGCCGTCCGGCCGCGTCCTAAGCGACCTCTACCGCTCCGCCTGGCGCCAAGGCCTGAAGACCACCTACTACCTACGGTCCCGCGGCGCCACCCAAGCCGAGAAATCGACGCTGGACGTCAACCGCCGCGGCATCCAGCCGCGCTGGATGCGGGCGCGCAGCGCCTCCGCGGACGTCACCATCGTGCGGGATGGGGAGCCGGAAGCCGGAAGTGAGAAGCAAGAAAACCGGCCTGGAGGGGCGGCCCTCTCGTTGCCCGCGCCGCTGGCTGCCCTGCTCCCCGAGCGGAACGACGATCCCAGCGAGTTCATGTGCGAGGCGTGCCAGTAGCGCCAATCGACCCACCTGTAGGGGCGCGGCATGCCGCGCCCCCGGAATGAGGGAACCCACGATGACTGCCGCAAACGGAACCGCCCTTTTCGACCTCGACGCCCCGGCCGCATCCCGCTTCGACGCCTCGGAAAAACGCCTCATCAACTGCCACGCCGTCGACGTCAACCAGTTGATGCCATTGAAATACGCCTGGGCCTGGGAGCACTATCTCAACGGCTGCGCCAACCACTGGATGCCGACCGAAGTGGCCATGGGCGCCGATATCGCCCTCTGGAAGAGCGGCGCGCTGACCCCCGACGAGCGGCGGGTCATCATGCGCAACCTCGGCTTCTTCGCCACCGCCGAAAGCTTGGTGGCCAACAACATCACCCTCGCCATCTTCCGCCACGTCACCAACGCCGAGTGCCGCCAGTACCTGCTGCGCCAGGCCTTCGAGGAGGCGATCCACACCCATGCGTTCCACTACATCGTGGAGAGCCTGGGCCTGGACGAGCACGAGGTCTTCGGCATGTACCACGCCATCCCGGCCATCGCCGCCAAGGACGAGCTGGAGATGGCCCTCACCGCCGACCTCCTGGAGCCGGGCTTCACCACGAGCACCTTCGCCGGGGCGCAGACGTTCCTTGAGAACCTGGTCGGCTACTACGTGGTCATGGAGGGCATCTTCTTCTACGCCGGGTTCGCCATGATCCTCTCCTTCCACCGCCAGAACCGGATGAAGGGGATCGGCGAGCAGTTCCAGTACATCCTGCGCGACGAAACGGTCCACCTCAACTTCGGCATCGACCTCATCAACGGCATCAAAGCCGAGAATCCGGAGCTGTGGACGCCCGAGTTTCAGGATCACCTCGTCGACAAGATCCGGCACGCCGTCGCGCTGGAGATCGCCTACGCCGCGGACTGCCTGCCCCACGGCGTGCTCGGCCTCAACGCCGATCTGTTCCGCGAGTACGTCGGCTACGTCGCCGACCGCCGCCTGGAGCGCATCGGCCTGCCGCGCCAGCACCGCGCTCGCAACCCCTTCCCCTGGATGAGCGAGACGATCGACCTGGGCAAGGAGAAGAACTTCTTCGAGAGCCGGGTCACCGAGTACCGCAGCGGGGCGAGCCTGAGCTGGGACTGAACCGCGATGTGGAAGCCCTCCGAACCGTTCAGCCGCCGCAGCGCCGCTCAGGCGTATCTCGCGGTGATGCGCCGCGCGGCCGAGGTCTACGCCTTCGCCGAACAGGTCGCCCCCGAGCTCGGCATGTCGGCCGAGGACCTGGTCGAGGACGGTCGTCGCTTCTGGCTGCGGGCGTGGGTGAGCGGCGCCCGCAGCACCCGTGAGATCGCCCGCTACATTGACACCGGCGAGAGCCCGGGCCTGCCCCCCGTGGCCGGCGACGAGGAACCGTTCGCGCTGCCGGCGCTCTTCTCGGCGGATCCGCGCATGAAACTTCCCGCCCTGCCGATGGGCGAGGTGCGCGTGACGCTGGACCAGGTTCTGCGACGCCCGGGATCCGCAACGGCCACGCGGGCCGACCTGGCCCAGGTGAACGACGACCGACGCTGAACGGAGGAGTCTTCTATGGCCCTGGCCACCATTCCTGGGTATCCGCGCATCGGCAAACGCCGCGAGCTGAAACGCGCGCTGGAAGGCTACTGGTCCGGCAAACGGACCGCCGCCGAGCTGAACGAGACGGCCGCCACGATCCGCCGCGCCAATTGGGAGGCGCAGATCGCCGCCGGGCTCGATATCGTCCCGGTCAACGATTTCTCGCTCTACGACCACGTGCTCGACACGTGCGCGCTCGTCGGCGCGGTTCCGTCCCGCTTCGGCTGGGATGGCGACGTGGTCGGACCCGATCTCCTCTTCGCCATGGCCCGCGGCGGCGCGGGCGGCGAGGCGGCGATGGAGCTGACCAAGTGGTTCGACACCAACTACCACTACCTCGTGCCGGAGTTTTCTCCCGGACAGACCTTCCGCCTCGCCAGCGACAAGCCGTTCGCCGAGTTGGAGGAGGCGGCGGCGCTCGGCGTTCCGGCCAAGCCGGTGCTGCTCGGCCCGGTCACCTTCCTCCTGCTCGGGAAGATGCACGAGGGCAACGTCGACCCCCTGTCGCTGCTCGACGCGCTCCTCCCGGTCTACGCCGAGGTCGTGCGGCGGCTGGCTGCCGGCGGCGCGGCGTGGATCCAGCTCGACGAGCCGGCCCTGGTCCTCGACCTTACGCCGGACCAGATCGCCGCGGTCGAGCGCGCCTACGCCGCGCTTGCCGAGGCCAAAGGCGCCGCCCAACTCCTCGTTCAGACCGCCTACGGCCGCGTCAGCGAGGCGTACCCCGCGCTGGCGGCGCTGCCCGTGGACGGCGTCGGGCTCGACTTCGCGCGGGGCCCGGAAAACCACGATCTCATCGCCCGCCACGGCTTCCCGACAGACAAACGGCTCGTCGCCGGCGTCGTCGACGGGCGCAACGTCTGGACCAACGACCTCGTCGCCTCGCTCGATCTGCTCACCCGCCTCCAGCAGCACGTCCCCGGTGAGCGGCTCTTGCTCTCGACCTCCTGCTCCCTCCTCCACGTCCCGTACGACATCGGGCTGGAGGAGGAGTTGCCGGAAGCCATTCGCCCCTGGCTCGCCTTCGCCGAGCAGAAGCTGGCCGAAGTCGTCACGTTGACGCGCGCGGTCAACGAGGGGTCAGCGGCGGTGTCGACCGCGCTCGCCGCCAACCGCGCCGCGATCGCGTCCGCGGCCTCATCGCCGCTGCGCCGCAACGAGGCCGTGCGCCGCCGCCTCGCCTCGCTGCCGGATGACGCCGACCGGCGCGCCCTCCCGTATGCGGAGCGCGCCGCAAGGCAACAACAGCGGTTGCGCCTACCGACCCTGCCGACGACCACCATCGGCTCCTTCCCCCAGACCGCCGAAATCCGCAACGCCCGCAAGGAGGCGAACACCGGCGCCCTCTCCGCCGCCGCCTACGAGGCGTTCCTGGAAGGCCAGATCGCCGACGTCATCGCCCGGCAGGAAGCGCTCGGTCTCGACGTGCTGGTCCACGGCGAACCGGAGCGCAACGACATGGTCCAGTACTTCGGCGAGCAGCTCGATGGCTTCGCCTTCACCCGCCACGGCTGGGTGCAGAGCTACGGCTCGCGCTACGTCCGCCCCCCCATCATCTACGGGGACGTCGCTCGCCCCGCGCCAATGACCGTGCGCTGGGCGCGGTTCGCCCAGGCGCAAACGGGAAAGCCGGTCAAGGGGATGCTCACCGGGCCGGTTACCATCCTCAACTGGTCGTTCGTGCGCGACGACCAGCCGCGGGAAGCAACCTGCCGCCAGATCGCCCTCGCGATCCGCGACGAAGTCGCCGACCTCGATGCGGCCGGGATCGCCGTCATCCAGATCGACGAGCCGGCCCTGCGCGAAGGGCTGCCGCTGCGCCACGCCGACCAGGCGGCCTACCTGCGCTGGGCGGTCGCATGCTTCCGCCTTGCCGCTGCCGGCGCCCGGCCGGAGACGCAGATCCAGACCCACATGTGCTACAGCGAGTTCGGCGAGATCTTCCCCGACATCGACGCCCTCGACGCCGACGTGCTGCTGATCGAGCACGCCCGCTCCGGCGAGGCACTGCTCGAGGTCTTCCGCACGGAGGGCTACGCCAAGGGGATCGGCCCCGGCGTCTACGACGTGCACTCCCCGCGCGTCCCCGACGTGCCGGAGCTGACCGCCCGCCTGCGCGCCATCCTCACCGTGCTGCCGGCGGATCAGATCTGGGTCAACCCCGATTGCGGCCTCAAGACCCGCAAGCCGGACGAGGTCTGGCCGGCCCTGGAAAACATGGTCGCGGCGTCCCGCGTCGTGCGCCAAGCGGCGCGATCGCTGCCGTCTGCCGACTAAGCCCTGACGTCGTGCAAGGAGCGAATGACAGCAAGGAAAACACGCGCCCACTAACACTAACCTGCCCCATTTGCGGTGCGCGCGTGGCCTTGCGTCTCGATGACGCGCGTATGGGTAGCATGCTACGTTGCCCACGCGGCCACCGGCTCGACGTGCGGACCGTCCTCCCTGGATTGACCGAGATCACGCACTTCTGCCATGAGCTGACACAAGCGGTGCAGCGGATACGACGTGATAGGCAACCATGACAGCGCCGTTGGTCGTAGCCGATGCCACTGGCCGGGAACGCCGAAAATCAAGTATTGGGTGCGGTGGCTCTCTGCGGGCAGGAAGGAGGCGCCATACTGGTATCACCGCCGTCGGACCGGTTCACAGACGCCACCAGCGTGGAAAACGGCGTGTGGTGGGCGAGCGCGTGCTGACGCTCGTCATCGCCCAGATCGTCGATCGCATGGTGGGCGAGCCTCCGGTTGCCCTCCATCCGGTCGTTTGGATCGGATCGCTGGCGACGACCATGGAACGACGCGCGGTGAAGATCGGTTCAGGCCCTCAGCTTGCCTACGGCGCCGCACTCCTGGGCGCCGTCGTCGGGGCGGCGTCCGTCGCCGCCGTGCTCGCGGAGTCGATCCTCGGCCGTCTCCCCTGGGCCCTCCGGGTTCTCCTGCGCGCTCTGCTGCTGAAGCCGACGTTTGCCGTGCGGGAGCTCCTGACCGCGGCGGAACGGGTTCAGGCTCTACTCGAGAACGGGGACCTCGATGCGGCCCGTGAGGCGCTCCGCGACCTCGTCAGTCGTGACCCGGCGATGCTTGACTCCGGACTGATCGCCTCGGCCGCGGTCGAGTCATTGGCCGAGAATGCGAGCGATTCGATCGTTGCCCCGTGGCTGGCCTTCGTGGCCGGCGGGCTTCCGGGCGCCTACGCCTATCGCGCCGTCAACACGCTCGATGCGATGATCGGCTATCGGGGGCGGTACGAGGCGCTCGGCAAGCCCGCCGCGCGATTGGACGACCTCCTCAACCTTGTCCCCGCCCGTCTCACCGCGGCGTTGCTGGTGGCGGTTGCCGGGCGCGACGGCGATGCGCTGAGCGCGGCGAGGACGGCTCTGCGCGAGCACAACGCGACGGCAAGTCCGAACGCCGGCTGGCCAATGGCGGCCATGGCAGGGGCGCTCACGGTGCGGCTGGAGAAGCTCGATCACTACGTCCTTGGCGGGGACTTTCGCCCGCCGGTCGCGATGGACATTGCGGCTGCCCGCCGCCTGGTCTGGCGGTTGGCCGTCGTGCTGGGATGCGGGCTGGGCGGGCTTGGCCTGGGCGGCGTCCTCGCTCTCCGTCAGAAGGACCGGCCATGAGCGTTCGGCCGAGCCAACGGGTCTGGAACCTTGCTCCCGTCGCTCACGGCAGCATCAGCGAGGCGGAATTGGCCTCTATTGGCTTGGCCCGCTCGGAAGTCATCGATTTCAGCGTCAATGCCAACCCACTCGGCCCCTCGCCGGCGGCCGTGGCCGCTGCCGCCGCGGCGCCATGGTCGCATTACCCGGACGATGCGGCAACCGAGCTGCGCCGCGCGCTGGCAGGGCGCGATGGGGTAGACATTCCCGAGGTCGTCGTCGGCAACGGATCGGCCGAGTTGCTCTGGCTGCTCGCCCTTGCCTTCGTTGATGCTGGCGAGACCGCCCTGGTCGTCGGACCGACCTTCGGCGAATACGCCCGCGCGACGCGGATTACCGGCGGCCAGGTCCACGAGCATCGAGCCGCGCCGGCAGACGACTTCGCCGTCCGTGTCCCTGATGTCGTGGCAGAGGTCCGCAACACCGGAGCACGGGTCGCCTTCGTCTGCAACCCGAATAACCCGACCGGGACGCTGCTCGCGCGCGAGGACCTCGATAACCTTGCCACGATGCTGCCGCACGGCCTCCTGATCGTCGACGAGGCCTACCGCCAGTTCGTCGACGACCCGCCGCGGACGGCGCCCCTGCTGGACCGGGGCAATGTCGTGCTCGTCCGCTCGCTCACGAAAGACTACGCCCTGCCCGGCCTCCGGCTCGGCTACGCGCTGGCGCCGGCCCCCGTCTGCGCCGCGCTCGACGCCGTCCGTCCCCCTTGGAGCGTGAATGCCGTCGCCCAGGCGGCTGGCTTGGCCGCGCTCCGTGACGATGCCCACCTCCAACGGGCTCGTGCCGAGGTGCGGCGAGCCCGCACATATCTCGCGACAGCGCTAGCTGACCGCGGCCTGCGCGTGCTGCCGGCGAAGGCGAACTTCCTCCTGGTTGGCGTCGGCAACGGCTCCGCCGTCCGCGCGGCCCTCCTTGGTCAGGGAATCTGCGTGCGCGACTGCGCTTCATTCGGGCTACCCGGGTACGTGCGGATCGGGCTGCGCACGGTCCCGGAGTGCGAGCGTCTGGTCGCCGCGGTGGATGCCCCGGATGTGCAGCACGCCATTGGCGCGGCCCGCGGCTGAGGCGTGTGTGCAGAGACCGGAGCTGCCCCGCGTAAGGGAGGGGCCGCGGCTCGAATCCGGAGTGAGAACGACAGAGCTCCGGTCGGACCCCGGCGTTCCAAGGGCTCGCCGCCCCACTCAAGCCCATGTGTAGACGCGCCCTGGTGATTCCCGATCGGTCCGCCCAGTGTTTCTCTACCAGAGCGGCGTAACGTTGATCGAGTCAAGCGGAATCGCTCATGGCCGCCCGCCGCGCAGGATCGCCATGAACTCGGCGCGCGTCTCCGGGCGCGTGCGGAACCCGCCGCGCATCGCCGAGGTGACCATCGTCGCCCCCGCCTTCTCGATCCCCCGGATCGTCATGCAGGTATGCACCGCCTCCACCACGACGCCGCAGCCATCCGGGTGCAGCGCCGCCATCAGCGCGTCCGCGACCTCGCTGGTCAGCCGCTCCTGCACCTGCGGCCGCCGCGCGTACCCCTCCACCAGGCGCGCCAGCTTGCTCAGCCCCACGATCCGCCCCCGCGGGATGTACCCGACGTGCGCCACGCCGGTGAACGGGAGCAGGTGGTGCTCGCACAGCGAGGCAAAGGGGATGTCGCGCAGCACGACCATCTCCCGGTGATCCTCGTCGAAGGTCGCGCTCAGGTGACGGCGCGGATCCTCGCGCAGCCCGGCGAACAGCTCCTCGTACGCGTCGGCCACCCGCGCCGGCGTGCGTTGCAGACCCTCGCGGTCGGGGTCCTCGCCGATGGCGATCAGGATCTCGCGCACCGCCGCCGCGATCCGCGGCTTGTCGATCCCCGCGTCGCTCACCGCGCCCCCTCCCCCTCGCCTCGGGCGCGGCTCAGGCGCACCCCGGCCGCATCGAGCATCGCCCCCCGCAGCGGCGCCTCCGGCTTGCGCACCGTGACCGTGACCCGCGCCACCGGCCTAAACTCGGCCAGGATGCCGGCGGCGACCGCCTCCGCCACCGCCTCGAGCAGGTTGCGCGGCTCCCCCTCCACGATGCGCCGCACCAGTTTGAAGACGGCGCTGTAGGAGACCGTGTCGCCGAGGTCGTCGCTCCGCCCCGCCGCGCGCAGATCGACGGCCAGCGCCACGTCGACGGTGAAGCGCTGGCCGAGCGCCCGCTCCTCCGCATTCACCCCGTGGAAGGCGTAGAAGCGCATCCCTTCGAGGAAGATTTCGTCTGGCGCCGCCCGCTCCGGGCCGAGGGTCTCACGCATGGCGGGGCGAGTATACGAAGCAGCCGGCGCCGAGGGCTTCGCGGCGACGACGGCCCGCGAGGAAACACACGTTAACAGCGCCGCCCTTGACATCCGGGCAGAGTCGTGGTCGTGTTACCCGCAACCGCGGAGACCCGTCCCCCCGGCCCGCCGTGGCAGACGCGCGTCCCGACGATCGGCGCCTGGAGCCTCAGGCCATGCACAGGAGGGCAGACGATGGATCGGCGCACTCTCGACCGATGGCAACGGGCGCTGCAGGGCGCCGCGCCGCGCCGCGCCGCGCTGGGCCGCCTCGCCGCCGTCGGAACCGGCCTGCTGGCGGCGGTCGGCGCCAGGCAGGCAGCCGCCAGCGCCGACCCCCCAGCCCCGAGCGGCGTCCAGCCCAGCCTCCTCGCCCAGGAGGCCACCCCCGGCGCGCTGACGCGTCCGGGCCCGACCGGCCCGACCGGCCCGACCGGCCCGACCGGCCCGACCGGCCCCGCGGGGCGATCCGGAGCGCCAGGCATGACCGGGGCCGCTGGACCCACCG
>CALMZR010000107.1 GCA_937870845.1 uncultured Chloroflexota bacterium
ACCGGCTGGAGCCAATCCGACGGTAGGTAGAACCGGCAGCCCTCGACGCTTTGGGCGTCGCACGAATCGGAGTCGTCGTCGCCGCCAGGGCCGCATTCGGGGTACGTGGCCGTGTCGATCTCCCACTCGTCGAGCGCGTCGCAGTTTGCCGCGAGATCCGGCCCCTGATACCCAGGATACCGCGCCTTGGTCTCCGCGCTCGCGCTCGGGGCGCCCGCGGCCAGAAGCACGGCCAACGCCGCCGTGAGCGCACTCAGGATGACCCGTCGCCGCTGCTGTCCGTTCATGGCTGTCTCCTCCTGTCGTCTGCTGCCGCGGCCCCTTGGCCTCGGTGCAACCACGATAGGGGACGCCGCCTACGGGCACGATCGCCTGTTTGGCTGCCGGGGCGCCAAATCGGGCACGTCGGCGCCCGCGCGATGCGCACAGCTCGTGGCCGCGGCCGCGGGCCAGACGACGATGCCGACGCCCGCAAGATCGTCGGTGGGGCCGAAGCCAGAGGGAGTGGGGCGCGTTCATCCGCATTCCGTGGAACGCGCACCGGGTGAACCGGTTCAGGACGGGATGGCGGCTATCGGTCAAGGGGATGCGCCGGTCAACGCGGCCGAGCCGCGGCAATCCCCGGCAGCTGTCGCCACGCGGTTGGTACGGAATCGGCAGAATGGCTTGACAAGGACGCGCCAACCGCGGCGGCGGCCGGCAGATTCGCGAATCAAGGCGGGAGAAGGCGACGGTGAGCCGATTCGACACGATCAGCATCTTCATCCTCTTCCCGGTGGTTGCCGTCGTCGCTGGCGGCATCCTCGCCGCGCTCTACCCGCCGGGGCCGCGGCTGCGCAGCGTGGTCCAGCACGTCGCCGCCGGCGTGGTCTTCGCCGCGGTCGCCGGCGAACTGCTGCCGGAGATGATGGACATCCACGAGCCGCTGTTCGTCGTCCTCGGGTTCGCCGCTGGCGTGACGCTGATGATGGTGGTGCGCTCGCGAACCGAGCCGGGCGCCGCGGCCGCCGAGACCGAGGCAACGCGTGGGTCCGGGCTCCTCGTCGTGATCGGCATCGATGTCGCCGTCGACGGTCTCCTGGTCGGGATCGGGTTCGCGGCCGGGGCGCAGACCGGCGTCCTCATCACGGTCGCCCTGACGCTGGAGGCGCTCTTTCTCGGGCTCGCCGCGGCCAGCGCACTCGCTCGGGCGGGCGCGACGCGGGGCCGGGTCATGGCGGTCACGGCGGGGCTCGCCGCGCTGCTGGCGCTGGCGGCGGTGGTGGGCACGGTGCTGCTGGGCGGCCTCTCCGGCGTCGCCCTGGCCGCCGTGCTGGCGTTCGGCGCGGCGGCCCTGCTCTACCTGGTCACGGAGGAGCTGCTCGTCGAGGCCCACGAGGTCCAGGAGACGCCGGCACTGGCGGCCACGTTCTTCGCCGGCTTCCTGGCGCTCCTGGTGATCGAGATGCTGGTGTAGGCGGCTCGGCGCGGGTTGGCCGAGGTGCGGCACGCCTCTTGCCTCTTGCTGGAGTCCCGGTGTTCGGACATGTGAGGAGGGAAGAGCATGGCGGAGACGACGAGCCAGGACCAGATTCGGCGGTTTCTCGAGACGGTCACCTACCCGATCAACAAGCGGACGCTTACGGAAACGGCCCGCCAGCAAGGCGAGGACGACGCGCTGCTGCGCGTCATCGAGCGGCTGCCGGACGAGACGTGGCCAGACCACAGCGGTCTCCACGCCGACCTGGACGTCGCGGCGAGGAGCAATGGCTGAAACACGCCAGCGGCGTCAGGATTGTGGGGGCGGCCCGGCGGTCAAGCGGCTCGCGGCATGAGTCAGCGGCGTTGCCCTCCCGCCGGGCAAGAGCGCGAAGGCAACGCCCGGTAATTCCTACGGCGTGACCGTGAGGGTAGCGACCATGCCCGCCGATTCATGCGGGATGCAGAAGTACGTATAGTCTCCGGGCACGTCGAACGTGTGGCTCCAGGACTCGCCGCTGTTGACGAGGCCGGAGTCCCACACCTCGGCCCCCTCCGGCAGCTTGACGTTCTCGTCCGGGTTCTGCGCCTTGGCCGGGTCGCAGGTCGAGGTGTGCGGAATGGCGCCGACCGTGGTCCAGGTGACGGTGTCGCCAACCTGGATCGTCAATTGTTCCGGATCGAATCGCAGTTGGTCGTTCATCTCCACCACGGGGCCGGCCGCGGCGGGGGGCGCCGTCCCCGCGCCGGGCGCCGGCGTGGCCCGCGTGGGGCGCGGCGTCGCCCGTGGCGTCGCGGTCGGCTCGGGAGGAGTCGTCGGCGGCACGGCGGTCGCTGTTGGCTCTGGTTCCTGCGTCGTTCCGCCGCAGGCCTGGAGCAGCGTCACCCCGCCGCCGCTGAGTGCGAAGATCCCGGCGCGCCGAAGCACGGCGCGCCGCGTGAGTTCGGTGCGGTTGATCTTGGTATGAATACCCATCGTGGTGCGTTGGTCCTCCTGTCGTGGGTCGGCGCGGGAACCTTGCGGCAGGTTCCCACGCCCTATGCTGCCGGGAGCGGAGACGGCGCTGCGCCACCCGTCGCCTGCCGCGGCGATTCCTGTCCGCGGTAGCCCAGCAGCCTCAAGGCGTTGGCGATCACGATCAGCGTCGTCCCTTCGTGGATGAGCACGGCCACGCCGATGCCGATGAACCCGGTGACGGTGGCGACGATCAGGATGGCGATGGCGAGCATGGCCACCCCCACATTTTGGCGGATGATGCCCCGCGCCTGCCGCGAGAGCCCAACCGCGAACGGCAACCGGCCCAGATCGTCCGCCATCAGCGCCACGTCGGCAGTCTCGAGCGCCACCGCGGTGCCGGCGCCGCCCATGGCGATGCCGACGGTCGCGTGCGCCAGCGCCGGGGCGTCGTTCACCCCGTCGCCGACCATGGCGATCTCGCCGTACTCGCGCTGCAGCCGTTGCACCGCGGCCACCTTGTCCTCTGGCAAGAGGTCGGCCAGCACCTCGTCCACGCCGACCTCGCGCCCGATCGCCTCGCCCACGCCGCGGTTGTCGCCGGTCAGCATCACCAGCGGGCGCACGCCGAGCCGGCGCAGGCTGGCCAGGACGTCCTGAACCCCCGGCCGCGGCCGATCGGCCACGCCCAGCACGCCGAGCCAGCGATCGCCCTGGCGCACGACCATGACGCTGCGGCCGGCGTTTTGCAGGCGCTCGACGGTCTGCCGAACCGGCTCCGGGACGGAGACGCCGCCTTCGTCCCAGAACCGCAGGTTGCCGATCTCGACCGATTCGCCGCCCAGACTGGAGCGCACGCCGCGGCCGGCGACGCTTTGCAGCTCGCCGGCCGCCGGCAGCGCCAGGGCATCGGCTTCCGCACGGCGCACCACCGCTTCTGCCAGCGGATGCTGCGAGGCGCGTTCCACGGCGGCGGCCACCGTCAGCAGCTCGCTCTCCGTCGTCCCCTCCATCGCCACGACGTCGGTCACCTCCGGTTGGCCGACGGTGAGGGTGCCTGTCTTGTCGAAGGCCAGGGCGCGCAGCGTCCCCAGGTGCTCCAGGTATGCCCCACCCTTGATCAGCACGCCGCGCCGGGCCGCCTGGGCGATGCCCGCCAGCACCGCCGACGGCGTGCCGAGCGCCAGCGCGCAGGGCGAGGCCGCCACCAGCAGCGCCAGCCCGCGATAGAAGCTGGTCTGCCATGCCCAGAAGCCGGCCAGCGGCGGCACGACGATGACCAGCAGCGACGCCAGCAGCACCGCCGGCACGTAGACGCGCTCGAACCTTTCCACGAAGCGCTGCGTCGGCGCCTTCTGGGTCTGCGCCTCTTCCACCAGCGCGATGACGCGGTCCAGGGTTCGATCGCCGACGACGCCGGTGGTGGCCACTTCGAGCGCGCCGTCGCCGTTGACCGTGCCCGCGAAGACGTGGTCGCCGGCGGCCTTCTCCACCGGGACCGACTCGCCGGTCACCGGCGCCTGGTTGACCGCCGACTGGCCGGCGCGTACCTCGCCGTCGACGGGGATGCGGTCGCCCGGCCGCACCAGCACCAGGTCGCCGGCCACGACCTGCTCGACCGGCGTCTCCACCTCGCGGCCGTCCTTGCGCACCAGCGCGAAGGGCGGCGCCAGCTCGGCCAGGGCGCTGATGGCGTTGCGGGCCCGGTCCAGGGCGTAGTGCTCCAGGGCGTGGGCCAGCGAGAAGAGGAAGAGCAGGAAGGCGCCCTCCGCCCATTCGCCGAGCACCGCGGCGCCGATGGCCGCCACCAGCATCAGCAGGTCGATGTCGAACGAAAACTGACCGCGGCGGACGTTTTCCACCGCGTGCCGCAGCAGATCCCACGCGCCGAAGGCGTAGGCGGCCAGGAAGAGGCCGATGGCCGCTTGCGGCGCAACCCCGAACCAGCGCTCCCCCGCGAACCCCAGCAGCAGGAACAGGCCGGAGACGAGGCTCCACGCCAGCTCCTTGTTGTGCGCGTACCAGGACTCCCGCGGCGCGCCCGGGCGCGTCTCGCGGGAGGGCGTGGCGACAGGGGCAGCGGCGGGTGTGGGCGTCACCCCATAGCCGAGGCCGAGCAGTGCGGAGGCGATCGCCGCCTCCGAGGTGACGTCGCGGTCGAACTCGACCCGCGCGCGTTGGGCGGGCAGGCTCACCGAAGCGGCCAGGACGCCATCAAGACCGAGCAAGTTCGCCTCGATGCGGCGGTCGGCGTCCTCGCCGTCGATCGCGCGCAGCGGCAGCACGACGTGTCCGTAGCGCCCGGTGATGTCGATCCCGGCCGCGTGCGCGTAGCGCTCGACCTGGGCCAGGGTCAGGATGTCGGGATCGTAGTGCAGGCACAAGCGCGCCGCACCGCCGTTCGGCGGGACCAGGTGCGCGCGCTCGATGCCGGTCTTATCCACGAGCAAGGATTCCAACCGCGACACGCAGCCGTCATCGGCATCGGGGACATCGGGCAATACAGCCGGAAGGTCGAGCTCTACTGTCGCCATCGTCGTGCTCCTGAGCGCCGCTCCGCGGGCGCCGCCTGTGCGAGGGTGGATTCGCCGTGCCCAACGTGGCCGCACGCCTGGCCGTAGATCGCCAGCACGTGGTCGTCATCCAGCGCGTAAAAGACCCGCCGTCCCTCGCGCCGGGCACGCACCAGCCGGAGCTCGCGTAGGGTCTTGAGTTGATGGGATACCGCCGACTCTGTCTGGCCGATGGCCGCGGCCAGATCGCAGACGCACAGCTCCTGGGCCGCCAGCGCGGCCACGATGCGCAGCCGGGTGGGATCGCCCAGGGCGGCGAAGAAGCCCGCCAGCGCCGCCAGCCGCTCGCCGCTGGGCAGCGCGGCACGCGCCGCCCGCACGGCGTCGACGTGGACGAGCCGGTCGTCGCAGGCGGCCGCCGGATCCTGGAATTGCTCGGCTTTGGAGGGTCGCGGCATGCATCGCTCCTGTTGAGACACTGTGTCGATACTGAATAGTTATTCAGGTATTCCGGAATCGTAGCAGACCCGCGGCGGCGCGGCAAGCGGCTGCCCGCCGGCACGGCGACTGGACGGAGGGCGCTCACGCGGTAGAATGGACGCGGCGCCGAGGACGTTCGGCGCCGCCGTGAACCGTCACGGCCGCCGCCGCGCCGAGCGGCGCAGCCCGTCGTGAAAGGTCCGCCGCGCGGTCATGGCAAGGCACGGATGCTCGAGCTGAACCGGCAACGTACGCGCCGCAACCCCGCCACGCTCCCGGGCGGCGGAGCCCTGCGCCGTCTCGATCTCGTGCTCGCGCTGGCGCTCCTGTTTTCGGTGTGCCACGCCGCCATCGTGGCCAGCGCCGCCGAAGCGGACGTCAAAGCGGTCTCTCCGACCTCCCTCGTGGCGCACGAGAGCCGGCCCGTCGACGCCGGCGACTGCGTCGTCGAGCTCAAGGTCGTCCCGCCGCCAACGGTCAAGCTTGGCCTGGCCTGGGCCGGGCCGGCGGTCGCCTCGGCGATCGCGTTTCCCGCGCTCGACGCGCCTGCCGTGTGGCCCCCTAACGCCCACGCCGCCTGCTCGGCCGGGGAGCGCCGGGCGCTGCTGCAAGTCTTCCTCATTTAGCGGCTTCGTCACGGCCACGAGGCCATCGCGGGCCATGCGCCGCGCGATGGCCGCTTCGCGCGTCCGAGCTGCCCCGCTCACACGAGGGAATTCCATGAGGAAGGTCTATTCCATGCGCTTGCCACACCGGTCGTCGAGCCGAGGATCGGGCGTCTGCCCGATGCTGCGGCGTGCGCTCGTTTTCGCCGTCGCGCTCATGGCCTGGCCGGCGGCCGTGCCAACGCCGGCCGCGGCGACCGCGCCCGAGGCCGGCAGCGCCATCGTGGTCAGCACCACCGCGCTCGACATCCGCAGCTGCCCGCGGCCCGATTGCGCCATCTCGGCGACGGCCCCGTTGGGCGCGGAGGTGGCGATCACCGGCGAGGCGATCGAAGGATTCGTGCCCGTTCGATACCAGGACAAGGTTGGCTTCGTCCCCCCGCTGTTCTTGGCCTCCGACCCGGGTCACCCCCCGTACCTGGTTGAGGGCGCTCCGGGCTGCCAGCGCGTGGCGTTTCTCTTCAACATCGGCGTTGGTTTCGAACCCGATCTGGGCATCATCGAGACGCTGGAAACCGAACAAGTGCCGGCAGCGATGTTCCTCATGGGCTGGTGGGTCGAGCAGGACGCGACGCTCGCCCAGCGCTTGGCCGACGATGGCTACCTCATCGGCAGCCATGGGTATGGCTCCACCGAGCTGACCACCCTGCCGGACGACGAGGTCCTCGAGGACGTGCGGCATGCCACCGAGGCGATCGAGAGCGCCATCGGCCGTCCGATGGATCCGTACTTCACCCCTTATGCCGCCGCGATCGACGACCGCGTCCGCGCCATCGTCTCCGCGCAGGGGATGCTCCCGGTGGCTTGGAACGTGCCTGCCGCCGACTACGGACCCGACGTGACGGAAGAGGCGGTCTACAGCCGCGTCATGAACAACATGTACGACGGCGCCATCGTCGAGTTCCACCTCGACGCGGAGAAGAGCGCCGATTCGACCGGCCGGGCGTTGCCGCGGATCATCAGCGACCTGCGAGCGCAGGGCTACCAGTTCGTGACGATTCCGGAGATGGCGCAGCCGTGCTGACGGGGGCCGCGGGGTAAGCGGAAAGGAGGAGCGGGGGCATGTTCAGGGTGGCGCGGAGGTTCGGGCGCCGGCCATTCATGGCGTTCGGCGCGGCGATGGCGCTGCTGCCGTTGAGCGGGGCGCTGTCGCCTCGCGCCCAGGTGCGCGCGTCCGACGAAGGGACGGGGGGCTCCTTCATCGACGTGCCGACGTACGTCCAGCAGCGCAACCTCAGTTGCGAGTACGCCTCGGCCGTGATCGCCATGGGGGCCTTCGGCACGTGGGTGTCGGAGTGGTCCTTCGACGAGATGGTCGGCTGGTCCGCGAACCCCCACTGGGGGTTCCGCGGCGACATCAACGGCCAGTGGGGCAACACCACCGACTATGGCGTCTACCCGGAGCCGCTCGTCGCGCCGCTGGCCCAGTTCGGATTCTGGAGCGAAGCCTTCTACGGGCAAGGCGAAAACTGGCGGCTCACGTCCTCGCTCGACAACGGCGTCCCGGTCATCGTCTGGCTCGGGCTCTGGGGCGACCAAAGCTTCTACGAGTACACCGAGGACGGCACGCCCTACAAGCTGACGCCCGGCTACCATGTGGTGGTGGCCTACGGGTACGATGACTGGGGGGTCTACGTCTCGGATCCCGCCATCGGCGACTATCGCTCCTACGCGTGGGGTGATTTCATGTGGATGTGGAACGTGCTGGACGGGATGTCGCTCGCGGTGGGTCCTGCCTGATGCGCGTCAGGTCCCTCCCCGCACGGCCTGGAGCGCCCCGTGACTGAGGCAGCGCCGGTCGACGCCTCCCCACGCCTCGGCCCATCGGCGCTCGAGGCGCCCGCGCCGCCGCGGCGCGCCGCCGCCGCGGCCGGTCTGCTGTTAGCTGTGCTGATCATCGTCGGGGCCTGGTTTGTCGGCGGGCAGCAGGGCTTCGAGCGGATGGGGTTCAGCGGCGTCAACAGCTCCCTGCTGCCGAAAGTGGGCGACCCGGCCCCGGACTTCGTCACCATGTTGAGTGATGGCAGCATCGTGCGCCTCTCCGATTTCCGCGGCCAGCCCGTCTGGCTGAACTTCTGGGGCTCGTGGTGCCCGCCGTGCCGCAGCGAGATGCCCGACATGGAGGCCGCCTACAAGAAGCTGCAGCCGCAGGGGCTGGTCATGCTCGCCGTCGCTGTCGACGAGCCTGCCTCTGTCTCGTTCGACTACGCCGCGCGCAACGGCGCGACGTACCTGGTCGCCTCCGACCCCGAGCGGAAGATGACCGGTTCGGTCTATCCCATCGTCAATTTCCCCACGCACATCCTGATCGACCGCGAGGGGATCGTGCGTCAGATCGTCCTGGCCGAGCTCAACACGGACGAGTTCATCGCCTATGCCGAGACCATCCTGCAACCGAGCGAGGCGGCGACATGAGCGTCTCAGCCGCCCATCGCCGGCGGCGCCCGGGGCGACGGCGATGAGCTCGGTCGCCGCGCGCGACGAGCGCGTCACCGATATTTTGCGCCGCCGGGCGGGGCAGCCGGGCCGCTCGCCGGTCGAGGCCGCCATCGATCGCGTGTGGCGGTTTTTCTGCTCGGTGCGGGCGGCCATTTACGAGATCGTCTTCCTGTCGCTGCTCGTCCTGATCGGCACCCTCAAGGGGAGCATCATCCCGGCGCAGATCCCCCGCTTCGTGCCGGCGCTGGAGCCGCTGGTCGTGCGCTGGTACGCCTTCGACGTGTTTCGCTCCGGCATTTTTTCCTTTACGCTAGCCCTGCTGACGGTCGCCATCGTCGTCTGCACCGTCAATCGGCTCCCCGGCATCTGGGCGGCGATCGCCCATCCCACCGTCGCCACGACGCGCCGGTTTTTCCAGACGGCCGAGCCGGCGGCGCGCTTCGGCGTCGACGCCCCGCTCCAGGCCGCGGTCGACGCGCTGGTGCGCGCGCTGCAAGCGCGCCGCTACCGCGTCGTGCGCGAGGACCGCGACGGCGAGGTTCACGTCTACGCCGACAAGAACCGCTTCGGCATCCTGGGCACTTTTCCGTTCCACCTGGGGCTGATCCTGGTCCTGGTCGGCGGCATCGTCGGGGCGCAGCTCGGCTTCCGGGAGACGATGTTTTCCATCCCGGAGGGCTCGGTGCGCGACGTCGGGTACGGCACGGGGCTGCGGGTCGAGCTGACCGGGTTCATCGACACCTACGACGAGCTCGGCGCGGTCACCGAATACCGCTCCGACGTCATCCTTTACGAGGGCGATCGCGAGGTGCGCCGGCAGAGCATCGAGGTCAACAAGCCCCTGACCTACAACAACATCACGTTCTATCAGACGTCCTACGGCCAGGCCGCCGCCATGCGCATCACCGACGCGGCCGGGCGCGTCGTCTTCGAGGACCCCATCGAGTTCACGTACCTGTCGCGGTCCAATAAAGACGCACCGGCCGCCAAGCTCGACCTGCCGGCGCAAGGCATCGCCCTGGAGCTGGTCTACCCGAACCTGCTGCTCGACGCCAAACCTGAGATCGGCGACATCAAGCTGCAGCCCGGCCAGCTTTACGCCCAGGCGCGCGACTGGCGCACGAACGAGCGCATCGGCGAAGGCGCGGTGCTCGGCCAGGGAGATACGGCGACGCTGGCCGGGTACGGGGTGCAGTTCGTGCGCGAGACGCGTTTCACCCTGCTGCAAGTGGCCTCCAACCCCGGCATTCCGATCCTCTTCGCCGCCTCGGCCATGGGCGTGCTCGGGTTGGCCGTCACGTTCGGGTTCCCCCACCGCCGGGTGCGCGCCATCGTCAGCGAGCGCGACGCGGCGACAGAGATGCTGATCGCCCCCATGGCCCGGCGCGACTGGGCGGGGAAGCGGGACTTTATCGCCACCGTCGCCGCGCTCGAACCACGCTTCGGCGCGGCCGAACCCTACGGAAGGATGCTCGATGAGCGGACCTGAGCTGGTGCGATACTCCTTTTACGGCTTCACCGCGGCGTCGCTGGCGATCGTCGCGGCGACCGTGCTCTACCTGACCGACGCGGCCTGGCTGGCGCGGATGCCGCAACCGGCTGGCGGCACGCGGCCCAGCCCCTGGCGGCTTACCCCGGTTGGGATGACGACCGCCGGGTGGCTGGCCCAGGTCGCGACCCGGCTGGCGCTCGTCTTCGCCGGCGCCGCGGTGGTGCTGCGCGTCATCGTGGCCAAACGCGGGCCCTACTCGGACATGTACGAGTTCTCGGTCGCGTTCGTCTTCGTGGCGCTGGCCGGGTACGTGGTGCTGGAGCGCGTGTACCGGACGCGGGCCATCGGGCTCATCGCCCTCCCCGTCGTGCTGGGCATGGTCATCTACGTCTGGAGCCTGCCGCCGAGCGTGCGCGAGGTGCGGGGGCTGATCCCGGCGTTGCAGAGCTCCTGGATCCTCACCGCGCACGTCACCTCCGGCGTGATCGCCTACGCCGCGTTCGCCCTCTCGTTCGCCGCCGGCATCCTCTACCTCGTCGTCGATCGCTGGCCGCGCTCCTGGCTGCCGAGCACCGAGCTCCTCGACGACGCTGCCTTTCGCGCCGTGGCCATCGGCTTCCCGGCGCAGTCGATGCTCCTCATCCTCGGTTCGGTCTGGGCCCACCAGGCGTGGGGCGCGTACTGGCAGTGGGACCCCAAGGAGACGGCGGCGCTCTTCACCTTCCTCGTCTACGGGGCCTATCTGCACACGCGGTCGTTGCGCGGCTGGCGGGGCCGCCGCAGCGCCATCTTCCTGGCGGCGGCATTCGCGACGGTGGTCTTCGCCTACTACGGCAACTACTGGTTCGGCGGGCTGCACGCTTACGGCGGCGTCTGACGATGATGGCGACGCTGTCCGTGATGCCGCCGGGGGCGCCGCGGGAGCTGCCACTGTTTCATGGCGACCCGTGGCTGCTGCGGGGGCCACTGTGGACGAACTGGCAGATCGACCCGACCGTGCTGCTCGGCGTTTTCGTCCTCGCCGCCGCCTACACCCTTGCCGTCGGTCCCCTGAACCAGCGGCGGCCGGACGCGGCGCACCGGCCCGTGAGCCGTGGACAACGCGTCTCGTTCCTCGCCGGATGCGCGGTCTTGCTGGTGGCGCTGGGGCCGCCCATCGAGGATTGGGCCGGGCTGCTGATCAGCGGCCACATGGTCCAGCATCTCCTGCTGATGTTTCTCGTGCCGCCGCTCCTGCTGTACGGCATCCCGCCCTGGCTGCTGGAGCCGCTGCGGCGCTGGCCCGTCGTGGACCGCGCCGGCTACCTCCTGACGCGAGCGGCCGTGGCCTTCGCCCTGGCGAGCGCGGTAATCGTGGCCTGGCATCTCCCCCCGCTGTATGAGGCGTCGCTGCGTTCCCAACCGGTGCACGTGGTGCAGCACCAGCTCTTTCTCGTCACCGCGGTGCTGGTGTGGTGGCCGCTGCTGGGACCGCTGCCGGCGTGGCCGCGGTCGTCCCCCCTGGTGCAGTGCGCGCTGTTGTTCGCCCTGACGTTCCCGGGCGCCGTCGTCGGGTCGTTCCTGACGCTGGGCGAGCCGGGGTTCTACCCGACGTACGCCGCCGTGCCGCGCATGTGGGGCGTCGACCTCGCCACCGACCAGCAACTCGCGGGGTTGATGATGTGGGTGGGGGGCGGCGTCATCTATCTCCTGCTCATCACGTTCGTGTTCTTCCGCTGGGCGAACCGCGAAGAGGCGAGGGACATGCTGCCTGCCCGTCCCCCCAGCGAGTCGTTGGCCGCGCGCGACTGATGGGCGGGCGCCGAGCGGCGCCGGACATCGCGCGACCATGAATCAGAGAAAGGACCCCGGAGCACGATGACCGACGAATCGCCGACTCCCGAGCCGCCTTCGAGCCGCGTCGCGGGGAGCCGCCGGCGCCGCAGCGCGCAGAAGATCGCCGCCGAGCGGCAGCGCCAGAAGTCACGCACGCTCTGGCTCGGCATCGCGGCCGTCGCGGTGGCCGGTCTCGTCGTGGCGGGCATCGTGCTCACATCGCGGCGGCAGATGGAAGCCACGGCCCCGGCAGGCGTTCAGACGTTCAGCGACCTCCCGGTGGGCCATACCCCCGACCCGGTAACTTACGCCCAGAACCCGCCCGCCGGCGGCGAGCACGACCCGGTCTGGCAGAACTGCGGCTACTACGCCGAGCCCGTGCGCAACGAAAACGCCGTCCATGCGCTCGAGCACGGCGCGGTCTGGATCACCTACCAGCCCGATTTGCCGCAGGACCAGGTCGCTGCGCTGCGCGAGCTGGCCGCGAGCCAGTCGCACATCCTCGTCAGTCCCATGGACGGGATCCCCGCGCCGGTCGTCGCCTCGGCGTGGGGGCAGCAGCTCCAGCTTCAGTCCGCCGACGACGAACAACTCCAGCAATTCGTGCGCCGCTATCGCCTGAGCCCCGGGGCGCCGGAGCCGGGCGCCTCCTGCTCCGGCGGCACGTCGGCGACCGTATGAGCGGCTCGATGGCGCTCGACGCCCCCGCCGCGGCCGATCCCGCGCCGCCCCACGCGCAGAGTCGGCGATGGCTCCTCGCTGCTCTGGCGGCCATGCTGCTCGTGGCGGTCCTCGCCGCGGCCGTGGGGTGGCGCGCCTGGGACCGCGCGCCGGCAGACGACTCGCTGGAGGCCGGGTTTGCCCGCGACATGATCGTCCACCACGACCAAGCCGTGGCCATGGCCCTGCTGGCGCAAGAGCGGACGGCCGACCCGGCCATCGCCACGCTGGCGACCGATATCCTGCTCACCCAGCAGAACCAGATCGGGCAAATGCTGGGCTGGCTCAACGTGTGGGGGCTGCCGGCCACCGGTATCGGCGCGCCCATGAGCTGGATGGCGCCCGCGGCCGACGCGGGGGCGGACGGGATGGCCATGCCGATGGAGGGGGCCATGCCGGGCATGGCCACGCCCGAAGAACTGGAGCAACTGCGCGCATTGTCCGGGGACGACTTCGACGCCGAGTTCCTGCGCCTGATGATCGCCCACCATCGCGGAGCCATCCCCATGGCCGAGGCGGCGCTGGTGGGCAGCGACGTCCCCGCGGTGCGCGACCTGGCGCGGTCGATCGTCGCGACGCAGCAAGCGGAGATCGCGGCCATGACCGCCCTCCTCGAGCAGCAAGGACCGGCGACGCCGACGCCGTCCCCGTGAGCGCCGGGCACGGGATCATGCGCCGCGCCTGGAGCCCCCGCATCGTCGGCCGCGTCACCGCGCTGCTGCCGCTCACGGCCGCTGCGATCGACGGCAAAGAAAGCGCGGCGCTCCTGCTCGACTCGTGGTTTCGCGACGAACCACCCACCTGAACCGGGAGAACGCGCTCGTGCCGGCCGGCACGAGAAGCAGGCCAGGCGGGCCGGGGCCGCTCCTCGAAGTGGACGCGACGGTGCGGGCCGAACCGTGTGGAGACGGTGAATATCTGCCGCCAGGCTTCTGGCTGAGCGGCTTGGGCGTTGCCAGCCAGCGAAGCGATGGCCAAGGAACGCGGCGAGCGCCGGCCCGCTACCGCCGAATCGGGCATCGCAACCCGGCGACAGCAGCCACCTCGTTTCTTTTTTTAGACAAGGCTACAAAACGATGTTAGACTACGCGAATGCTTCCAGCCTCGACCGCGATCGTACATTGGAGGAGACCCACGAGGATGAACCCCCTGCCCCTCAATCGCCGCCACCTGCTCCGGATCGGCGCCGGAACCAGCGCCGCGGCTGGCGCCACGCTCGCCGCGGCCGGCGTGGCGCCGCTCATCCTGCCCCCCAGCGGCGCCGCGTCGGTGGCCCCTCCATCCCGTGCGGGGCAACCCCACTACCAGGAAGGCAACCCGCTGGCGAACGAGCACCCTGGCTCGATGATGGCCATGACCGTCGGCGACGTCGACGTCGAGCGGATGGGCTTCGACCCCTCGGTGCTGGTCCGCACGTTCGACTACGGTGAGGCGACCACGATGGCCGACGGCACGGTCGTGCGGGAGTGGGAGATCGTCGCCTACGACAAGGAGATCGAGATCGCCCCCGGCGTCTTCTTCCCCGCCTGGACCTACAACGGCCAGGTCCCCGGCCCGACGCTGCGCGCCAACGAGGGCGACCGGCTGCGGGTTCACTTCACCAACGCCGGCACGCACCCACACACCATGCACTTCCACGGCGTGCACAGCGCCTACATGGACGGCGTCACCGGCATCGGCCGCGGCGACATCCAGGTCGGGGAAAAGTTCACCTACGAATTCGAGGCCACGCCATTCGGCTGCCACCTCTACCACTGCCACTCCACCCCGCTCAAGCGCCACATCCACAAGGGGCTCTACGGCGCGTACGTCGTCAACCCCGACCCGGAGCGGCGCGGGGAGGCGGCCCGCTCCCGCCATCCCGATTACCCCGAGTCGGAGGAATGGCAGGAGTTCGTGATGGTCATGAACGCCTTCGACACCACCTTCGACGCCGCCAACGAGGTCTACGCCGTCAACACGGTGGCCTTCCACTACATGAAGAATCCGATCCCGATCGACAAGCAGCGCCCGGTGCGCATCTACCTGGTCAACATCACCGAGTTCGACCTGATCAACTCCTTGCACCTGCACGCCAACTTTTTCGACTACTACGACCCGGGCACGCAACTGGAGCCGACGCTGCGCGCGGTCGACACCATCATGCAGGCGCAGGGGCAGCGCGGCATCCTGGAGTTCTCCTACCGGGACTACGAGCCGGGGCTCTACATGTTTCACGCGCACGTCTCCGAGTTCGCCGAGCTCGGCTGGATGGGGGTGTTCGATGTCCGCTAACACCGTGGCCGAGCAGGCTGTCGTTCCGGGCGCCCCGGCGCGGCCGGAGCCCAAGACGACGATGACCCCGCGCACGCTGCTCTGGGCCGTCGTCCCGCTGCTGCTGCTGGCGGCGGCGCTGGCCCTCATCGTGCGCACGAACGGCGGGCTGGGCGACCGCACGGTCCCGCCGATCGAGACCTTGAGCGTGCAGCGGGTCACGCTGCCGGCGCCGAACCTGATCGAGCTGACTGTCGTCAACGACGGCCCGGACCCGATCACCATCGCCCAGGTGCTGGTGGACGACGCGTATTGGCAGTTCACGCAGGAGCCGGCGGGCCCGCTCGGCCGGCTCGAGTCGGCGACGATTTCGATCCCGTACCCGTGGGTCGAGGCCGAGGGCCACGCCATCGCCCTCGTCAGCTCGCTCGGCGTCGTCTTCCCCGCGGAGATTCCGGTGGCCGTCGAGAGCCCTCGGCCGGATCGGGAGAGCATCCTGCGCTTCGCTCTGGTCGGGTTCTACGTGGGCGTCGTGCCGGTCGCCCTCGGGCTGCTGTGGTACCCGTTCCTGCGCCAGCTTGGCCGCAATGGCATGAACTTCGTCCTGGCGCTGACGATCGGCCTGCTGGCGTTCCTGGTCGTGGACATGTGGGGCGAGGCGCAGGAGACGGCGCTGACGGCCGCCGGGGCGCTCGGGGCCCCGGTGCTGATCCCGCTGGTGGCGCTGTTGACGGCGGGGCTGCTCGCCGTCGTCGGGCGCACGCTGCGGAGCCGGCACGCGGATCGGGAGCGGACCCCGCTGGGGCTGGCGTACGAGATCGCCCTCGGCATCGGGCTGCACAACATGGGCGAGGGCCTCGCCATCGGGGCGGCGTTCGCGTTGGGCGAGGCCGCGCTCGGGGTGTTCCTGATCCTGGGCTTCACGCTGCACAACGTCACCGAGGGGATCGGCATCGCGGCGCCGCTGGTCCGCGACCGCCCGGCGTTCGCCCATTTCGTGGGGCTGGCGGCGTTGGCCGGCGCCCCGGCCATCCTCGGGACCTGGGTCGGGGCCTTCACCTACTCGCCCTTCTGGACGACGGTCTTCCTGGCCGTCGGCATCGGGGCCATCCTGCAGGTCGTCGTCGAGGTGGGGCGATTGATCCGGCGCTCCCAGGAGAAAGCCGGGGAGCCGGCCCTGACCTGGGCGACGTTCGGCGGCGTGGCTGCCGGAGTCGAAGACGTGGTCGTGCATCCATTTCGACAGGTTTTCAGTGTGCATTCGTTTTCTCCATCAGGCCGCCATCATGTCAGAAACCCAGCTTCGCGCCAGCGCCCAGCAGTGTCGCGGCGCCCAGCAACGCGAAGATCGCAGCCGCCACGGAGTGCACCAACTTCATCGGGATCCTGGCCGCCAGCCTGTCGCCGACGAAGACCGCAGGGACGTCCGCGATCAGCATGCCCAGGGTCGTACCAATCACCACCAGCAGCGGGGTGC
>CALMZR010000108.1 GCA_937870845.1 uncultured Chloroflexota bacterium
GTCTTCCGGGCAGTGGGCATAGTCGCGCATGACGCTGCCGTCGATGTTGACGGTATCGAAACGGAACCGGTTCAGGGTCGACAGGGACGAGTAGCTGGCGCCGAAGTTGTCCATGGCAACGCGCACGCCCAGCGCCCGTCCATTTTCAATCACAATTTCCTCAATTGGCGCTTTGAGGTGGAAGGCCACACCTAATCCTTCGGCCTTTTTCGCTATCCCTTCGATAAGGGTGTAATAACCGTTTTCCAGGTAACACATCATCTCTTTAGACTGCACCCCCTCGCGCGTTCCCATCATGCGGCGCAGGCGCGACCAGATATAGGTGGCGGGGACATCGCCGGAGAGCGTGTCGAATTTGGCGCGCAGCAGCGGTTTCCACACCTTCTGGAACACACCGCGTCCGCTGACTTTCACCAACCATTTTTCCACCGGGATGTCATCAATTTTCTCCCAGTTTTTTTCAAACTGGGCATAAATCACCTGCAAGCCCAGGCGGAAACGCTGGAAAATATTCAGCGGCGGAAAGGTCATCAGGTCGATGGGCGTATTGAAGGGATATATCTTGCCGTTGTCATAAAAACCCTGTTTGGTCTCGGTGAAATGCAGCTTATCCTCGACACCGCTCTCTTTCATCAGCGTTTGCATGGACATATCGCTGCTGAGGATGGTGTGATAGAAACGATCCAGACGCGCGCCATCGTAGGGCATGTAGGCGGCCAAACCGCCCAGGTTATCACCGCGTTCGTACACGGTCACGCCGACGCCATGCTGCGCCGCTTCGGCGGCCGCCGCATCCTGCACGGCCACACCCCGATCCCCCTCGTCACCGGCCAGCCCGCCGCCGACGTGCGCGAGCCCCTAGCCTACGCCGACGGCCGCTGCCTCAACCTCGACGGCGGCATCTTTCTGGGCGGGCCGGGGTTCGTCTATCGCCTGCCGTCGCTCGGGATGCCTCCGTCGTCGGCATGACACTTGCGCTGCGCCGGGGCAGGAAGAACGGCCTCGGCGCCCAGAGGATGCGATGACCGCGGTCCATGTCACCGGAGACGTCCACGGCCACGTCGACAAGCTGCGCGGCCTCCTGCGCCGCTGCGCGCTGATCGACGACAACGACGACTGGACCGGGGCGGAGAGCCGCCTCTGGTTCGTCGGCGATCTCGTCAACCACGGCCCGAACGGGGTCGGCGCCGTCGATCTCGTCATGCGCCTACAGAGGCAGGCCGCCGCGGCCGGCGGGATGGTCGATACCCTCCTCGGCAACCACGACGTCGTTCTGCTCGGAGCCGCCCGGCTGGGCGATCGCCAGGCTCCCGGAGCGAACAAGACATTCCGGCAGATCTGGCGCGAGAGCGGCGGCGTGCCCGAAGACCTGGACCGCCTCACCGACGCGCACGTCGCCTGGCTGTGCGGCCGCCCCGTGATGGCCCATGAGGGCGATTGCCTGCTCCTCCACGCGGACGCGCCCTTCTACGCCCATCACGGTGGCTCCATTGCCGAGACCAACGCCGCCATCGCCGACATTTTGCAAGGCGAGGAGCCTGCCCGTTGGGCGCGGTTGCTGGAAGTGTTCGGCGAGCACGGCGCCTTCGTCGCCGCCGTCGGCGGCTCCGAGGCCGCTGATGCGTTTCTGCGTCGTTTCGGCGGGGAGCGGATCGTGCACGGCCACACGCCGGTCAGCAAGATGACCGGCCACCCTCCGGAGACGGTTGTGGAACCGCTGCTCTATGCCGGCGGGCGCTGCCTCGATGTCGACGCCGGCATGTACCTGGGCGGGCCGGGGTTCGTCTGCCAAATGGCGTAGGCTGTCGAGGCGATGGGCTGATGGGTCGGATCACATGTGGTAGAATTGGGAGGCAAGCGAACACACGTTCTAATTCCGGTGTCATGATGAGATCGAGACTCGCGCGCGAAGCGTACAACCCAGATCTAGACCGGGAGAAGCTGGAGCAGGCAATCCTGTTCTTTCTGCATGCTCCTCATATTGCCCATTTGGGGAAAACGAAGCTCATGAAGCTGCTCTACTTCGCGGACTTCGATCACTTCGAGCAGTACGATATCCCCATCACCAACGCGAGGTATCGCAAGCTCGAACACGGTCCCGTACCGGACGATGCCATGATAGCGATCGAAGAACTAGACCGAACCGGCCGGGTACGTCGCACGGATGTGGTTGCCGAAGGCTTTACGCAGCATCGGTACGAACCGAATGAGCCGGTGAAGCTCTCCGCGTTTTCTCCCACAGAACTCGATGTCCTGCATCAGGTGGCGCAACGCTGGGCTCCCCACACAACGAAACAGATAGAAGCCGCCACCCATGGCGAAGCGCCCTGGCTCGCGGTCAGGCGCAACGAGATCATTCCCTACCACCTGGCGTACTACCGCAACAACTTCGGGGCCATGGAGCTTGACGACGATTCGTTCGATCACGAAACGGCGCCGGACGAGGATGCGATCTTCGCCCGGTGAAGGTTTACCGGCACTTCCAGGCGACCAACGACGTCGAAAGACTCCGCAAGAAGCACCGGGACATTTGGGAGAGCGTGCTTCAATTCGAGCGCCTCCTCGCGCACGGACAAACCCACGGTCATGATCGCTATGCGGGATTGCGCCTCCACCGAGGCGAGGAGCCCGCGGACATTTGGAAAAGCCGCATCATCTATCCGCCGCTCGGCGGGAAGAGGAGCGGGCTGCGCTACGTCTACGAGCGATTGACGATCGACGGCAACGACTATGCCGTCGCCCTGACGATCTACGTCCATCAGGCTAACGTTCGAGAATCGGAGATTCAGGCGCGCATCCGGGAGCGGTTCGCTTCGTACGAGGCAACATCTTCCGGGCTTCGATCGCTCGAGCATTCCGAAGCCGACGACGATGGATAGGGACCGAGGCAAGCACCTTGACTTCCGCTACGATTTCCCGCCCTCTGCCGCCAGGTACTGATGCACCGCCTGCACCACGACCGAGCCCTCCCCCACGGCCGAGGCGACGCGCTTGACCGAGGCGTCGCGCACGTCGCCGACGGCGAAGACGCCGCGCACGCTCGTCTGGTAGGGGGAGCGCGGTCCGGCGTCGCCCCAGTCCATGCCGGTGCGCACGAAGCCGCGCTCATCGAGCTCGACGACGCCGTGCAGCCAGTCGGTGCAGGGGTCGGCCCCGATCATGACGAAGATGGCGGCGACGGGGATCGTCTCGGGCTCGCTGTCGCGGCTGCCGATCGTCACCGCCTCCAGCCGCTCCTCGCCATGCAACTCCAGCACGTCGCAGTTCGTCTGGATTTTCACGGTCGGGGCATGCTCCAGCCGCGAGAGCAGGTACTGGGACATGCTGCGCCCAAGCGCGGGACCACGGTAGACGAGGCGGACGCAGCGAGCGCCTTCGGCCAGGAACATGGCGGCCTGCCCGGCCGAGTTGCCGCCGCCGACGACGATCACCTCCCGACCGCGGCAGCGCCGGGCCTCCAGCTCCGTCGCCGCGTAGTAGATGCCGGAGCCCTCGTACCGGTCCTGTTCGGGGAGACCCAGCCGCCGGTAGCGCGCCCCGGTGGCGATCACCACGCTGCGCCCGCGCAGCTCCGTCTTGTCGTCGAGGCGGACCACGAAATGCCCGTTCTCGCGCCGCAGCGCGGTCGCCTCGCGCGGCACCGCCACCCGCGCCCCGAACTTCAGCGCCTGCACCTCCGCCCGGAAGGCCAGCTCCCCGCCGGAGATGCCGGTCGGGAAGCCGAGGTAGTTTTCGATGCGGGAGGACGTGCCGGCCTGACCGCCAATGGCCACGTCGTCGACGGCAACGGTGGAGAGACCTTCCGACGCGCCGTAGACCGCCGCCGCCAGGCCAGCCGGCCCGGCCCCGACCACGACCAGATCGGCCGACGCCTCCTGCTCGAAGCCGAGGTCGAGCCCTAGCGCCTTGGCGAGCTGGATATTGGACGGCTCGCGCAGCACCTGATAGCCGCGGATGAGGACGCGCACCAGGTTCGGGTTGGGCGGCCACTCCATGAAGCTGACCTGCATGGCAAAGGGATCGTCCGGGGCCAGCCAGCGATGCGGGATGCGGTTGCGCGCGGCGAACTCCTGCAAGCGCAGCACGGTCGGCGACTCTTCCGGGCCGATGATGGTCAGCGAGGACGCCGCCGATCCCATCAGGATGCGCCGCCGCGCCTCGAAGGCGATGACCAGGATGTCGCTGAGCGCGGGGATCATGGCGATGACCTCCCGCACGGCCGCCTGCGGCACGACGAGGACCTCGCCGGGCTCGCGCACGACGCAGGCCGCGAAGGCGGTCTGCCCGGTGAGCAACCCCAGTTCGCCGTGGAAATCGCCCGGCTCGCCGACGTTGACGATCCGGTCGACCCGCTCGGAGCGGTCGATGATCTCGGTGCTGCCCGCGAGAACGACGACCAGGGGATAGTCGCGGTCCCCAAGCTCGAACAGCACCTCGTCCGTCTGCGTCCGGCGCACTTCCCCAAATGCCCGCAAGAGATCGATCTGCTCCTCGGTGAGCTTGGGGAACGCCCTCGCTCTGAGTTCGGTCTCGGGAACGCTCATGGGATCGTCCTGTGCCGCCTCCCCAGACGGGGCGCTCGCGGGGAAGGGGTGAATCAACGTTGCGCCGTCTGGCCATCGCGCCGTGTGCCGGGGAGTATGCAGCGTGGCGTCAAGGGTCCGGCGCCGTCGCCGCTACTCACGCACGCGCGGCACGGCCGGGGAGCCCTTTGGCCGTCAGCAACGCCAGGACGACGACGGCCAGCATCAGCCCGCCTTGGAGCAGCAGCGCCTGCGAGAGCGGTTCGCCTCGCGCCTCGAGCAGGGCAATCAGCGCCCCGCCGAGCCCCGCGCCAAGCCCGGCCCCGAGCACGCTGGCGAGCTGCAGCGAGGCAGAGGCGTCCCCCTCCTGGCCGGGGTCGGCCTGCTCCAGGATCGCCAGCGAGAGGGTCGTGTAGGCGAGCCCCATGGCGATCCCCGCCAACCCCCACGCCGGCAGGCTGCCCACGACCGGGACCGACGGCAGCAACACCAAAGCGGTGGCGACGAAGGAGACGCCCAGCAGGACGATCCCGAAGCGGGCCATGGCCCGCCGCGAGATGCGGTGCGCGGTGCGCGCCTGGATCCACGACGCGCCCGACCAGCCGAGGGTGGCCGCCGTCAGCGCCAACCCGGCGAAGGCGACGGACGTGCCGCGCACCTCGACCAGCGCCAGCGGCACGAAGGCGTCGACGCCAAAGAAGGCGAGATTGAGCAGCCCCATGGTCGCCACGGTGGCCGGCATGCCGGGCGCCGCGCGCAACGTGCCCGCGGGCAGGAGCCGGCGCATGGCGGGGATCGCCATCGCCGCGCCGATGCCGGTCAGCCCGAGCGCCAGCGCCGGGTTCGTCTGCGCGATGCCCGTCAGCACGAGACCCGAGCCCGCCGCGAGCACCACGGCGGAGGCGACCCGCGCCCGCGCCTCCGGCG
>CALMZR010000109.1 GCA_937870845.1 uncultured Chloroflexota bacterium
GATTCGGCCGCCGTCGGGGCCGGTCGCGTACGAGATCGATTCGGTCTGGTAGATCGACTCGCCCTCCGGGTCGACGTCGACGACGATGCCGTCCTCTTCTTCGTCGCCCCGGTCGCGGCTGTCGAAGTCCTTGGCGCGGCGGCGGGCCTTGGTGGCCAGCGGGTTGTCGAAAGCGCCGCTGCCGGCGTTGCTGTTGCCGCCGCCGTCGTTGTTGTTGGCCTCGTTGTCGTTCTGGTTGTTGTTCCGGTTGTTGTTCTGTCCGCTGCGTGGGGTTGGGGTTGGGGTGGTTTGCTCCGCGTCAACGTCGGAGCCCGTGCCGTCGGCATTGTCGTTATCGCGGTCGCGTTTACGGTTGGCGCGGTCGCGGGAGGAGTCGTCGGACTCCTCGCGCCCGACGTCGCGCTCTTTGCGCTCGCGATCGGCATCCCGGTCGTCGCGGCGAGATTTTCGGTCCTCGCCGGCGTCGTCCTGGCTCCGGTCCTTGCGGTCGTCGCGGCCGGACTTGCCGTCGGCGTCGCGCTTGCCGTCATCCTTGCGGTCGCGGCGGGCGGCGATGGTGTTGGCGACGCCGGCGGCAAGGAGCACGGCGCCGGAGAGATGAGCTCCGACGCTGGCGAGGCGTGACAGGATTGAACTGGAGCGCCAGGGCGCACGCGTGCGCCCGGCTTCGTCTTCCCGCATCGGTCCTTCCCCTGGGCCGCCGCCATGCTGGCGCGGCTCCGGCGCGGGCGGGGCGCCGCTCGGTCGATTCTACACGGACGCCCCGCGCAGGCGCTCGCTGGTTTTTCGAGATCGGCCGCGGCGCAGCGCGAACTCCGCGGCGTGGTATCCGCACATGCCGTGGACGCCGCCGCCGGGCGGGGTGGCGGCGGAGCAGCGGTAGATCGATGGATTCGGGGTGGCGTAGGGCGACGGCCAGGAGCCCGCCCAGGCGATGAAGGTCTTCAGATCCTGCACGCCGCCATTGATAGCCCCGCCGACGAGGTTGGCGTTGGCGGCTTCGAGATCGCGCGGGCTCATGACGTGGCGGGCGAGGACGCGGTCGCGAAAGCCGGGGGCGAAGCGCTCGATCTGGCGCTCGATGTGATCCGTCATGTCGACGTCGCATCCGGCTGGAACGTGGCAGTAGGCCCAGAAGGTGTGGCGGCCCTCCGGGGCGCGAGTCGCGTCGAAGAGGCTCGGCTGGCTGGCGAGGACGAAGGGGCGCTCGGGGATGCGGTTCCGAGCCACCGCGGCCTCGGCCTCGGCGATCTCCTCAAGGCTGCCGCCGATATGGACGGTCCCGGCTTCGAGGCACTCGGGCGCGGTCCAGGGCACGGGGCCATCGAGGGCGTAGTCGATCTTGAACACGCCGGGGCCGTAGCGATGGCGGCGGAGGCGGGCGCGGAACCACCAGGGGAGGCGTCGGCCGGCGATGGCGGCGATCTGCCTGGGGTCGGTATCGAAGAAGACGGTTGGCGCCGGCGGCAATTCGCCCCAGCGATGGACGGGATGGTTGACACGCACCTCTCCGCCGAGCCCTTCCAGGACGGAAAGGAGTGCGATGGAAAGCTGGCCGGCCCCGCCGCGGGGGAGTGGCCATCCGACGGCGTGCCCAAGAATCGTCAGCAGGAGGCCGAATCCGGCGGTCAAGGGAGCTTCCAGGGGGAGGAACGCATGGGCGGCGTTTCCGGCCAGGAGCGCGCGGGCCTCGTCGCCGTGGAAGTGGCTGCAAGCGAACCCTGCAGCAGAGCGGATGCCCTGCAGGCCGAAGCGCGCCGAGGCCAGCGGGTGGCGCACGTCGCGCGGCGGAGCGAGCAGATCGTGGGCAAGGAGCTCGGCGTCGTTGACGAGGGACTCTATGAGCCTGGCGTAGACGTCGCGATCGGCGCCCAGGCCGCCGGCCGTGCGATTGACGGAGCGGTAGAGCATGACGGCCCGACCGTCGTCGAGGGGATGGGCGAGGGCCGCGGGCGGCTCGATCATGGTCAGGCCGTGATGCTTCAGATCGAGGCCGCGAAAGAACGGCGACGCGGCGGCGATCGGGAAAACGGCGGCGAAGGGATCGTGGACGAACCCGGGAAGGGTCAGTTCGGCGCTGCGCGCCCCGCCGCCCGGGGTCGCGGCGGCTTCGCAGACGGTGACCGAGCGGCCGGCTTGCGCGAGCCGGATGGCCGCGGAGAGCCCGTTTGGCCCGGAGCCGACAACGACCGCGTCGGGTGTTTCGGGCATGTGTCCTCCGGTGAGACGGCGCCATGGCGCCGTGGATGCCGGTGTGACGCCAGGGCGCGGCGGGAAACCGGACGGGCCGGCGGCAACGTTATAGAGGGTAGCGGGAATGCCGGAATCGGCGTACCCCTGTTCCGGGAACGAACGGGGTCGGCGTCGGTTCCGCGACATCATACGGATGAGGAGGGAAACTGATGCGACGGCAGATTGCAGCGGTGGCGCTGGCGGGGGCGCTGCTGGCCGGTTGGGGATTGCCGGCCGGGGCGCAGACGAATGGCATCGTGATTCAGAACAACGGCGTCGACAGCAGCGATAGCGCGGCGGGCGCCGACAGCGTGCGCATCTCGAACAACCCCGGCGCCGGTCAGGCCAGCTCCGGGGGTGGGGTGAACAACGAAACGGCGCGCGCCTCCCGCGAGCCGAAGGATCGGGACCGGGGCGAGCGCCGGGCGGGCAACGCCGCCGAGGGCGGGGGCGGGGCCGCGCCGGTCGAGTCCGCGGCGCCGGCCGAAGGCGAGTTGCAAGCGTATGGGGAGGGCGGCGAGTACGTTGACCCGGCGACGGCGCCGGTCGAGGCTCCGCAGCAGGCGGAGGGCGAGCCGGTCACGTTGCAACTGCCGAACACGGGGACGGGTACGGACCAAGTAGCGATGCTGGCGGCGCTGGCCGCGGCCGCTGGGCTGGCGGCGGGCGCCGGAAGTCTGCGGTTGAGGCGCGCGCGCGCGTAACGACGTCCAGGACGGTGAGGCAGCGGGCCGGCGCATCCGCCGGCCCGCTCCATTGGTGGGCGTTCGTTTACTCACGTGGAGCTGGGTGGCGTGCCGCCATGGCGGCACTCCGCGCGACGGCGTGGGCTCCCAAGAATCATCTCGGCCCCAGCGAAGCGATGTTTCCCGCACGCCGAGATTCCTCCTTCGTCGGAATGACACGACTATTGGTCCGGGATGTCACGACGTCGGCACGGTGTGGAAGCGTTGAAACCGAACCTTGACACGTATTCCGGGTTTTCCTAGAATCGGTTCCGGTGCAAGATTTGCACAGATTAGCAAGATTTACGCAGGTTTTCGGTGCAGGATTTGCGCTGGCACAGAGGCGGTGTCGAGGCAGCAGTCGCCGCACGGCAGCGGGCGGCGTTCTACGCCACTGCGGCGCTCCGAGCATGATCTCACGCCCGGTGAATTCCGGCCAGACGTTGACGTTCGGGACGCGGGGCAGCGTGCTCGCCCTCGTGCAGACCGAGTTGGCGATGGAGCGCTTCCGCTCGGCGTTCCCCGAGTGGAGCGTGGAAGCGCGAGCGATCAAGACGGAAGGCGATCTCGACAAGCGGTCGCCTTTGACCGAGATCGGCGGGCGGGGCGTTTTCACCAGCGCGCTGGAGGCGGCGGTGCTGGCGGGGGAGGTCGATGCCGCGGTGCATTCGGCGAAGGATCTGCCGACCGCGCTGCACCCGGAGGCGCCGATCGTGGCGTTTCCGGAGCGTGCCGACCCGCGGGACGTGTTGGTCTCGCGACATGGGGTGACGCTCGACCGGTTGCCGCGGAACCCGGTCGTCGGCACGTCGTCGAGGCGACGGACGGTGCAGATTGTGCGGCTGCGGCCGGACGCGCGCATCGTCGACTTGCGGGGCAACATCGATACGCGCTTGCGCAAGGCGGCCGGGGATGGATTTGACGCCATCGTTCTGGCGGCGGCGGGGTTGCGGCGAATGGGATGGCACGGCCGCGCCACCCAGTACTTCACGGTTGATGAGCTGACCCCATCTCCCGCCCAGGGGGCCCTCGCGGTCCAGGCCAGGCGTGGCGGCGAAGCTGCCGCCATGCTCGGGCGGATTGACGATCCGGCTATTTCGCGGCCGGTCGGGGTGGAACGCGCGTTTCTTGCCGCCATCGGCCCGGGGTGCTCGTTCCCGGTGGGGGCGTACGTGGCCGAGTCGCACGACGGGTTGCGCTTAACGGCAATGCTCGCGGATGAGGCCGGAGCGCGCATCGTCTACACGGATGAG
>CALMZR010000110.1 GCA_937870845.1 uncultured Chloroflexota bacterium
GGATGTGGCGTTTCGCTACGCCCTATGAGCGTACGAGCAGGGAACGTGCCGGGGCAACATGGGGGAACTGGGCAGCGCGTGGCGCACCTCACGCTCGGCCCATAGCTTTGGAGGCCGGTTATTGGGTTTGTGCAGGCCGTAGCAAGATCAAGATGTCAGGGTTCTTGACCCCGCGTGATGGATAGCATTGGGATTACAGGTGAATGCCAGCTCGCAACGTGGCAGCGCACTGCCTCAAAGGGGCACGGCGAAGCCGCGTATAGTACGCATGAATGGATAGGCTGCCCAAAGGAGCCCACGATGATCAAAGGCAAGACATTTCGAGATCAAACGATCGAGATCGACGGCAAGCACTACGTGAATTGCCAATTTTTCGGGTGCAAGATCATCTTCTTCGGCTACGAGCCGGTGAAGTTCGAAGGATGCCTCTTCAGCCACTGCGAATGGGTCTTCGATGGACCCGCGGAGAACACGCTCCTCTTCCTCTCGGCTCTCCATCGGGGATTGGGCCTTGAGGGCGCTAACCTTGTCGAGGGCATCTTTGAAAGCATCCGTCTTGGCGGAGTCGAAAAGGGCATCCTTGTAGCCGAGCCGGCATCGCTCACACGATGAGCGACGAAGGAGGCGCCATTCCGTCAAGCGGCCCCGCAGAGATCGTTACTACAGCCGAAGCATTCTCGATCACCAGTAGCCGGGCAGAGGGAACGCAGACAGCCACGCTTGAGCTGCGCAGGCATGAGCACAAGGTCTATCTCGACACCAAAAAGCTTGAGGAACAACAGGCGCAGAAGGCACACGAGCGGAAGAAGGACTGGGTGCTCTTCTGCGCGGTCGTCTCGGCGATCATAGGATCGCTTGTACTTGCTGTAGCGTTGATTTTCTTTGGACCAGATGACGAGAGCAGGCGGCGTGGTGAATCCTTGCTCTTTCTGGTGATCGGGGCGCTCGTAGGCTATGTGACCGGCTCAAAAACCGCGCAGTAGTGAACCCGTCAACATCGTCTGGGCGTTTCTTGAGAATGGCTCGGTGCTACGAGGCCACCGTGCGTCGGCGGCTCGATGTTCATTGAGAATGTCGTCTTTCAGGTGGAAGGAATCGATCGGAGCCGGTCAGAGCGCATCACCCACCCAACGGCCGCTCTCCGGTGACGTCGTAGACCATGATCGTGACCGATGTGGGAACGACCTCAGAGTCGGGCGACGCGGGGGGCGCCGACGGGACGGCCAGGTGCGCGTCGAGGTCTTCCTGGCTCGCCCAGCGCTCGTAGAGCAGCACCCGTCCGGGATCGAGCGGATCGGCGCTGAAGGTGTACTCCAGGCACCCCTGCTCCGCCCGCGACGTGCGCATCCGGTCGAACTTTCCAGCAAGAAAGGCATCCCGTTGCTCGGGATCGACCTCGAAGACTCCCGCGACGATGACCACGCTTGCCTCCTCAAATTGCTCGACGGCGCCCACGGCACGATATCACGGCAACGCCCGCTTACGCGGCAGCGACCGCCAGCACAGAATCCGGGTGGACGCTGCCGGGGCACGCGCGCGGCGGCCGAAGGGCGCCCCCGCCCTGCCTCCCGTCCCCTTCGTCCCCTTCGCCCCCTTCGCCCCCTTCGCCCCCTTCGCCCCCTCCGCCCCTTTCGCCCCCTTCGCTGACGCGGCCCCGCCCAGTCGCCCACACGGATGCCGCTTAGCTGCTCGTCGGCTCGCGTTGCCACGCGATGGGTTTCGGGGGAGAATAGCGCATTCATTCGACACGATCCGCGGGGGGACCATGCTCAGCTTCGGCGTCACCATCCTGCCCGACCCGCCGTACACGCGCCTGATCGAGCTGACGGCGCTGGCCGAGCGGCAGGGTTTCGACTACGGCTGGACGTACGATTCCCACGTCCTGTGGCAGGACTCGACGCCGCTGCTGGCCCTCCTCGCCAGGGCGACCACGCGCATGAAGCTCGGGCAGATGGTGGCGAACCCCGCCACGCGCGACCCGACGCTCCTCGCCAGCATGTACGCCACGCTCCACGACATCTCCGACGGCCGGATGGTCATGGGCGTCGGCCGCGGCGACTCGGCGGTTCGCTCCATCGGCCGCGCGCCGATGACGGTCGCCGCCTTCGAGCGGGCGCTGCGGATGGTCAAACCGCTCATGAATGGCGAGGAGGTGGACTGGAACGATACGCCGCTCCAACTCAAATGGGTGCGCCCGGAGCTGCCCGAGATCGCGATGCACGTCGCCGGCTACGGGCCGAAGACCCTCGCCGTCGCCGGCCGCGTCGGCGACGGCGTCATCATCCAGCTCGCCGACCCGGACATCATCGCCTGGATCATGGACACAGCCCGCACGGCGGCGGCGGAGGCGGGCCGGGACCCGGCGGCGCTGAAGTGCATCGTCAGCGCGCCGAGCATCATCGCCGACGACCTGGCCGAGGCGCGCGAGCAGGTGCGCTGGTTCCCGGCGATGGTCTCGAACCACGTCCAGGACCTGGTCGACCGCTACGGCGGCGACGGGTCGGTCGTGCCGCGGGCGCTCACCGACTACCTCGCGGCGCGGACGTTCTACGACTACGCCGAGCACTCCCGCGTCGGCGCCAGGCACGGCGCGTTCGTGGCCGACGAGATCTGCGACCGCTTCTGCGTCCTCGGCAACGCGCGGCAGGCCAGCGCGAAGCTGCGCGAGCTGGAGGCGATCGGGGTCGACCAGTTCAACATCTACCTGATGGCCCATCGCCAGGAGGAGACGCTCGAGGCGTACGGCCGCGACATCCTCCCCGCGTTCAGCAGGGTCGCCCCCTGAGCGCCATCGACATCAACATTGACATCGATCGCGCCAACGCCTGGGCCGCGCATGAGGCTCGCGAAGCCATCCTGGAACGGGTTCCTGCTGTTGAGACATCCTCCGGACGGCGTTTCGTAAACGGGGTGCGAGCCATGGATTGTGGGCCGCGGATGGCGGCGTCCGACACGGTCGCGAGCGTCGTCCATGCCCCGTCACCCGTCACCCGTCACCCGTCACCCGTCACCCGTCACCCGTCACCGTCGCCCTCCGGCCCCGCGAGCTGCGCGTTGCGGCTGAGGGCGTCGACCTCCGACCAGACCTCGACGATCTTGCCGCACTCGATGCGGAAGATGTTGATGCCGGTCCACGCAGCGGTGCGCCCCGACGCGGGGAGGTCGCCCAGCGGCCCGTCCTGCGTGCCGGTGGCCGTGTACCGCTCCACGACATACTCGTCCTGCGTGATCCACAGGTCGAACTCGTATCGCAAGTCGGGAAAGGCGTCGAGGAAGGAGCCCATCATGGCCCCGACCTCTTCCGAAGTCATCACGTCCGGGTAGCCGCCGGCGGCGTGGTGGACGACCTCGGGGTCGAGGACGTCGGCCAGCGCCTCCGGGTTGCGCTGGTTGATGACCTCCTCGTGCCAGACGCGGGCGATGGCGATGTTCTCCTCTTCGCTGGTGGCGGGGCAATCGGCGGGCTCCGGGGTCGCCTGCCGGGCCAGGCCTGCTTGACCGAAGCCGAGCGTCAGCGTCAGCGTCAAAGCGAACAGGGCGACGAGGGCGAGCGGGCGGCGCATCGGTATCCTCCTGTGGATGCGGCGGGCCGGGGGGTGCCGGGCGCAACCCGACGCCCGGCAGCATAACGCAGGGCGCCGCCCCGACGGAAAGAGAAGGAGGAACGCGGCGATGAACCCGAGCATCAGCGTCATCACCCTGGGCGTCGAGGATCTGGAGCGGGCGCTCGGCTTCTACCGGGACGGGCTGGGGCTGCCGACGCGGGGCATCGTCGGCACGGAGTTCGCGGGCGGGGCCGTCGTCTTCTTCCGCCTCGCGGGCGGGTTGATCCTGGCCCTCTGGCCGCGGGCGGAGCTGGCCCGCGAGACCGGGCTGGAGCCAGGGGCGCCGACGTTCCGCGCCGCCGATCTCAGCATCGGGCACAACGTCGATTCGCGGGAGGAGGTCGACCGGGTCATGGCCCAGGCCGCGGCGGCCGGGGCCCGCATCATCGACCCCGGCCAGGACCGCGTCTGGGGCGGGTATTCCGGCTATTTCCAGGATCTCGACGGGCATCTCTGGGAAGTCGTCTGGAACCCGGATCTGGCGGTCATCAGGTAAGCCGTATCACTGGCCGTTCTCGGCTGCGCTCGTTCTGTAGGCGGCGTATGAGGGGAAGACCGTCAGGCGTCCGCGACCGAGCGCGATCACCCGCGCGGGGATGTCGGCGGGCAGGTGGATCACGGGAGCGTCCTGCCTCAGGCGCGCGTGGAGCGAGGCAAGCGGGTTCGCCGCGGCCGAAACCGTCTGTCCATCGAGCAGGCGCAGCACCTGCGGCCAGCTTCCCCAGGCGGCGCGGCGATCCGGCTCCGGCCCGTCGCCGACGGAGGCGAGGTAGCGGCCGAGCACGAAGGGATAGACGTTCTGCACCCGAGAGCGTTTGGCGGTCTGGGCATCGACGCGGCCGAGGAGGGCGTCGGGGCCGTGCCGGTTGAGCCAGGTCAGGACGCTGGAGATTTGGCGATTGGCGTAGAGGAGATTGTCCTGCTGGCGCGCCAATTCGGCGGCGGAGCGAGCGTAGGGATCCTGCGATTTCAGCTCGAAGAGGCCGAGCGCGCCCGTCTTGCGGTCGAAGACGACGGCGTCGACGTCGGCGCCCAGATTTCCCCCCTCCCGCCGCAGCGCGATCGGTCTGGGGGCGGTCACGAACCGCGGATCGGCGAAGAGGGCGTAGAGATCCCGGCGGAAGACGTCCTCGCGCAGGTGGGCGCGGGTGTTGTACCCCTGCGCATCGCGCCGCCGCAGCTCGCGCGCCAGGAAGAAGAACGGCTCCGTGGTCAACCCGTACGCCGACCAGGCGAGCCGATCCGGGGCAACGCGGACGAGCGGGGCCGCCGCGACACCGGGCACGGAGGCGTGCCAGGCCGCGTTCTCGCGGTCGAGGGTGAAGGCCCCGACGGCTCGGCCGATGACGGCGGGATCGAGGGTGAGTTCCGCGCCAAGCGCGGCGACCAGATCGCGTTCCACCCACGATCCCGTCGAAGCCCCGCGTTCTTGCGCCGACAGCGCCCGGGCGACGAGCGATTCCAGTACGTCGCGGTACGTCTGGACGGTGATCCCGCCGAGCGGCGCGTCGGCGGGATACCCGAGCTGATACGACATCCGCCGGACTTGGGCAGCGGCCAGGCGCCGAAACTGGGCATCGTCCGGGTTTGCGGCGTGGGGCGCTACGGTTGGCATCTCTGAGCCCGTGGCCAGCCACGACGCCCACCAGGCGATGTCCGCCCGCTCCCGCCAGCTCGCCGGCGCCCGCTTCGTCGCGATCCAGGCGGCGCACTCGCCTTCGCCGTCGTCGACGATGCGCATGAACCCGGTCTCGACATGCGTCAGCACCAGTTCGACCTGGGCCACCCGGCCGCACTCCTGCCAGAACCATTCTGCCCAGCGCTCGACGTCACCCCCAGACCCCATCGGAGCAGAGTGCGCGTCGTTCGTGGCTTCGAGGCAAAGCCACAGCGCCAGATTCCCGCCCGGATCGGCCAGGGGCGGGCCGGTGATGAGATCGGGGAGCGGGCTGGCATCGGGCGTGTATGCCATCTGCTCGCGGGCGCGAAGGATGGCAAAGATGGCCGCTTGCCGATCGAGTGGAACGGCGGCGCGCAGGCGGCTCTGCTGCTGGTCGATGGCTTGCCGCAGGCCGTGTTGAACGCTCATACGCTCGAGCCGGCTCCAGGCCATCCCCTCGCGGCGGCGCGAACCCAGCCAGCGCCAGGTTCAATCCCGGACGGCTGCCGCATCCGGAAGCACTCAACGCCGCAGCAGCAGCAACGACCGCGCCGGCAGCTCGAACGCCTCTCCCGCCGCGATCGTCCGCCCGCCCCCGTCCCGCCGCACCTCCCCCGAGACGGTATCGACGATGACCGTCCAATCATCCCCGGCCGGGTCGGGCGGCAGGCAGAACGACACCGGCTCGTAGTGGCCGTTGAGCAGCAGGAACAGGTCGTCGTCCACCAGGCGGTTCCCCTCGGCGTCCAGCTCCGTCAGCGCCTTGCCGCCCAGGCGCATGGCGATGGCCCGCGCCCAGCCCTCGTTCCACTCCTCATCGGTCATCGGCTCCCCGTCGGGGCGAAACCAGGCCAGGTCCTCCACCGGGGAGCCGCGGATGATGCGCCCCTGGAAAAAGCGCGGCCGCCCCAGGCTGGGGTGCCGCTCGCGCAGCGCGATCATCTCCCGCGTGAACTGAAGCAAGGCGCGCTGCCGGTCGTCGAGGTCCCAATTGACCCAGCTCGTCTCGTTGTCCTGGGCGTAGACGTTGTTGTTGCCCCCTTGCGTGCGCCCGATCTCGTCGCCGTGGGCCAGCATCGGCACGCCCTGCGACAGCAGCAGGGTGGCGATCAGGTTGCGCTTGGTCTGCTCGCGGGCCTCGATGATCTCCTCGTCGTCGGTCGGGCCCTCGACGCCGTGGTTCCAGGAGAGGTTGTGGTCGTGGCCGTCGCGGTTCTCCTCGCCGTTGGCCTCGTTGTGCTTGTCGTTGTACGAAACCAGGTCGTGCAGCGTGAACCCGTCGTGGGCCACCACGAAGTTGATGCTGGCCGACGGCCGCCGCCCGTCCCCCTGGTAGAGATCGGAGGAGCCGGTCAGGCGGTACGCCAGCTCGGCCACCGAGACGTCGCCCGCTTTCCAGTAGGCGCGCACCGTATCGCGGTACTTGTCGTTCCACTCGCTCCACAGCGGCGGGAAGCTGCCGACCATGTAGCCCCCCTCGCCGATGTCCCACGGCTCCCCGATCAGCTTCACCCGCGACAGCACCGGGTCCTGGTGGATGACGTCGAAGAACGAGCCGAGGCGATCCACGTCGTGCAGCTCGCGCGCCAGCGCGGAGGCGAGGTCGAAGCGGAAGCCGTCGACGTGCATCTCCTCCACCCAGTAGCGCAGCGAGTCCATGATCAGCTGCAACACCTGGGGATGCATGGCGTTGAGGGTGTTGCCGGTGCCGGTGTAGTCCATGTAAAAGCGCGGCTCGTCCGGCATCAGGCGGTAGTAGCTGGCGTTGTCGATGCCGCGGAACGACAGCGTCGGCCCCAGGTGGTTCCCCTCGGCGGTGTGGTTGTAGACCACGTCGAGGAGCACCTCGATGCCGGCGGCGTGCAGGGCTTTCACCATCCCCTTGAACTCGGAGACCTGACCGCCCGCGTCGCCGCCCGCGCTGTAGCGCGCCTCGGGAGCGAAGAAGTTGATGGTGTTGTAGCCCCAGTAGTTGCGCAGCCCCTGCTCCAGCAGGTGGTTGTCGTCGAGGAAGGCGTGCACCGGCAGCAGCTCGACGGCGGTGATGCCGAGCGATTTGAGGTAGTCGATCACCGGCGGCGCGGCCAGCCCGGCGTACGTCCCCCGCAGCTCCGGCGGCAGGTCCGGGTGCCGCTCGGTGAAGCCCTTGACGTGCAGCTCGTAGATGACCGAGTCGTTGAGCGCGATGTCGGGGCTCCGGTCGCCGGCCCAATCGAAGTCGTCGGCGATGACGATCCCTTTCGGCACGCCGTGGGCGTCGTTCTGCTTGTCGCGGACAAGATCGCTCTTGCCAAGCCGGTAGCCGAAGACGGGAGCGCTCCAATCGACCTGGCCGGTGAGGGCGCGGGCGTAGGGGTCGATGAGGAGTTTCGATGCGTTGAAGCGGTGGCCGTTCTCCGGCTCCCAGGGGCCGTCCACCCGATAGCCGTACCGCTGGCCGGGGCCGATGCCGGACAGGTAGCCGTGCCAGACGTGGGCCGTCGTCTCGCGCAGCGGCACGCAGCGCTCGTGGCCGCCGGCCTCGTCGAAGAGGCACAGCTCGACCCGCGTGGCATGCTCGCTGAAGAGGGCGAAGTTGGTCCCTTCCGCGTCCGGGGTCGCGCCGAGCGGGAAACGGGAGCCGGGGCGGACGCGCTGGCGCGTCGCCGTATCGGTCATGGTGGTCTCCTCCAGAGTGGTCATTGGTGTGGCCGCACAGTACCACGCGCCGGGGCGAGCGCACAGGGCGTGCCAGACGCGAGACGACGGCGGGGTTGTGTTATTCAGGCGCCGGCATGGGTCCGGCGCCGTCTACAGCTCCGTCAGCATCGGGAGAATGAGCGGCCGGACCTTCGAGTGCCGATGGAGCGACCGAGCCACGATCTCCTTCGCCCGTTGCACCACGTAGCCATACTGCGGTTCTCCAGAGGAACGGCGCTCCAACGTTCGCCGCAGCTCGTCTTCCGCCTCCCGCAGGGCGCCGTTTTGCAGGTCGGGATGCACGTCCTTGGCGACCAAGTGCGGCCCGGCGATCAGCTTGCCCGAATCGCGTTCGACGGCCACCATCACGAAGACGACGCCGTTGTCGGTCAGGTGCTCCGGATCGCGCAGGATGGCGTGGCCGGCGCCGCGCTCGCCAAAGCGGTCGACGAGGATGGAGCCGGCCGCCACCCTCCCGTTGTGCCTGGCCGTCTCGCGGGTGAACTCCATGACGCCGCCGATCTCCGGCAGCAAGACGCGCTCCGGCGGGATGCCGACCTCGGCGCACAGCTCGCGATAGAGCGCCATGTGCCGGTACTCGCCGTGGATGGGGACGGCGTAGCGCGGGCGCACCAGTTGCAGCATGCGCCGCAGCTCGTCGCGGCCGGCGTGGCCGGAGACATGCACCCCCGGCTCCAGGCTGCTGTAGACGACGCGGGCGCCGCGGCGAAAGAGATTGTCGATCGTGTTCGAGACCGTCTCCTCGTTGCCGGGGATCGGCGTTGCCGAGACGAGCACCACGTCGCCGGCCCCGACGCGAATCTGGCGATGGTCCCCGGCGGCAACGCGGGCCAGCGCCGCCGCCGCCTCGCCCTGGCTGCCGGTCAGGACGATGACGCGCTGGCGGGCCGGCAGTTTCAGCACCTGGTCCAATGGGAGGAGGAGACCCTCGGGCGGGTTCAGGTAGCCCAGGTCGAGGGCTACCGCGGTGTTCTGCTCCATGGAGCGGCCGGCGACGGCCACCTTGCGACCGCACTTGCGGGCCGCCTGCAACGCCATGTGGATGCGGCTGATGTTCGAGGCGAAGGTGGCGATCAGCACCTGGCCGCGCGCGTCGCGGATGACCCGCTCCATCGTCTCCAGAACCACGCGCTCGCTCGGGGTGCTCCCGGACGACTCGACGCGCACCGTGTCGGACAAGAGCGCGAGCACGCCTCGATCACCCAGTCGCCGCAGCCACTCGATGTCGGCGGGTTTGCCCATGACCGGCGTGGGATCGAACTTGAAGTCGGCGGTGTCGAGGATCGTGCCGACGGGGGAGTGGACGGCGATGGCGTTCGTGTCGGGGATGGAATGGGCCACGTGAATGAACTCGGCCGTGAGCGATCCCAACGGCACGGGCCGCCTCGGTTCGACGACGTGCAGGGCGACCTGCTTCTCCAGCCGATACTCGGCCAGCTTGCGCTCCACGAAGCCGATCGCCAGCGGCGAGCCATAGATCGGGATCGGCGCGCGGCGCTTCAGTTGGGGGATGATGTAGGGGAGGGCGCCGATATGGTCCTCGTGCCCGTGCGTGATGAGGATGGCGCGCAGGTTGCCTAGGCGCTCCTGCACGTAGCGCACGTCGGGGATGACGAGGTCGATCCCGCGCTGCTCCTCCTCCGGGAACTTGCCGCCGCAGTCGATCGCGACGAGATCGCCGCCGTACTCGACGACGGTCATGTTCTTGCCGATCTCGCCGACCCCGCCCAGTGGGATGACGCGGAGGCGGCCGCCGGCTGGGCGCTTCCGCGAACGTTGGCGGGGCTGCTCGTCTTGGCGCGGGGAACGCTCCTCGGCGGGCTGCTGGGACGCGGGGCGCGGCGCCGCGCGGCGGCGGCGAATTCGCTGATTGCCGTCCTGACGGGGGCTCCGTTCGCGTGGGTTGGTGGAATCCTCGCTCATGGCGCTTCTCCTGATTTGGGAGAAGCATAAAGAATCCGCCGCCGGCACGTGAGATGAGCGCCTACGCGGGCCTGTGGCGCCGGCCCGGCCGCGCGGCCGCATACGCCAGCGGGACCGCTGAGTGGCATCGCCGGAATGTCCCTGGCCGGCGTACGTTGGCCGCCGCCGCCTGGGCGGCATTCGCAGCGTCGGTTTCGCGGTCGGGGTGGTCGGCGGCCCTCGGTCCTCTGCCTCTCGGGCTGGCCTACGACTATCTTGGCGGCTACGATGCGGCGATCGCCGGGATGCTGGTCCTCCCCGTCATCGCCGCCATCGCGATCCCGCGGGCGGCTTCTCCCTCCGCCCAGTCGCGGGGGTGAACGAGGGTAGCGACCCGCTTCGGCGCAGGCCCGCACGTCGAGGCGGCCGCCAGCGGGAAGTGCGCCGGGGCGAGCGCACGGATAGCGCCAGAGAGAGACTATGCCGCGGAACGGGCGACGCACGTCTTGAGGCGAACGCGGGCAAGGAGGGCAAAAGGGAACGGAAGGACGGCCGTACGCTCTTCAGCGAGCCGCGGCCGGCGCGTGTTCCATCGCGGCGAACTCTTGCAGCGATGCTTGCATGGCAACCAGCGCTTGCTCATCGCCATCGAGACGCAGCAACGCCAGGTTCCCGACAGCATCCCACCCGTGGGCTTCCGCGAGCCGTCGAATTGCCCCCAGAGCATCACGGAGCGAGCCAAAGTCGTTGACGACGTTGCCTGACGCCAGATCGATCAGCTCGAAAACCACCGAATTCGTCTCGGACACGTCCAGTCTCGCTTGCCGCAATCGCAGCGCCACCGGCCTACCCCAAGGTCGCCTCGTCCAAATGGTAGGCAACGTTGTGATGGCGCCGCATTGTTTCAGGGCTCGTCGATGCGCCGGGGGCTCATTGCCCTCGCCCCGCGAGATAGACCGGGCAGGCAGTGGCAACGAACTCGAACAGGAGGGAACATGTCGGAGCAGGAGCGCAACAAGCAGGCCGTGCGCCGGCTCGTGGACGAGGTGCTCAACGGCCATCGCCTGGACGCGATCGACGAGCTGTTCGCGCCCGAGCTGGCCGCGGAGGCCAGGGCCTGGAGCGCCCCGTCCCTGCCCTCCTTCCCGGCTCCGCGCATGGGG
>CALMZR010000111.1 GCA_937870845.1 uncultured Chloroflexota bacterium
CGGCCGCCTTCAACTGCTCGGGGGTCACGCCGAACTTGCGTGCCCAGTCGTGGAGCTCGTAATCTTGATTGACGTCGATTCGGGTTCGATCCTGCCCGCCCGACTTGCTCTTGTCGTCTGCCATCGTCGTCTCCTGGTTGGGGGAAACGGCAGTATCCGCAGGCAGCGAACGCAGCAGCCATCAGCGCACCGACTGTCTGGGTATCGGAGGCGTCCTACAGCAACGCCCGACAATCGCGACTGGCGGTTCGCGCAACGCAGACCTAAGTTGCGAGGACTTCTGGCACCGAAAGTCGACGATGGCCGCCCGCTCGATCGCAAGCCTGACCCTGAATTTTGGCCTGGTCAACATTCCCGTGAAGCTGTATTCGGCAACCGAGTCGTCGGAACAGGTTCGCTTCAACCTGTTGGCGCCCGACGGCGCGAGGGTCAAGCAGCAGTACGTCCATGCGAACACGGGCGAGGTGGTCGAGCGCGCGCAGATGGTCAAGGGCTATGAATTCGAGCCCGACCACTTCGTGATGTTCACCCCGGAGGAACTCAAAGCGCTCGACGAGGCCGCCAGCCACGTCATCGACATCGTCTCGTTCGTCCCGGAGAAGTCGGTCGACCCGATCTATTACGACCGGGCGTATTTCCTCGCTCCGGACAAGCGCGGGGGCAAACCCTACGCATTGCTCGTGGAAGCGATGCGCAAGAGCGGGCGGTGTGCGCTGGCGCGCTGGACTTCCAAAGGCAAGCAGTACGTCGTTCAAGTCCGCGCCGCCGAAGACGGACTGGTGCTGCAGCAACTCCTGTATGCCGACGAGGTCCGCTCCCTGAAAGACCTGGGCATCGAACCGGTCAGCGTCTCCCAAGCCGAACTCGACCTGGCGCTGCAGCTCATCCAGCAAATCGCCCAAGACAGCTACGACCCGACCGCGTTCAAGGACGAAGAAAAGGCGCGGCGGATGGTGGCCGCGGCGGACGGCGGCCGCACGCTGACGCTGACTGACGCCCTCAGCTTCGTCGTCATGGAACGCCTCGGCGTGGCCGACGCCTTCGCCGTCGACCCGAATTTCCTGGCGGCGCTGTCGTGACGAAGACGGAAAGACGGAGAGACGGACAGTTCAATCTAGGGCGATTGGGTGACCAAACAACGGAGTAGAGAGGCGATGAACTGGTTTTACGTGACGGATGACTCGTCCGTCTCCTCGTCTTTCCGTCTTTCCGTCTCTCCGTCTTTCCGTCTCGGAACCCGGCCGTGAGCGCCCCCAATCGCCGGACGTGCCTGACGTGCGGGACGCAGAATCCGCTGAGCGCGAATCTGTGCGTGCGGTGTGGGCAACCGTTGCCGAAACCGGGCGATCTTGGCCGGTTGTGGGGGGTCGATCCGGACGCGGGTCCGGGTGGGAACGGGGTGATCGATCTGGCGCCGGCCGGCGATCCGTCTTCGCAGGTGACGGCGCCGCTGGGACCGACGCGGACGTACGATCCGCTGATCCCGGAGCCGGAGACACCGGTCGATCCCTGGTCGGCGCGCGGTTCCCGCTTGGGTACCGGGAGCCCCGGCGCGACGGTCAGCTATCCGGCGGTGACGCCGGGTGCCCTCGGGGCGTCGGCGCCGGTCGCCGCGAAACGGCGCGGTCCCGGCGGGTGTCTGCTCGGTCTGCTCGCGCTGCTGATCATCGCGGCGATCGGCGGGGCTTTTGCCTGGACCGTGGCGCGGCCGCTGGTGAGCGATCGCGTGCGCGAGGAGTTGGACCGCGGGATCGCGACGCAGGTCGCGGCGATCGACGCGCCGGTGCTGCGTAGTCCCGGTCAGATGACGCTGACCGAGGATCAGATCAACCGGGAGATCGAGGCCGTGGCGGGGTCGTACGATCCGGTCGAAAACGTGCGGGTCCGTATCCTGCAGGAGGAGATCCGGGTCAGTTTCGATCTCTACGGAACGACGAGCACGTACCGCGGCGGGGTGGCGGTCAAACAAGGGCGGATCGTCGTCGTCGATCCCGAACTCTCGGGTGCGGCCGGGCAGTTGCTCGACGCGGACGACGTCGCCGAGATCCTGGAGACGCAGCTCGCGGCGCTGATGGAGCGCTCGAACGTCACACCGACGGCGGTCCGCCTCCGCGACGGGCAATTGACGGTGACGACGAAACGAGCGTGAACGAGTCACGAGCTTCGAGCTTCGAGCTTGTCGTGTTCATGGGCGCCCAGGCCAAATTGAGACAACGCCCTCCCGGACGCGACAAGCTCGAAGCTCGAAGCTCGTTCCTACGGGGGGCGATCGATAGGAGACGAGGAAGCGTTGCCGAGGACGAAGGCGGAGTTGTTGGAGCGCATGGCGGCGGCGCGGGCGGCGATCGAGGCGGCGATCGCCGAGAAGGGCGAGGCGGTGCTAACGCGGCCGGGGGCGGATGGGTGGTCGGCGAAGGATCACCTGGCGCATCTGTCGGCGTGGCAGTGGTCGCTGATCGCGCTGCTGGAGGGGCGCAACCGGCCCGCGGCGCTGGGTGTCGAGGACGTGACGCAAAAAGAAGAGAGCGGGTTCGAGGAGATCAACGCGCTCCTGCACGAACGGACCAAAGACCAACCGCTCGATCGGGTGCTGGCGGAATTCCGGCAGTCGCGGCAGGACCTCCTGGCCGTCCTCGACCGCCTCTCCGACGAAGATTTGTCCAAGCCGTATTCCCACTACCAACCGAACGATCCGCCGTACAACCCGGACTCGGTGGTTGGGTGGATTGTCGGGAATACATATGGGCATGAGGAGGAGCATCTGGAGTGGTTTGCGGGATTGTTGCGGGAATAGACGTTCGGCGGTAGCGGTTCAGCGGGCCGCCGAAAGGGAAATGGCGGCGTGAGCCTCATCGACGAAACCGCGATCATCGAGACTGAGCGTCTCGTCCTCGAACCGTTGCGCGGGGAGGACGCCGACGAGCTGGTGACCGTGCTTGCCGACGAGCGACTGCACGAGTTCATCGGTGGTCATCCGTTGACCGTCGAGGAGCTACGCGATCGCTACGATCAACTGATCGCGGGGTCCGGCACCCCGGCCGAGGTCTGGTTCAACTGGGTCGCGCGTCGTCGCGCCGACTCCCAGGCGGTCGGGACCATGCAGGCGACGCTGACCGACGACGGCGGACGAAGGATGGCGGATGTTGCCTGGGTGATCGGCGTCCCGTGGCAGAACCAGGGGTACGCGACGGAAGCGGCAGGAGCGCTGGTCGATTGGCTCCGTCAACAGGGCGCCAGTTCGATCGTTGCCTACATCCATCCGCTGCATCACGCTTCGGCGATCGTGGCGACTCGCGCCGGACTCCGGCCGACCGGCGACGAAGTTGACGGCGAACAGGTCTGGCGACTCGCCGAGGGGACGTGATCGACAACGCAGGACGACGACGGCGCCGGCCGCGTCCATCCGATACCGCCTCCCGTCGCTACACAGTGGAGCCGCTGGCGGCAACGAGGAAGATAGGGCATGCCTCGACAGAGGCACTGGTTGCGGCGTCGAACGCCGTCGCGTCACCCGTTTCAAGGTCGTCGCCGAAGGCCGACGGTTTCGGCGATCGTCGCGGCGACGAGGACAGGATCGCGGACCGGTGCCGGGACCACGAACCAGACGCCGTCGGGGAACTCGTCGGCCGCCTCCTCGGCGACTTGGATGGCCAGCCGTGTCTTGCCCACTCCGCCCGGACCGATCAGCGTGACCAAACGGACGCCGGCGCGGCACACCAGCGCCTCCGTGGTCTCGATCTCCCGCTCGCGGACGACGAAACTCGTGAGCGCCACCGGCAGATACGGCCCAAGTCGTTCCCGGTCGGGAAACGGCGCCGGGAGCACAGGGTGGATACGGGTGCGGTCGGCGGGCGTCGGGTCGGCCATGCCAGATTCTAACGACAGATGCGATGCGCATGCATGGACGCATCATGGGGGGTGCCCAACCGCCCGTCAACCGCCGGTCGCCTTCCGCCACCCCGCTTACCGGTTCACCGCCCCGCGCCCGATCAACTGCGGCCGCACCGAGAGCAGCCGGAACGCCTCGCCGATGTCGCCGGCGGTCAGGAACCCGGCCAGGCTGCCGTCCGCCGCGACGATCGGGATGGCGCGCACGCGCGATTCCGCCAGCCGTGCCTGGACGGCGACGATCGTTTCCTCCGGACTCGCCGTCGGGAAATTCCGGTGCATCACCATGCCGACGGGCGAACCGGGCGTCTCCTGCAATCCCCGCAGCAGGTCGTCCATCGTCAGCAGACCGACGACGCGCTCGTTCCCATCGACGACGGGAAAATCGGCCTGGGACGTGCTTAACGTGAGACCGACGGCGCGCGTCAGGGGATCGGTCGGATAGAGCTTTTGCGGCTGGCGAGTCATCACCTGACCGACCGTCGCCTCGCCGAGGACACCGCGCACCGCCACCTGCTGCCCTTCGGCCGAGGCGCCGAACCAGATGAAGATGGCAATCAGGATCAGAAAGAAGTTGCCCGTGGCGAAGCCGGCCAATCCGAACAGAAACGCCAGCGCCTGCCCGACGGAGACGGCGATCCCTGTCGCTCGGACGTAGTCCATCCGCAGCGCCAGCAGCGCCCGCAAAACGCGGCCACCGTCCATCGGGAAGGCCGGCAGGATGTTGAACCCGACGAGGTAGAGATTGGCAAGGGTCAGGTACGGCAGCAACCCGTCCCACTCGGCGTTTTCCATCGAGTCGATGAGGTTGGAGGGCGACACGACCGAGGTCGCCTGCAAGACGGCGCCGATCGCGATCAGGACGACGGCGAGCAGCCCCGGCAGCGGCACGCCGAGGACGCTCCCCTGGTAGAACGCGGTGAAGGCGGTGAATCGATTCTCGTCGACGACCGGCGTCGTGTTGGTCCAGACGTAGACGAGCCCGCGCAGGGCGAAGAGCATGCCCAGCGTGGTCATCAGCGAGCTCATGCCCTGCACGGTGACCAGGTAGCCGTTGATGGCCCCGACCAGCGGCCCGGTCAGCAGCCCGGCCAGGATGCCGAGCCACATGTTGCCGGTGGCGTTGAAGGTCGAAACGGTCGCCACCCCGGTGAAGGCGAGCATCGAGCCGACCGACAGATCGAACTGCCCGGCCAGCAGCAGCAGCGTCACCCCGATGGCGGCGATCAGGTTCGGCGAGACGTCGCGCAGCAGATCGAGATACGTTCCGGGTTGACGGGCGGCAGGGACGGCGAGGGCGAAGAACCCGCAGACGATCAGGAAGAGCACGAAGAGCAGGATCTCCTCGTGGCGGATCAACGGCAGCGCCCACCGGTCGATCCCGGCTGAGCGGCGCGGAGCCAAGGCATGCGGCGTTCGGTCCTGTTCGATGGCCGACATGACCCTCCCCGATCCCATCCGTTGTTACGCGCTCGCGCCAGTCGGCGCCACGAGCGTCGCTTCGCCTTCTGGTTCGGTCGTCGCCGCCGCCGCGACGAGGCGTTCCTGGCTCGCTTCCGCCCGCGTGAATTCGGCCGAGATGGCCCCTTCGCGCATCACCAGGATGCGGTCGGCGATGCCCAGAATCTCCGGCATCTCGGTCGACATGAACAGGATCCCCATGCCGCGCTGCGCCATGGCGTCGATGAGGCGGTAGATCTCCGCCTTCGAGCCGACGTCGATGCCGCGCGTCGGCTCGGCCAGGATGAGCAGCTTCAGCGAGTCCCGGCGCAGCAGCCAGCGCGCCATCAGCGTCTTCTGCTGGTTTCCTCCGCTGAGATAGCGGATCGGCTGCCGCAGCGACGGCGTCTTGATCCCCAGCCGGTCGACGTACTCGGCGGCGGCGCGCGTCTCGGCCCCGCCCCGAATCCAGGTCAGGTCGGCGAAGCGGCCGAGGGCGGCCAACGTCATGTTGGCGCGCACGGAGAGCGGCAGCACCAACCCGTCGTCCTTGCGGCTCTCGGTGAGCAGCCCCATCCCCTTGGCGATGGCGTCCCGCGGCGCGTTGGGCCGGACCCGCGCGCCGTCGAGCGTGACCGTGCCCGCGTCGCGACGAGCGGCCCCATAGATGACCCGGCCGAGCGTGTTGATCCCGGCGCCCATCAACCCGAAGATGCCGACCACCTCCCCGGCGTGGACGGTGAACGACACGTCGCGCAGCCCGGAGCCGCTGAGCCCCTCCACGACGAGCAGGGGAGGGCCGATATGCGCTTCGCTCTTGGGGAAGAGGTCCTGCAGGTCGCGGCCGACCATCCAGGCGACGAGCTGGCGCGGCGTGGTGTTGGCGACCTCCTCGGTGACGACCCGCTTGCCGTCGCGAAAGACCGTCACCCGGTCGGCGATGCGGTAGATCTCGTCCAGCTTGTGCGAGACGTAGACGATGGCCACGCCGCGCGCTTTCAACCGCGCGATGACGGCGAAAAGCGTGTCCACCTCGGCCGGACTCAGCGCCGACGTCGGCTCGTCCATGACGATCAGTTGCGCCTGCCGAGACAGCGCGCGGGCGATCTCGACCATCTGCTGCTCGGCGACGCGCAGCTCCCCGACCGGCAGGTCCGGGTCGATCTCCAGCCCCAGATCGGCGAGCAGCGCCCGCGTCCGGCTCTTGAGCGCGGAAAAATCCACGAAGCCTCTAGCAGTCTTGGGATAGCCGCCGAGAAAAACGTTCTCCGCCACGCTCAGCCCGTCGACCAGATCGAGCTCCTGGTAGACGACCTTGATCCGCTGCTCCAGCGCGTCGGCCGGGCTGCGAAAATCAACGTCCTGGCCATCGACCAGCATCGACCCGCCGTCGCGCCGGTAGACCCCGGCGATGATCTTGATCAGCGTGCTCTTGCCGGCCCCGTTCTCCCCCAGCAGGGCATGCACCTCCCCCGGCCGCACGTCGAAATCGACGTCGTCGAGCGCGATCACCCCCGGAAAGACCTTGCGAATCCCGCGCATCTCGAGCATCGGCTGGATCGACTCACTCATGTCCCGAGCCCCGGTTCTCTTTTCCCCCCTCGCCCACTGCGGTGGGCGAGGGGGGCAGGGGGGTGAGGGCCGCTGCCATCTAATCCTGCCCCAGCGCCCGCCGCCGCCGCGCGTCGAGGAAGACGGCGATCAGGATGGCGAAGCCGTTGACGGCCACCTGCCAGTGCGAGTTGATCCCGAGCAGGATGATGCCGTTGTTGAGCGTGCCCAGCAACAGCACCGCCAGCAACGTCCCGACGAGCGTCCCCTGCCCGCCGGCGAGGCTGGCCCCGCCCAGCAGCACCGCCCCGATGACCTGCAGCTCGAAGCCGAAGCCGGCGTTATTCTGGCCGGAGTTCATGCGCGCGATGAGGATGAAGGCGCTCAGCGCCGCCAGCACGGCGGTGATGACGAACGCCAGCGTCTTCACCCCGTAGACCCGCACCCCGGAGAGCGCCGCCGCCCGCGGATTGCCGCCCACGGCGTAGATGTAGCGTCCCAGCGTCGTCCGGGTGAGGATGACGGCGAAGACGGCGAAGATCACCGCGGTGATCACTACCGGCCAGGGGACGCGCCCGACCACCGGCAATTGGGCGATGAAGCCGATCCCGATGGCGCGGAACGCCTCGATGTTATGCGCGTTCTGCACCGCGGCGTCGGTGAAGGTGTACGCCAACCCACGCAGGATCGAGAGCATCGCCAGCGTGACGATGAACGGAATCACACGCAGCCGCGTGATGAACAACGCATTCACCGCGCCGTACACTAATCCCGTCAGCAAAATCACGGCACACGCCAGCCACAACGGTTGTCCGCCAAGCACTAACTTGCCCGCCAACGCCGCCGCGACGAACATCACCGAACCGACCGAAAGATCAATGCCCCCCACAATCATCACGCAGGTCATCCCGACTGCCAACAGCACCGCATAGGGAATCTGATTGGAGATGGTGCGCAAGGTCGTGAGCGAGAGAAAGTGGTCGGTCTTGAGGCTGAAGGCGACCATCAACAACAGCAGCGCCAGCAGCAATCCTCCATATTGCAGCAGGAGGCTGCGCCACACGGCGGTTCGCTTGCTCGCCAATGCAATGTTTGTTTTCTTCATCGCACCACACCGTTAGCGATAAATGATGGTGCGCCGCAGCACGACATTCTTGCCTTTGGAACGCGCATCGGCATCATCGCGCGTCACGATGCGCAGCGTGTGTTTGCCGGGCTTCAAGTCATACGCGCGCCAGAGATCGTAATCATATGTGCCTTCGACCACGTAAGCGTCAATGTGGTCAAGCTTCTTGCCGTCCAGAAACACGTCCGCGCGTCCGCCTTCCTGCG
>CALMZR010000112.1 GCA_937870845.1 uncultured Chloroflexota bacterium
GGCTGGCATCTGGCGTCGCAGGCCGCCCACTGGTCGGTCGTCATCTCGTCTTCCAGAGCCCCCGAGACGGCGACCACGAGTACCATCCCAACGACAGTCGCGGGGTACGTGGCAGCGTACAGGCGCATGAACAGCCCGCCGAACGAATGGCCGACGAGGACGTACGGGCCGGGGATGGACGCTGCCTCCAGCAGCGCGTGCAGATCGGCGACGGCGTCCTCGGCGGTGCGCGGCATGGGCGCGCGATCGCTGCGGCTAGTCAGCAGCTCGCCGTCGCGAACGGTGGCCGTGCCCGGCCGATCGTAGGCGCAGACGCGGGTGAACTCGGCCACGCCGGGAAGGACCATCGTCCGTGGCGCGTCCGGCTGGATGAGGTCGTCGCTCCAGAGGTCGGCGCGGGTACGGAAGCCCGCCTCCAGGATCACCGTGGGACTGCTAGATCCTTCGCATTCGAAATAGAGCATGCGACCGCCGACATCCACCATACCGGCGAAGTGGCCATCGACCTCGGGCGTGGCGATCGATTGCGCGATCAGCCCCGGCGCCGACCACGGCCACGGCGCCAGGATTCCCAGCGCAAGCAGCAGGCACACCAGATGCCGCAATCGAGGCACGACAACCTCCCACGTCCGGGCGTTGCATCCGTCCGAGCCCGCTCCCGCGAGGAATGACCCCCCAAGTTGGCCGGGACACCATGCCAGTTCCTATCATTAGCATAACCGTCAACAGCCTCGGCGCCGCGCGCTGTTGCCCGGACTTCATCGCACGCGCAAAAGAGATGCCCCGGCATGCCGCCGGCCCGAGGACCGCCATGACCGACGCCCCGAAGACCGCCGTCGCAGAACCCACGCCCGCCCCTCAGGAGACCCCTGCCCGGCCGTCCGCCAACGGCCGCAATGGCGGCGGCATCATCGCGCGCGGCGAACGGCAGGCGGCCGAGGCCATCGCGGCGGCGCTGGCGGATCTTGGCTTCAGGCCGCGCACCGTCGATCTGCGGCCGCTCCCCTTCGAGGGGACGTGGGGACTGGCGACGTCGGCGGCGTACGGGCTGGCCAACGAGGCCGTGATGCGCGACCTGGAGGCGAGCGGCCAGCTCGAGGGGCTCTCCAGGAAGGAAGCGAAGGCGCTGGCCTCCGGCGCGGTGCGCGAGCGCGTGCCGCTGCTGGCCGAGGAGATCGCCGAGCGGGTCGCGAAGAGCGGCAATCCCCTCTTCGGGTCGGTGGAGGCGGTCAACGGGTACGTCAACATCGCCTTCAACGGCAACGCCGTCGCCGCGGCGTTGATCGAGGAGGTGCTGCGCCGCGGCCCGGAGTACGGGCAGGGCGCGCCCATCGCCGAGCTGGTGATGGTCGAGCACTCGCAGCCGAACACCCACAAGGCGTTTCACGTCGGGCACCTGCGCAACTCCGTCCTCGGCGTGGCGATCGCCAACATCCTGCGCGCCGCCGGCTACGAGGTGCAGGACGCCAACTACATCGGCGACATCGGCATGCACGTGGTGAAGTGCCTCTGGTGCTACGAGCGGTTCCACACGGGTGAGGAGCCGGAGAGCCCCGAGGCGCGCGGCCGCTGGCTGGGGGAGGTCTACGCCGAGTCGGACGCCCGGCTCAACTTCCGCAAGGACGTCCTCGACTTCCTGCAACTCCTCGCCACGGAGGACCAGGCGTTCGTCGCGGTCATCGACCGTTTGCTGAAATACCTGTGGCGCAAGGGCGCCGACGGGGAGGACATCGCCTACCTGCTCGGCCGCATCGTGCAGGCGCAGCCGATCAAGGACGACCTGCTGCGCGAGGACGACGTCATCCCCAAGTTCTGGCCGATCGTCGGCGACCAGCTCCGCGCCGAGGTCGCGGCGCCCAAGCCGTACGTCCCGGTCGAGGGCGAGCCGGAACCGACGATGACTCCCGAGCAGCGCCTGGCGCGGTGGGAAACGCTGGCGGCGCGCATGGACGAATGGTGGGCCGCCTCCCCTGGCTGGCGGGACGAGGTGCGGGAAGAGTTCGCCCGCTGGGAGGCGCAGGATCCGGCGTTCGTGGCGCTCTGGGAGCGGACGCGCGAATGGAGCATGGCCGATTTCCGGCGCATCTTCGCCGAGCTGGGCGCCGAGTTCGATGTCTGGCTCTACGAGAGCGAGGTCGACGAGCCGGGCAAGCGGATGGTGCAGGAGCTGCTGGAGATCGGCATCGCCGAGATGTCCGAAGGCCTGACCGTGGTGAAGATCGACGAAAAGCTCGGGCTGGAGGAGCCGACCTATCGCACCATGCCCGTCCTCCGCTCCGACGGCAGCTCGCTCTACTCGACCAAGGATCTGGCCCTCACCCGGCGCAAGTTCGAGGAGCTGGGGGTCGATCGCGCCATCTGGGTCGTCGACGTGCGTCAGTCGCTCTATTTCCAGCAGATCTTCAAGATTTTGGAGCTGTGGGGGTTCGAGCAGGCGAAGCAGGCCTACCACCTCGGCTACGAGATGGTCGTGCTGCCCGAGGGGGTCATCTCCTCGCGCAAGGGGAACGCACCCCTCTACGACGACGTGCGCAACGCCGTGCTGGCGCGGGCGCGGGAGATTATCGAGGAGAAGAACCCGGAGCTGTCGCCGCAGCGCAAGGAGGAGGTCGCCTGGCAGGTCGCGCTCGGCTCGCTGAAGTACGCGATGCTGGCGCGGGACAACAACAAGGTCGTCACCTTCGACCTGGAAGAAGCCCTCTCATTCGACGGCCACGCCGCGCCGTACATCCAGTACGCGCACGCGCGCGCCAGCCGCATCCTGGAGCACGCCGGCGAAACCGAAGAATCGTTGCTGCCGAAGCTGGATGGCCTCGATTTCGGCGCCTTGCAGCCGGAGGAGCTGGGTCTGCTGCAAGGAATCGCCGCCCTGCCGGAGGAGATCCAGCGCGCTGCCGTCGAGTACCGGCCCCTCCTGATCGCTTCCTACGTCTACGATCTGGCCAAGCGCTTCAACGACTTCTACCACGCCTGCCCGGTGCTGACCTCCCCGGAGCCGACCCGCACCGCCCGCCTGGCGCTGACCGCCGCCACCCGCCGCACGCTGGCCAACGGCCTGGCGCTGCTCGGGATCGCGGCGCCGGAAGCGATGTAGGCGGGAGGCGGGAGAAGAGCCGGTAGGAACGTGGCATGCCGTGTCGTGCCCATGCGCTGTGCGCCGCGCCTGTTCGTCCTCTCGCCTCTCGCCTCCCGCAGCCGTGGAACATATTGAAGCGCGCAATAGCTCTTCGCACTTCTGAAATAGTGATGAAAGATCGTTGCGGCCTCGTCCTATAGCACCGATTTGACGATTGCCACCCAGAATCTGTTATCTCCTACCCGAATGGACCCCGAATCGGGCGCCGATGGTGAAACCGAACATGCGCGCTGTACGTACAATAGAGCAAGACCTGTGACCTCTGGGCACAGGAATTGCGAACGGGAAGGTTCCCGCCGCCCTGCCCGGATCACGGTCGCCATCGAGGAGTTCATCATGCGCGAGTTCGCTACGCTCTTTCCGCCAATAGACATCGCCGTGGACGAAGCGCCGTCCGTCCGTGGCGACGACCACGCCTGGGACGACGAAGAGGTCATCGACACCGTCCTGCGTCTGGTCGCCGATCATCACCGGGCGGTCGGCGCCGCCATCGGCAAGCGGTCGTTCTCGCCGAGCCTGGCCGAGCTGCGCCAGAGCCCGCTGGGGCAGGATCTGCGCCTGCTGGCCGTCGCCGGCTACGGCGACGTCAGCCGCGACCAGGTGCGCGAGACCGCCGCCCGCGTCTCCGACCTGCTGCTGCGCCCGCTGGCCGCCGAGCAGATGGTCATTCCCCGCTGGTTCTGGTTCACCGCCATCGGCCGCATCGTGGCCCGCGCCGCCCGCGCCGCCTACGGCGACGACGGTCTCATCAGCGTCGACGAGGCCGCGGATCGGCTCGGCATCGCCCCGGAGCTGGTGCTGGGCTGGGCGGAAGACGGAGCCATCGCCTCGATCCCCGACGAAGCCGGCCGCCCTTTCGTGCCGCGCGATGCCATCGAGCGCCGCCGCCTCGTCGCCCGCGAGCTGGCGGGGCTGCGCGGCCACAGCGGCGAGGACGTGCTGGTGCGTGAGGAGCGCATTCCCGCGTAGCGCCTCATGAGAACGATCGCGCGCGGCCGGTCCTCTCCAGCCGCGACCCACGAAACGCCCGTGTCCGGAGCCCCCCGGCCGCGGGCGTTTCGGCGGCGCCCTCTGCGTCACTCCGGGCCCCCCGAAATCTTTGGCATCTTTGGCATCTTTGGCATCTTTGGCATCTGCGCGCCGTGTTTGCTGCGCCTGATGCGCGACACGCTCGGGGTGTCATTCCGAGCGAAGCGAAGAATCTCGGCCCCAAGGGATGGACGTTTCCTGAGCGCCGCGTATCCTCCTTCGTCGGAATGACGCGATTTTGGCGCGATGCTTTATCGACTCCCAAGCCCGTACTGCAGCAGCGGCAACATCCGCCCCGGCACGCTCCCCGATTCCCGCTCGCCGACGCGCTCCGCGCCCATCGCCCGGTAGAACCCCTCGGCGAACGGGTCGCTCTGGATCGTCATCTCCGTGCAGCCGAGCGCGGCGGCTTGCGCCACGGCGTGCTGCCAGAGCCGCTTGCCCACGCCACGGCCGATGAAGGCAGGATCGACGAAGAGGTCGTCCAGCTCAGCTACTCCGTTTTCTTGCACGAGCAGGCGGTAGAAGCCGGCGGGCCCATCAGGAGCGTCGGCGACGAACGTCAGCGCGTCGATCAGGTCGTCCGGGGAAAAGGTCAGCTCGGCGCGGCAGGCGGCCAGGAACGCGGCATCGTAGCCCCAGTGCCCCTTGGAGCGGAGCGCCAGCGCGGAGAGCGCCGCGGCTTCGTCGGGGCGGGCGGGGCGGATCGCGAAATCCGCCGGTGTCTCCGGCGTGTCGGGCGCCATGACGGGCTCCTCTTCCGGGGCGAGATGCTTCACTTCGGTGGTCGCGACACGGGTGGTGTCCAGCACGGCGCCGATGACGAGTATCGACGAGGCGAGGGAGGGAGCGCATGAACCGGCTAGAAGGAAAATCGTGCGTCGTCACCGGCGCGGCGTTCGGGATCGGGCGCGCCACGGCCGTGCGCTTCGCGTGGGAAGGGGCGCGGCTGGTTCTGACCGACATCCAGGAAGGGCCGCTGCTGGCGCTTGGTGAAGAGTTGCGCGGGTCCGGGGCGGAGGTGGAGGCGGTCGTGGGCGACGTCTCGATCGTGGAAGACGCCCAGCGCATGATCCAGGCAGCCGTCGACCGCTACGGGCGGCTCGACGTGCTGGTAGCGAACGCGGGCATCATCCCCCTGGGCGACATCCTGGAGTCGTCGGCGGCGGATTGGGATCAGGTGATGGCCATCGACGGCCGCGGCATGTGGCTGACGTGCAAGTACGCCATCGCGGCGATGCTCGAAACCGGCGGCGGGGCGATCGTCTGCCTCTCCTCCATCTCCGGGCTCGCGGGGCAGAAGCGGCAATCGACCTACGGCCCGGCCAAGTTCGTCGCCTCCGGCATCACCAGGCACCTGGCCATCGAGTGGGCCGACCGCGGCATCCGTGTCAACGCCGTGGCCCCCGGCACGATCCGCACCGAGCGCGTCATGCAATTGCCGGACGAACCCGGCGGCGCGGAGTACCTGGCGGCGATCGAGCAGGCGCACCCGATGGGGCGCATCGGCGATCCGAGCGAAGTCGCGGCAGCGATTCTGTTCCTTGCCTCCGACGACGCCTCGTTCATCACCGGGGCGATATTGCCGGTGGATGGGGGGTATTTGGCGCAGTAGACGCGGGTGACGGGGTGATGGGGTGTTGGGGTGACAGGGTGATGGACGTCCGATCATGCCAAAGGCGCTGCCGGCGGCCAACGATCTCCCTGTCACCCTGACACCCGGTCACCCTATCACCCTCGTCACAGCAGCTTCTCGATGGCGATCGGCAGCTCGCGCACGCGGATGCCGGTGGCGTGGTAGACGGCGTTGGCGATGGCGGGAGCCACGCCGGCCATGCCGATCTCGCCGACGCCCTTGACGCCGAGGGGGTTGACGTAGGGGTCGTCTTCGGGGAGGCATTCGGCCTTGACGGACTGGACATCGGCGTTGACCGGCATCAGATAGTCGCCGAGGGAGGCGTTGACGATGCGGTTGAGGCGGTGGTCGTAGACAGTCTCTTCGAGGAGGGCCTGGCTGAGGCCCCAGATCATGCCGCCGGTGAGCTGGCTGGCAGCGAGCGTCGGGTTGATGACCCGCCCCACGCCGAAGACGCCGACGAGGCGCGGCACGCGAACCGTTCGCAGATCGACATCCACATGGACCTCGGCGAACTGGGCGCCGAAGGCCATGCAGGAGTGGCCCAGCCGCTGCGCTAGGGCGCGCGAAGTCGCCTCGGCCACGAAGCGGTCCTGGCCGGAGCGGGTCAGCAGGGCCTCGTAGGAGTCGGAGCGGGCGGGGGCGGCTTCGATCAGCAGCAGACCGTCCCGCGCCGCGATGGCCTCGGGGGCGACTCCGAAGAGGGGGGAGCTCGGGTCGGCGACAGCGAAGGCGATGGCCTGCTGGCGTAAGTCGAGACCGGCGGCATGGACCGCCGAGCCGACGCTGGCGGCGATCATGGAGCCGCCCTGTTGCGGCGCTTTGGCGAAGCGCGAGTCGCCGATCTCGCAGCGGACGCGGTCGACCGGGATGCCGAGCGCGTCGGCGGCGACCTGGGCCAGCGCGGTGGCGGTGCCCGGCCCGATGTCGGTGGCGGCGCTGCGCACGGTCGCGAAGCCGTCTGGATCGATGGAGAGTTCGGCGGCGGCGGGGAGGGTGTAGGCGGGGTACGCAGCCGTAGCCGTGCCGTAGCCGATGCAGACGTTCCCCTCCCGCATCGAGCCCGGCTCCGGCGTGCGCCGCGACCAGCCGAACAGGTCGGCGCCGCGCTCGTAGCAGGCAGTGAGGGATTTGCTCGACCAGGGACGGTCGTTTTCGGGGTTGATCGTCGCGTCGTTGCGCAGGCGCAGCTTGACTGGATCCATGCCGAGGGCGTAGGACAGCTCGTCGAGGGCGCTCTCCAGGGCGAAAAGGGTCTCCGATTCGCCGGGGCAGCGCATGTAGGTCGGCGTCGAGCGGTCGACTTTGGCGACGCGGTAGCGGGTCTCGACGTTCGGGCAGGCGTAGAGCATGCGCGTCGCCGTGCCCAGCGCCTCGACGAACTCCTCGTCGCGCGAGACGTCGTGCGTGGCGTGGTGCGCGATGCCGGTCAGCGTGCCGTCCCGCTCGGCGCCGAGGGTGACGTGCTGGATGGTCTGCGCGCGGCGGCCGACGGCGGTGAACATCTGCGGCCGCGGCAGGACCAGCTTGACCGGCCGCCCCACTTCTCGCGCCGCCATCGCCGCCAGCCACGTGTGCGGCCAGGCGCGCAACCCAGCGCCGAAGCCGCCGCCGACGAACGGTGAGCGGACCTGCACAGCGTCGCCTTCGATGCCGAGAACTCTGGCGGCCGACTTCCCGACGTTGCGGGTGAACTGGTTGGCATCGTAGAGGGTGAGCCGGTCGCCTTCCCAGACGGCGACGGTGGCGAACAAGCCGAGGGGGTTGTTGGTCTGGGGCGGGGTGGCGTACTCCGCCTCGACGCGCACCGGGGCAGTGAGGAGCGCGGCCTGGGCGTCGCCGCGCGCGTAATCGGGTTTGCCGATGCGGGGCTTTGCCGGGTGGGCGTCCTCCAGCGCGGCGGAGAGGTCGGTGTTGGCCGGCTCTTCGTGGTAGGTGACGCGGACGCGCGAGGCGGCGTCGTGCGCCTGCTCGTGGGTCTCGGCGACGACGAGGGCGAGGGGCTGGCCGGCGAAGCGGACGCGGTCGTCCTGCAGCGGCCGGAAATCGCGCCCGATCGACCAGCGCCCGGCGCCGAGCTGGGGGACGAGGTTCTTGTGCAGCCGTGGCGCGTTCTGGTGGGTGAAGACGGCGATGACGCCGGGGAGCGAGGCGGCCTCCGCCGCGTCGATGGTTGCGATCCGTCCCCGCGCGATCGTGGCGGGGACGAGGGCGGCGTAGGCCATGCCGGGCAGGCGGACGTCGGAGGCGTAAGTCGCGGCGCCGGTGACTTTGAGGTGGGCGTCGATGCGGGAGACCGGGGCGCCGATGCTGACCGGCTCGGGCGCCTCGACCTTGGCCACGGCGCGGTCGGCGATCGCCTTGACCGCCGTGCCGGCGGCGCGCTTGACGAGGCCGGTCATGGC
>CALMZR010000113.1 GCA_937870845.1 uncultured Chloroflexota bacterium
GCCGCCCACGGGGTTTCAATCCCCACCCCCCCCGAAGAGCGGGTGCAACGGCGACCGCGGGCGGCCGGCCCGAGCGCGCTGGCGAGTTTCAATCCCCACCCACCCCGAAGAGCGGGTGCAACGCGAGCCCGAGGCGACGGCGGTGCGGCTGCGGTGGTTTCAATCCCCACCCACCCCGAAGAGCGGGTGCAACGGCGCAAAGCTACGCAAATCTTGCGCGGTTCGCAAGCCCTGCGGCCAAGAACACCCCAACCCGGCGCCCTCCGCGCACCGAATCTCCGCAAACCTGGGCAGATTTCTGCGCGAACCTCCTGGCCCTTTCTGCATCACGACCGGTTCGCGCAGAGCAGCCCCGGCTCACACGATCAGCGGTTCGCGGAGGTCGAACTCCGGCTTGGCGCCGTGGATGCGCAGGTACCGTTGCCGCGGTTCGGCCAGCCGGTAGATGCGGATGCTGTCCTGCGTCTGGTCCATCGTCCGCACCAGCCGGTCCTCCAACTCCTCCAGCTGCGCCGCCGTCACCTGGCACTCGAAGACCGATTGCTGCACCCGCTGCCCGAACCCGAGACAGATCGTCGCCACCTTCCGCAGCCGGCGCCGGCCCGCTCGCGTCTGCGTCGACACGTCGTACGCGACCAGAATCTCCACCGCCTATCCTCCAGTTATCGCGCCAGGTACGGCGGGTAGTGGGCCAGGTCGTTGCGCAGATGCCGCGCCAGCAGCCGCGCCTGCACGTGCGGCAGCAACCCCACCGGAACCTTGCGCTCCAGCACCCGGTGCTCGACCTCCTCCTGCTTGCGCTTCTGGTAGGCCACGATCGTCGTGCGCCGCCCGCTCTCCGAGAGGTAGACCGCCCCGCCCGGCTGCTCCTCGAAGTCGTCCCGGTTCAATTGGCCGAGGTTGACCAGGCTCAGCGCCAGGCGGTCGGCCACCGCCGGGCGCAGCTCTTCCATCAGGTCGAGCGCCAGCGCCGGCCGCCCCGGACGCAGGGCGTGGAAGAAGCCGACCTGGGCGTCGAGCCCTACCCCCTCCAGCGCCGCCAGGCAATCGGCGCGCAGCAGCGTGTAGAGGAAGCTCAACAGCGCGTTGATGCGGTCCCGCGGCGGGCGCCGCGACCGCAGCACGAAGCCGAACGCCTCCCGATCGGTGCGGACCAGGCAACCAAAGACGTCGAAATAGCTCCGCGCCGCCTCCCCCTCGTCGCCGCGCATCAGGTCGAGGTCGTCGCGGTCGGGGAGACGTTCGACGATGACGCGCAGCCGCTCCGCGGCGTCACGCAGGAAGAGCGCCTCGTCGCCGTCCGAGGTGTCGCGGGCGCCGCGCAACAGCACATGGCGGGCGTTGCGGATCTTGCCGGCCACCAGATTGCGGGCGATGTCCTGGCGCCGCCAGGGGTCGCTCAGGGCCAGGTGCTGGGCGCGGCGCAGGAGGACGTTGCCGCTGGACGGCCCCTCCAGCCGCGCCTTGAAGCGCCCGTTGCGGTCGAGCCAGACCACGGCCCGCCCGTCGTCGGCGCAGCGGTGCAGCAGCGCCGGGCTGAGCAGGATGTCGCCGAAGCAGACGATCGCCGACAGTTGCAGCAGCGGCGCTTGCAGCCGCGTTTCGCGCTCCACCTCAACGCGCAGGGTGTCGTGGTCCAGGTGGAGGTAGGCGCGGTCGGTCTGGACGTAGAGGGTGTTGAGCAGTTGGTGCATGACGGCCTCCTATGCCGAATCGAGCCGGTCCTCGTCCGGCGCGGGGTGGAACAGCTCGGCCATGAAGCCGCGCAGCCGGGCCGGCCGCGCCGTCAGGGCCGGCAGGCAGGCCTCGAACAGCGAGCACTTGGGGCAGCGCGCGTCGTTCGCGGCCGCGGGCAGGCGCTCCCCGGCCAGCATGGCGCGGATGGCGTGGGTGACCTCCTCCACCAGCGCCCGCAGCGCGGCATCGCACGCGATCTCGCGCCGTTGCCGCGAGCCGTGGTACCAGACGGCCCCGGCGGGCACGGCCACGCCCAGCATCTCCTCCAGGCAGAGCGCCTGGGCGCAGAGCTGCACCGCCTCGTGCTCCCAGCTCCGCGAGGAGCCCGACTTGTACTCGATGGGGTAGGGCGTCTCGCCGCGAAACTCGACGGCATCGGCGCGGCCAGTCAGCCCCAGCCGCGCCGACCAGATGGGCATGGCGCGCACCACGCGCACGCCGCGGGCCGAGGCGACGCCGGGCTCGTCGGCGCCGCGGTGGGCGCGGTTGCCGCGCAGGGTGTAGAGGTTTTCGTCGTAGGTCTGCTCCAGGTGGATGAGGGCGCACTGGCGCGGGCAGTAGCTCCAGTGCTCCAGCGCCGAGATCGGCACCAGTTCGTCGTCGCGCCAGCGAGGCGCGGGGTCGGCGGTCATCGTCGACTCCTTCGCGGGGTCCAGAGTCTTGGCGGGCGCCGGGGCTGCAGGACGCGGCCCCGGCGCGGGGTTCCTATCCGACGACGCGCGTGAGCGTCACGCCGGGAGGCATGTCGTCCTCGTTCACGGCGACCTCGTACTGATCGAAGCGGCGCGGGGCGGCGACATCCGCTTCGCGGCCGACGCTGACGCGCTCGAAAAGCTGGTGCGCGGGCGCGTTGCCCAGCGGCGACTCGTGGCTGAAGACGTACAAGCCGCGGCAGGCCATCATCCCGCGCGAGGCGGAGCGGTCCAGATCCCACATCCGCACGAGCGCCTCCCAGACGATGGCGAGGTCGGCGGCGTCGAACCCGGTGCGCGCCGCGAAGTGGGGGTTGACGAAGAGGTGCGCCCGGTAGAGGCCGTAGGGGACGAACGGCTTGCGGCCCATCTCGGTGCGCTTGCCGCCTCCTTCTTCCCCCTCGGCGTCGACCGTCTGCATGTCCTCCGGCCGGGTGATGGCGATGCGCGTGATCGAGAGGTCGAGCGGCACGATCGGGTCGTGGGAGCGGGCGAACGTGAGCTGCATCGGACCGCGCACTTGCCCCGCGTTTACGCCGGTGGTCATCACCGCTCCGAAGGTGCGGATGTCGAAGAAGTTGTCGCACATCCACTTTCGTGCGCGCTCGACATCGGCCCGCGCCTGTTTCGTGCCTCTCGCCGACATGCCAAGTTCGGTGTAGGCGCGCTGGTGGAGGTCGTTCAACGCCACGTCGCCCTGGACGTAGATTTTGTATCGGTCCTCGGTCCCGCGGGTGGCGTCGACCCAGTCGCGGATCTTGCGCTTGACGCAGACGTCGGTGACCAGCCCCTGCATCGTCTCCGGGTCGACGCGGGGCAGATTCCCGGCGTCGGGGTCGCCGTTCGGGTTGCCGTCGCTGACGTCGAAGAGCAGCACCGCGTCGTGGCGGCGGTTGGGGTCGAGGTGAGCTTGGCCGCTGGTCGTCGCCGGGGTCGTCTGCTCCGTCGTGGCGCTCATCGCTGGTCTCCTGTCTGGTTGTGCATATCGCCGCGTTGCCTGGTCCAGATCACTCGTCAAGGTCCGATTCGGCGGCGTCGGGTTCGGCGGCGCCAGATTCCGCGCCACTCCGTCGCTCTTCGGCGCGTTCGCGCCTGGCACGGCGGTCGGCGGCGCGCTGGTGGTAGAAGCCGAGAGCGAACAGGCCCTGTTGGGGGAGGGTCAGGGTCGGGGGGAAGCCGTCGAGGCCGTCCATCACGTCCATCAGGCGCCCATCGAGTGCGATCCCGGCGCCCCGCGTGCGCGGCTCCTTGCGCAGCTTCGCCAAATGGTTCTGGGCGTTGTCGAGCAAATTCCCGAACACCGAGGCCGGGGCCGATGACGCCGAGCCGTAGAACCGGTCGACCACGGTGGCGTTCGGGCTAATAGCCTGCTGCTGGATGGCGTCGAGCACCGCCAGCAGACGGCCGCACAGGTAGGCAGGATCGCGGTTCGCCGCGTCGAGTCCGCTCATCGTCTCGATCCTTTCGTTGGTCCATCCTTGCTCGGAACCGAGCGCCATCTTGATCAGGGCGGCGCGCTCGCGGCTGACGCCTTGGCCGGCCCGGCAGCGTTGCACGGCACGGGCGAGCACGTCTTGCGGCAACCGCCGGCCCGCCAACGCGAGTTCGAACAACCCATCGGCCACGCCAGGGGCCGGCTCCTCCTTGCGCGGATCGCGCACGGTGGAGCCGGCGAGGCGCCAGATCGGCAGGGCCGGCCCCGCCTCGCCATAGGCGTCCACGATCTCCTGCAACGCGAAGTAGCGGACGAGGCGGGAGCGCGCGGCGCCGACCGTAGAGTCGATCCAGGTGCGGACGGCGATGCGGGCCCCGCTGGCGCTGAGCCCGACGGCGTAAAAGGCCACGTCGTCGATCTCGGTAGCGGCTTCCTTGCCCGAGCGGGCGGCGTCGAGCAGCTCCCGCACCTCGGCCGGGTCGGGGTCGGAGAGGAGGCTGCCGGGGCGGAACCCGGTGCGCTCCGCCGTCCAGAAGACGTAGACGTTGCCGCCAATGCGCAGGCGCGAATCGGCTCCCGCGAGCAGAGCGTTCAGCGCCGTGCCGTACTTCTCGGCGCAGGGCGCGCACGTCGGGGCGATGAGCGATCGCTCCAGACCATACGACTCAAACGCCTTGGCGTTAGCCGAGATCAGGAAATTGCCGGAGGTCTGCCCGTTGGGGATCGGCTTGATGGGGACCGGGTGCCCGGCCAGGACCGGCCGCTCCTGCCCGCAGACGACGCACGGCATGACCGGCGCATCGCCCGACGCCTGCAGCGAAGCCCAGAACGCCTGCACGTCGGGCCGGTCGATGGGGAAAACGCCGTCCACCCGAAACGTGATCGTGCCCCCCGGATCGAAATCCGCGGGCAGTGGGACAGACGCAGCCCCCAACGCCTCGAGAAAGCGGGCGACCGCGGAGACAGCCAAATCGCTCGTCGCCGCAGCGCACGCCGCCACGAGCGCGACGAACGCCTCGTGCTCCTGGCCCTCGCGCTTGGGAGATTCGCCTGGCGGGACGAAACCCAAAGCGTACGACGCCTTGTCCGCCAGCAGCTTGGCGCGCACCCCGGAGGTGCGGACGAGCGCGGGCGCTAATCGTCGTTGCCCCCGCCGCAGCTTCGGCGCCGAAGGATCGCTGGTATCGATCATCCCGAGGAAGCGGCCGTCGCCGGTCAAGTCGATGACGTACCGAATCGGTTGCTCCTGGTAGCTCGGCGGCGGCAGGGGGAGCTGCCGGTCGGCGTAGGTGCAAAGGTGTTGCAGGAGCATGGTCAGGCCGCCTGACGGCTGGCGGCGGGAACCCGCAGGATCCCTCCGTCAAGCCGTCCCTCGAAAAAGAGCGGCGTCGCCGCCCCGCCGCCATCGGGCGCATAGGCCATCTCCAGCAGCATCCGCCCCAGCGAGCCGCTATCCGGGATCGGCCGCTCCGATCCATCGGGAGCCCCAAAACCGGCGCTGAACTCGCGGCAACCCAGATAGGGGGTGGCGAAGCACTGCCCGCGCGCCACCCGGCGCCGGAACTGGTCGCGAAACTTGGCGCGGTCGGCGTCGAGGCCGCTGCGCGGTTCCGGCCGGGCGTGGATCAGATAGGCGACATCGCGCAGCGCCAGCGTGTGGCGCTGGGCGCGGTCTTCGCTGGCCACGAATCCGCCCGCGTTGGCCATCCAGTCGCGCGCCGCCCGCTCGGAGGCACGCGAATTGACCTCGTTGCGCAGGAACGAGACGTACTGGATCGGTTCGAGCACCCAGATGTCGTCGATCTGCCAGGAGAGCTCCGGTTTCCAGAAGATCGCCTCCAGCACGCCCCGCGCGGCGGACGGCGTCATCACCGGGTAGCTGACTCGCTCGACTTTCATCTCCGGCCGCGTGAAGCAGGCGAAATCGCCCCAGACCTTTACCGCCAACGGTGGTTCGCTCGCCACGACTCCTCCTCCTTGTGCCGCCATGCCCGGCGGCTAAATGACAAACTCCTCCGGATCGCGCGGCGCGACGAGGCCGCGGATGACGTCGTATCCTCCTTCCCACTTCCAGAGGGCGCCCGGCAACTCGCTGAGCAACCCCTGCTTCTGCGCCTCCTCGGCCTGCCGACGGCGCAGCGCCACCACGTACGGTTGGGCGCGTTCGTAGAGTCTGCGCGCCAGGCCGACGCTGCCCCGCGCCACGGCGGATTCGATATCCCGCAGCAGATCGTCGTATCGCTGGGCGTGGTCGATGGCATGGAGTCCGGCCTCGGCTGCCTCCGCGGTGGCGATCCCACGATACGGCACGATGACCGGGAGCGTGTCGTCGTCGATCATGCGGAAGGCCGCGGCGACCGCCTCGTACGAGAAGCGGCGGCGCTTGGGCTGAATCTCCTTGGCGTCCAGGCTGAGCAGCGGGAAGAGCGAGCCGAAGTACCGCTCGAAGAGCGCCGGATCGTCCATGTCGGGGATGCCGCCGCGCAGCAAGCCTTCGGTTAGATCCCCCGCCGCGCGATACGGACCCGGCGGCATCCCACCACCGGCCGGCTTGAAGACGACGACGCGGCCCTGCGCCAGGCGTCCCTCCCGATTGCAGCGGCCAGCCGCCTGCACGATGCGGTCGAGCGGTCCCATGGCCCGCAGCACGACCGGGAAGTCGATGTCGACCCCGGCTTCCACCACCTGCGTGCTGACGACCCGGCAGGGTTCGCCGCGTTCGAGGCGGCCACGGATCAGCGCCAGGACATCGCGCCGGTGCGCTCCGCACAGCAGGGTCGACAAGTGGAACGCGCCGGGATCGTGCAGGGCGTCCAGGAGCGCCAGGGCATGGGACTTGGTGTTGACGATGGCCAGCGCCCGCGGCTCGGCGCGCATAACCGCGGCGACGTGCTGCCAGTCCCATTCCGGCTCCGACAGGGCGGGCCAGTCGTACGCGACGCGCTTCAAGGTCCGAAAGTGGCGCGCCGGGTCCGGCACGATCTCGCGCACGTCGCCGAGCGGCTCGAATCCAGGGGCTTTGGCGAACACGGGTTGAGTGGCCGTGCAGAGCACGACCGATGCGCCATAGTTGGCGACCAACTCCCGCAGCACGCTCAGGATCGGGTCCAGGAGCGGCGGTGGCAGCGTTTGCACCTCGTCGAGCAGGATGACGCTACGTGCCAGGCGGTGCAGCTTTCGGCAGGCGCGGGTGGAGCGTCCCAGCAGGCTCTCGAAGAGCTGCACGGTCGTGGTGACGACGACCGCGGCGTCCCAGGTCTGGGTCGCCAGGCGCCGCCATAGTGCATCGTACTCCTGGCTGCCGGCCTCGTCGTCGCGGGCGCTTGCTTCGGAGTGGTGCTCGAGCACGGCGCGGCCTTCGCCGAGCACGTCCCGATAGACCGTGGCGGTCTGGTCGGTGATGGTCAGAAACGGGACGGCCACGGCCACGCGGCGCAGCCCGTGGATCAGCGCATGCTCCAGCGCGAAGGCCAGACCCGAGCGGGTCTTGCCGCCACCGGTCGGCACAGTCAGGCGAAAGAAGCCGGGAGCCAGGCGGGCCGCGTCGAGGCAGGCCCGGTAGACCTCGTCCCGGACCAGATTGACCGGGTCGGACTTCTGCCCGCTGAGCGACTGTTGCGCCGCGCGCAGCCGCGCGGCGAGCGTGGACAGGTCCGGGGCGCCCTCGCGCACGGCGGTCTGCTCCGGGCTGAAGTGGCGCTCGGTGTCGAGGTGGTCGGCGTCGACCAGCGCCGAGAACGCCATCCGCAGGAAGGTCTCGACAGCCAATTCGCTAGACGCGAACTCGGGGAAGAGGGCATCTCCCGGTGCGTTTCGTTGGGGAAGCAAGTCAGATTTCGCCGCTTGCGCCAGGAGATCGGCCAACTCAGGCCGGCCGCGAAGCTCTTTGAGGCGGGTGATGAGCGCGGCCTTATCCGGCAGGCCACCGTGATGGCCGTGGACGAGGAAGGCCAGCTCGTCGGTATGCTCCAGCGCCGCCAGCGTGCCGGCGCCTTTGTGGTCGACCGTGCGGTGTCGCCGCTCCGGCTCCCGCTCGCAGGCGGCGAGGTAGGCCTGAAACGCGGGGCTGGCCTTGCCGATGTCGTGCAGAAGGCCGGCCATCCTGGCGAACTCCCCGCCGCCGAACGCCTCCGCGTACGAGGCAGCCAGCATCGCCACGGCATGCAGATGCTCGCCCAGGTCGTGGCGAAGCCCCTGGGCGTTCCGGGAATGCGCGTATGCCAACGGCCGCTCCCATCTCCCGGGCGCGGCGCCGGGCGGATCGCGCGATCGAATCGGGCGTGCAGGATTGAGGCGTCTTTTATTGTTCAGACACTATACGGCAACGAACGTGATTTCGCCTATCGGGGAAGATCGGCTGCTTGGGGAGACCAGCCAGCGCGCCTGAGATCAGAAGTCAGCGCGACGCGCCGTGCATCACGCGCATCAACGTGGATTGCTTGACGTACTCGTAGATCGACAACCCTTCGGCATCCGCGGCTTGTCCGACACGCTTCATCTCGTCGAGCGAGAACCGGACAGGCAGGACGGCGCTCGGGTTCGCAGCCGGCGGGAGCTCTTCGATCGAGTCCCAGTCCCAGGTTTCCGGATCCATCAACTCGCGTTCCTCATCGTCCAGAGGTTCGCCCAATCGATCGTCGTTCTTGGGGGCCATTGGCTTTACCTTGACATCGCTACCGCAACTTCGCGGCCTCGCTCGGCTTGCAGGGCCAGGCAGTAACTGGTCGCCAAGTATACGGGTCCGACGTTGGCAAGATCGGGATCGTCAGGCAGCGATTGCGGTCGTCGCGGCCGATGAGCAGGTAGTTCGCCGCTCGGCCTTTGCGATTCCGGGTCACTACCCGGCGATTGCCGAGAACTTCGAGGACATCCTCCCTGCTCAGCCCGTGGGACCAAAACTTCGCTTCGTTGATGTCGTCGATGACGAATGCCTCGACGGTCACGGATGGCACGGCGCCTTACCTCCCTATGCGGCTTCGGGATCGACCAGCCGCCCCGCCGCCGCCACGTCCTCCTCGCTCAACTCCCGCCCCGGCAGCGACCGCTTCTGCGCCACGAGCAGCACCGGAATCAGCACCGAGCACGCCGCCAGCGACGCCAGCAGCGGCCCCTCGGCCCGAATCGCGTAGAGCTGCCCGGAGATGATCGGGGCCAGCGAGAAGGCAGAGCCGGCCATCATCTCGCTCAGGGTGAAGACGCGGGGCCGGATGCGGTCGCTGCGCACCGCTTCGCTCAACGCCGCGGCGAACAGTCCCCACGCCGACCAGAGCCCGCCCCGGCCGAGGAAGGCCAAGGCGATCAGCCACACCGCCTGCGTCGAGATGACGATGGCCAAGGTCGCCATCACCATCCCGATGCCGAAGGCGACGCCGTAGAGCGGGTGGCGTTGCAGCCACCGGCTGCGCGTCACCACCAGCCCGAAGGCGACCGACCCCGCCGACCCGATCCCCCCCAGCATCGCCACCACCGCCGGCGAGATGCCCCGCTGGTCGTTCAGAAACGGCGCCAGCAACGAAATCCCGAGCGCCAGCGAGAAGATCGTCGCGAACTGGAGGCTGATGAGCCGCTTCACGTCCGGCTCGGCCAATGCCTCGCGGTACGACGTCGGCGCCGGGGGAGCTTCGTCCTTCGCCCGCTTCGGCCGCGGCGAGAAGCGGCTGAAGAAGTAGACCGAGAACGCGGTGCAGGCCGCGGCGAAGACGAACGCGGCCCGCATGTCGAACAGCGCGATCAACGCCCCGGAGATCAACGGGGCGATGCCGAAGGCGACCGCCGGGCCGACATTGAACACCAGCGTGAAAGCGCGCACCCGCTGCTCCCCCGCGTGCGCGGCCAGGTGCGCCTGCGTCAACGGAAACGCGATCTCCCCGATGGCGCTGCCGATCACCATCGGGGCCAGCATCGTCCAGTGCGTCGCCAGCGCCGCCGTGATCATCCCCAGTGCGGTGATGCTGCGCGAGACGACGATCAGCGTCCGCGGATCGATGCGATCCGCCAGCCCCGCGCTCGGCGCCAGAATCAGCAGCCGCAGCAACCCGGACGATCCAAGCACCAGCCCGACGACGGTGATCGGCGCTCCCAGCGCCTCGATCCACAGCGGCCAGATGCCGACGTACGCCCCGAACGCCGCCTCCAGCCCGATCATCGCCCAGAAGACGTAGCCGATCTCGCGCCCGAGCCCCAGATCCCACGCAAACCGCCGCCCGCCCGGCAACACGTCCGCTCCTTCAGGCTATCGGCTATCAGCTATCGGCTATCGGCTATCAGTCTAAAGGCGCGTCCGTCACTGCGCTGCTCACCGCCAACCACAGAAAGCCGATAGCTGATAGCCGATAGCCGATAGCTGATAGCTCACAGCCAATGCGGTACCGTTTCCCCCATGAACCCGTACCTCGCCACCGCCATCGCCATGTGCGCCATCATCCTCCTCTCCCTGGCCGGTACCGCGTACCTGGCCGCGGTCATGAACCGCCGCGCCAAGGAAGACCTGTTGGCGCGGCTGGAGCCGCTGGCGGCCGTCATCGACGGGACCGCCGACGTCGAGGAGGCGCGTGTCGAAGGGCGCTACGACGGGCAGATCGCCATCGGCCGCATCGCCACCGCCCAGGGCGGCTTCGGCCGCCTCTTCCACGTCGAGCTGGTCGATTCCGTTGGCGGCCAGCGGTGGGAGTGGTCGTCGCTGCCGGACAAGAAGCTGCCCGACCCCATCCGCACCTTCGAGGGGGACCCCGCCCTGCGCGAGCGCCTCGCCATCGATTTCGAGGCGGAGGCGGCTGTCGTCCCGGACGACCGCGCCCAGCGCTTCGGCTTCCTCTACGACCCGGACGCGGGCATGGTCCGCCTCACCCGCGAGATGCGCTCCCGCCTCGACATCCCCGACGCCGAGACCTTCCGCGCCCAACTGGCAACGCTGCGCCGCCTCGGCGAAGCCAACCGCCGCGCCCAGGAACCCCCGCGTGCCTGACGCCGCCGCGCCCTTCCCACCACGCGACGCGCCAACCGTCCGCGTCGACAGCGTCGGCGAGGAGTACGCCTACCTCGCCGCCTGGCCGTCCGCCGCCGGCCCCTGGCAGCGGATCGGGCAGCTGCTGGTCCCCGGCCCCGACGGCCCCGAAGACCACGTCACCGTCCGCGCCCCGGACGGGACAACCGCCGTCGTCCGCTTCGCCATCGGCTCCTTCTATGGAAAGGCGGATGCATCCCCGGACTCGCCGGGCGATCGTGTTTCACGGGCGATGCGCGCCGGCCACGAGCTGGCCAAGGCGGAAGGCCCGCTCCACCCGGGCTCGCTGCCGCAGTACCCGGTTCCCTCCGCAAGCCACCCCGGCGCGGTGGCCGTGCCGTTGCCGATCCTCGCCTCCGATGCCGGACAGCGCGGGCTCTATGCCCCGCCCCGCATCGCCGTCGTGCGCTGGCCCTCCGCCGATCCGATCGGCGTCGGCGACGCCCCCGGCTTCGATCCCGCCCGCTGGCCCCCGCCCCTCCTCGGCGCATGGCCGCCCGTCTCAGTGCGCGACTGGGAGCCGCAACGCCTGGCGGGCACGATCGAGCGCTTCAGCGCCGTGTGGGGGCGATTGCTCGACGCCTGGTTTTCGCGGGAGGCGCACCCTCACCTCGGGGATGAGAAACGCGAGGCGCGGTTGCTCTCGGAGCGGCTCCTGCCACTGCCGCTGCTCGATTTCTACGCGTCGATCGCCCCGGACCTCTGGACGTGGCTGCACGAGAATCACGAAAGGTGATTGAGATCAAACGGTGACAATGGGTATTTCGGAATAGAATCGTCACAATCCATGGCCGTCCCCGAATGCGCCCGCGTACGTTGATCGAATCAGATTGACCGGAGGCTCGCATGACCGTCACCGAACCGACCGCGCCCGACCGCCTCGGCCTCGCCTCCCTTGACGTCGCCGCCGAGCGCGTCGCCCACCTGCGCGAGGACTTCCCCGAGGTCTTCCGCGAGGACCGCATCGACTTCGAGGCGCTGCAACGCTCGCTCGGCGCATGGGTCGACCCCGGCAAGGAGCGCTTCGGCCTCACCTGGCCGGGCAAGGCCAACTGCATGCGCGTCGTCCAGCAACCCTCCGTCGGCACGCTCGTCCCCGACCGCGCCGGGAGCGTCGACTTCGACGCGACGGGCAACGTCATCATCGAGGGGGAGAACCTCGAGGTTCTGAAGCTCCTCCAGAAGAGCTACTACGGCAAGGTCAAGATGATCTACATCGACCCGCCGTACAACACCGGCAACGAGTTCATCTACCCCGACAACTTCGCCGAACCCCTCGCCGCCTACCTGCGCCTCAGCGGCCAGACGGACGGCAACGGCCAGCGCCTGACCACCAACACCGAGACCGAAGGCCGCTACCACTCCAACTGGCTGAACATGATGTACCCGCGCCTGTTTCTGGCGCGGAATCTCTTGCGCGAGGACGGCGTGATCTTCGTCAGCATCGACGATCACGAGCTACAGAACCTACGGCTTCTGATGAACGAGCTCTTTGGGGAGGAGAACTTCTTAGGCTGCGTCACGCGGGTCTCCAAGAAAACCTCAAACAAGGGGACGCACCTCGCTCCCTCAAAGGACTATGTTGCCATTTACGGACGCGATCTGAATCTAGTCAAGCCCTTCATGGATGAGCCCGCGGACAACTACAGCTCTCGATTTGACGGCCTAGACGAGCGAGGAGCTTACGCCACCGTGGGTCTTTACCAGGCCGCGCTCGACTCCCGGCCGAACCAGCGATACTGGGTTGAGTGCCCTGATGGATCGCTCGCGATTCCGCCGGGAAATGTCTTTCCACAAGATCTGGTGGACGGGGCGATGGTAAGACCAGAATCAAACTCCGACAAGGTCTGGCGATGGAGCCGAGACGCCTATAACCAGAAGAAGGATCTACTGGTCTTCAAGAAAACGAAGAGGAGCCCGCTAGTCACGCCAGATGGAACAGCTTCGGCCTGGAATGTCTACACAAAGTACTACTTGGAGGACCGGCTCAAGGAAGGAATTCGCCCCCGTGATTTCCTCGACGGGATCACGAATGATCAGGCGACGATCGAACTCAAGGCCCTTGGATTGGACGAGGCCTTCTCGTTCGCAAAGCCGGCGGGCTTGGTCGAACGGCTGCTGACGTGGCTGGCTGATCCGGAAGCGGTCGTTCTGGACTTTTTCGCTGGATCAGGGACGACCGGCCACGCCATCATGCAATTGAACGCCAAAGATGGCGGCTCTCGGCGGTTCATCCTTGTCCAACTGCCGGAGCCGGCCGAAGGCGACTTTACAAACATTGCACAGATCACGAGAGAGCGGATCCGCCGCGCCGCTCAAGCCATCGCCGCCGACCGATCCGGCAAACTCGACCTCGACAGTCACGGCCCGCTCGACCTCGGCTTCCGTTCCTATCGCCTGACCGACAGCAACTTCGTCCCGTGGAGCGGCGCGGGGGCGGACGACGCCTCTGTTGCGCGGCAGATCGAGCTGATCGCCGACAACCTCGTCCCGGATCGCACCGCCGAAGACATCCTTACCGAAGTCCTCCTCAAGGCCGGCTACGAGCTGACGGTCCCCGTCGAGCGACTCGACCTCGCCGGCCAGGAGGTCTTCTCCGTCGCCGACGGCGCGCTCCTCGTCTGCCTGGAGCGCCCGCTGACCATCGCCGTCATCGAGGCGATGGCCGCCCGCGACCCGGCCCAGATCGTCTGCCTCGACGCCGGGTTCGGCGGGGACGACGCGCTCAAGGTCAACGCGGTGCAGACGGTCAAGGCGCGGCCCAACACCGTCTTCAAGGTCGTATGAGGTGGCCGCGATGAAGCTGCGTTTCGACGCCGACCTCCCCTTCCAACGCGCCGCCATCGACGCCGTCGTCGGGCTCTTCGCCGGCCAGCCATTGGCCGAGCCGGCCTTCAGCGTCTCCTTCAACGCCGGGCCCATGTTCCAGACGGAGTTCGGCGTCGGCAACGAGCTGGTCCTCGACGACGCGGCCCTGCTGGCCAACCTGCAAGGAGTGCAGGAGGCGAACGGCATCCCCAAGGTCGCCGCCCTCGCCTCGCGCGATTTCGCCGTCGAGATGGAGACCGGCGCCGGCAAGACCTACGTCTACCTGCGCACCGCCTTCGAATTGCACGCCGCCTACGGCTTCACCAAGTTCGTCATCGTCGTCCCCTCCGTCGCCATCCGCGAAGGCGTCATGCACGGCATCGAGACGATGCGCGAGCACTTCCAGGACCTCTACAGCGTCCCCTTCGACGCCTTCGTCTACGACAGCAAGCAGCTCGGCCGCCTGCGCCAGTTCGCCACGGCCAACACGCTGCAATTCATGATCGTCACCATCCAGGCCTTCCAGCGCGACGTGCAGCCCGACGAGGCGGCCGGCAGCGCCAACGTCATCTACCGCGAGCAGGACCGCCTCTCCGGCCACCGCCCCATCGACTTCCTGCAAGCCACGCACCCCATCGTCATCCTCGACGAGCCGCAGAAGCTGGAGGGCGAGGCCTCCCGCGCCGCCATCGCCCGCCTCCACCCCCTCTGCACCCTGCGCTACTCCGCGACCTACGACAGCCCCAACAAGGTCTACCGCCTCGGCCCCATCGAAGCCATGGACCAGAAGCTCGTCAAGCGCATCGAAGTCGCAAGCGTCCGCGAGGAAGCCAACCTCAACGACGCCTACGTGCGCCTGCTGAAGACCGACGGCCGCAAGCAAACCGCCCAGGTCGAGATGAACGTCGGCGGCGGGGCGGCGGTCAAGCAGAAGAAGGTCACGCTCAAGCAGCGCGACGATCTGGCGGTCAAGTCGGAAAACCGCCAGGAGTACCGCGACGGCTTCATCGTGCAGACCATCTCCTTCGAGCCGGGGAACGAGTACGTCGAGTTCTCCAACGGCGTGCAGGTCACTCCGGAGTCCGCGTCCGGCAGCCTCGACGACGCGGTGATGCGCGAGCAGGTGCGCGAGACGGTGCGCGAGCACCTCGAGAAGGAGCAGCGCCTCCGCCCGCTCGGCATCAAGGTCCTCTCCCTCTTCTTCATCGACCGCGTCGCCAACTACCGCGTCCACCACGACGACGGCTCCTGGTCGCTGGGCAAGATCGGGGCGTGGTTCGAAGACGCCTTTCGCGATCTGTCGGCCCGGCCCGCGTACGCCGGCGTCATCGCCGACCCGGTCGAGTCGGTCCACGACGGCTATTTCTCCAAGGACTCGCGCGGCGGCTACAAGGACACGCGCGGCGAGAGTCAGGACGACGTTGCGACCTACGACCTCATCATGCGCGACAAGGAGCGGCTCCTCTCCTTCGAGACGCCGCTGCGCTTCATCTTCTCCCACTCGGCGCTGCGCGAAGGCTGGGACAATCCCAACGTCTTCCAGATCTGCACCCTGAGCGAGTCTCGCTCCGCCGTCCGCAAGCGCCAGGAGATCGGGCGCGGTCTGCGCCTCCCCGTCAACCAGGAGGGCGATCGCGTCCACGACGACGCCATCAACCGCCTCACCGTCGTCGCCAACGAGTCCTACCGCCAGTTCGCCGCGTCCTTGCAGAAGGAGTACGAGGAAGAGACCGGCGTCGTCTTCGGCCGCGTCGCTCCCGAAGCGTTCGCCAGCATCACAACCGGCCCCGCGGAAGCCCCCACCCCGCTCGGCCAGGACGCCTCGCGGGCCATCTGGAACCATCTGCGCGAGCGGGGCTTTCTCGAAAGCGACGGCACGGTGCGCGACGCCTTCAACCCGCGCGACCCCGCGTTCACCCTCGACGTGCCGCCGGAGTACGACGCCATCCGGCCCTTCATCGTCGACGCCATCAACGGCCACCTCATTACCACCCGCGTGGTCAACAAACGCGATCGCCAGCAGATCGCGGTTCGCCGCAATGTCCTGCTCGACGAGGAATTCAAGGCATTCTGGGAGCGGGTCGCCCAACGCACCCGCTACCGGATCACCCTCGACAGCGACGAGCTAGTGCGCACTGCGGCCGAACGCATCCGCCAGGCGCCGCCCATTCAGCCCATCGCCATCAGCATCGAGACGGCGCAACTCGACGTTGGGCAGGCCGGCGTCGAGGTTGACGCGGTTCGCCGCACCGAGTTTCGCGCGGTGGAACGGGAGCACGCGATCCCGGACGTGCTGGCCTATCTTCAGAACGAGACGGAGCTGACGCGGCAAACTCTCGCCCGCATCCTCGTCGCATCGGGCCGCGCCGACGACCTCCGAGTGAACCCGCAGGCGTTCATCAGCATGGCCACCCGAGAGATCACCGGCACACTCCGCGACCTCATGATCCCCGGCATCACATACGAGCGACTAGCGGGGCAGGAATGGGACATGCGCCGGTTGGAAGGCGAAGCCGGCGAGGAACTGACCCGCTATCTCAACAATCTCTACGCGGTCCAGAACGAACGAAAAACCCCGTTCGACTACATCGAATACCAATCCGCGATCGAAAAGGACTTCGCTAAGCGGCTCGACCAGGATGAGCGCGTGAGGTTCTTCGTCAAGCTCCCGGCATGGTTCAAGGTCGACACGCCCGTCGGCCCCTACAACCCCGACTGGGCAATTCTCTTTGAGGGCGAATCCGAGAAGCTCTACCTCGTGCGGGAGACGAAGGGCTCATTGGCTGCCTCCGCCCTACGCCAGATCGAGCAGCAGAAAATCGACTGCGGCAAGAAGCACTTCGCCGCCATCGACGTCGACTTTGCCGTGGCGACGACGTTCACCGATGTCCTGCGACAAATGCCGGCGACCAGATAGTACGGAAGCCGACTCAACGCCTCCGCGATTCCGGTCGCCGATCGGTAAAGCCCCCCTCTCCCGTGTCCCACGGGAGAGGGGGGTTGGGGGGTGAGGGCCGGCCCGCGGATGCCGTTCCATGCCTCCCCAGATCTTCGCACTCTTCGCACTCTTCGCACACTTCGATATCGCGATATCGACATGCACCGGCCACGCCGCGCCGCCGCTTCCTACACCCCGTACCGGTTCCGCGCCTTGCTCGTCACCGTGATCGTCTCCGGCCCGCCGTCCGCCCCCGGCTTGCGGGCGATGAACCCCCGCCGCGCCTGCTCCGCGATCCAGGCGTCGTCAAACCCGTGGTTGGCCGCCAATAGCGCGAAGTCCACCGCCGGCATCGTCGCCTCCGGATCGACCGCCGCCGCGTAGAAATCGCGCCGCGCCTTCTCCGCCGCCGTCTCCGGGTTCAGCACCAATCGCTCCACCACCGTGCCGGCGGCCAGCGCCTCGACCAGCTCCGGCACGTCCGCCTTCGTCACCCCGGAATAGATGACCCCGTCTGGATACACGACGATGTTCGGCCCGATGTCGCATAAATCGATGGTGCCGCAGTTGTTGACCAGGATCGCCTTGTCCAGCCTCCGCTTCAGCACCTCGCGCCGCAACAGCATCAGCACGTCGTTCGCCCCCTTCGCCGCGCAGTGCGACGCGGTGCAGGCCAGGACGTGCTTCGTGGTCCAGTACATGTCGTCGCTTCGCTCCGGGCTATCAGCTATCAGCTATCGGCTGTCAGTCTTGGTTTGGGTCTGGCGATGGGCTGAGCAAGATTATTCTCGAGTTCACTCGTCCGTGCTGATAGCTGATAGCTGATAGCTGATAGCTGATAGCCCCGTCACCCGTACCGATACGTGATCCCGAATCCCCCGCGCGGATACGTCCACTCGATGTTGCGGAACTCGTGGCAGACGATGCGGCACGTGCCGCACTCGACGCAGCCTTCGTAGGAGAAGATGACGCGCCCGTCGTTGTTCGGCACGTAGCAATTGGCCGGGCAGCAGTTGATGCACTGCTGGCGCACGCAGTGCAGGCAGACGTCGTGGTCGATGATGCGGATGTGCGCCCGCGACGCATCGACGTTGTACGTGTTCAGCGCCAGCTTCCGCTCGATCGCCGCCGGATCGAGGATGCGGGCGCGCTGAGGAACAGCGGGGTCGGCGCTGGTCATTGGGAGAGACCTTTCTGGTTCATCAAGGCCAGGAGCACGGTGGTTTGCCTTGGCGCCGGGGGCTCAATGCCCCGGCTATTCCAACAAAAGCACCCTGAAGGGCGCTGACGAGAGTGCCAGTCCAACTTACGGCTGCCCCGGTGAGGGGGCCTTCCATCCTGGAGGCTCCACGCCATCCGGCCAGTCTCGCCAACGAATCTCACCTGGCGCAGCATCAAGGTCTTCGTCTTCCGGGCCGGTCCGTTGGCCGCGGGCGCGTACCAGTGAAACGATCCCGGCGACGACGGCGATGAGGACGGCCAGGCCCAAGATGAATGTTCCGGAGGCGAGGGCAATCGCGCGCTCCAGTGGGGAACCGAGACCGGGCTGGGTGGGGGCCGCGTCATCAAAGCGGGTGGCGCCGCCAGCGCTGAGATTCTGGGCATCGGCGATGAGATCTTCGCGCCACTGGCGATCGAGTTCGTCGAAGCTGATGCCCAGCCCTTGCTGGACGGCATCATCGTAGGTGACGCCTTCGGGGAAGGTGTCGAGCAGCCGGCTCATCCCCTCATCGCCCCAGGTGTCAAGGATATACATTACCGCGCTCAGGCTCAGCGCGTAACTCGCCAGCGCGCCATCGCGGTCGTAGGGAAACTGGCCGTTGAGGGTGCGCAAGGGAGGTACCTGACCGCGAGCGGCCAGCTCC
>CALMZR010000114.1 GCA_937870845.1 uncultured Chloroflexota bacterium
ACCCACCGTTTCACGCTCGCTCCTTCTCCGTCATGCACATCCTTACGCGCACCGCGCCACTCCCGTCGCCGCGCCGCCTCCGTGTCATGCCGACGAAGGAGGCAGCTCGGCGCAAGGGGCGTGGTTGGTCGTGGAGCACGAGATTCCTCTGTACGTTTCCTCGGAATGACACGGGAGCATTGTCGCGATGTCCAGAATACAAGACTCCGCGCCAGAAAGAGGTCCGAACCTACGTGTCTCGCACGTCGGCCGGCAAGCCCAGATCGGTGAGACTCACCGTCGTCACGTCGCGGTTGATGCGCCGGATCAGCCCGGAGAGCACCTGGCCAGGGCCGACCTCGATGAAGGTGGTCGCCCCGCGGTTGACCATCTCCGCCACCGACCGCGTCCAGTTGACCGGCCGCTCCACGTGGTGCGCCAACTCCTGCCGCACGTCCTCGGCGGTCAGCATCGCCGTGGCCGTGACGTTGGCCACCACCGGGATCTGCGGCGCGCCCAGCGGCAAGCGGCCGAGGATGTCGCTCAGCCCGGCCGAGGCGCGGGCCATCAGCGGCGAGTGCGAGGCGATGCTGATGCCGAGCCGGGCCACCTTTTTGGCGCCGCGCGCCTTGGCCATCTCCATGGCGCGCAGCAGCGCCGCGATCTCGCCGGAGATCACGGTTTGGCCGGGGCAGTTGTCGTTGGCGACGATGACGACGCCGCCGTTGGCGGCGTTCTGGCAGACATCAGCCAGCGTCTCGGCGTCGAGCCCGATCACCGCGGCCATGCCGCCGGGGCTCTCCTCGCCGGCTTCTTTCATGAGGCGGCCGCGCTCGCGCACGAGCTTCAGCCCCTCCGGGAAATCGATCACCCCCGCCGCCACCAGCGCCGTGAACTCGCCGAGCGAATGCCCGGCCACGACCGTCGGATCGACCTGTTTTCCCGCCGCCGCCAGCCGCTCCTTGAGCGCCTCCAGCGCGGCGATGCTGACCGTGAGGATGGCCGGCTGGGCGTTGATGGTGTCCTCCAGCTCGTCGGCCGGGCCATGAAAGCAAAGTTTCGACAGCGGAAAGCCAAGGGTCTCGTCGGCCTGATCGAAGACGCGGCGGGCCGCCGCCGAGGCGTCATAGAGCGCCTTGCCCATCCCCACGAACTGGCTTCCCTGGCCCGGAAAGACCAGCGCCACCTTCCCCGTCAGCGCATCCACCGTCTGCGAAGTCCTTTGCCCGAATGCTCACATGCTCGAAAAAACGGCGTGACTGCGCCGCAACCGACGGATTCTACCACGGACTGGTCCACCGCCCCGGCGCGCTCACGAGCGCAGGAACCCACCTTCCGAAGTGATCACCTGCCCGGTCACCCAACCCGCCTCCGGCCCCGCCAGCCACGCCACAATGCGTGCCGCGTCCTCCGGTGTCCCCAGCCGACCCATGGGAAACTTTGTCAGCAGCTTTTCGCGCAGTTCGGCCGAGATCCAGCCGCTGTCGGTCGGGCCGGGGTTCACGGCGTTGACGGTGATCCCCTTCCCCGCCACCGCCGGGGCCAGGCTGCGCGTGAACGCCTCGATGGCCCCCTTCGTCGCGCCGTAGGCCAGCTCGTCAGGCATTGGGCCGAGCCCCTGGCCGGAGGTCAGGTTGACGACGCGCCCGTAGCGGCCTTCGCCCGGGACAAAGCGGCGGGCGAACTCCGCCGTCAGCAGCATCGCCCCGCGCAAGTTGACCGCGTAGTGGGCGTCAATCGTTGCCGCGTCGAGCCGTTCGTAGCCGTCGTTGGTCGAATAGGCCGCGTTGTTGACGAGGATGCTGACCGGACCCAGCCGCTCCTCGGCGGCGTCGAGCAGGCGCGCCGGCACCTCCGGATCGGAGAGGTCGCACTCGATGGCCGTCGCCCGCACGCCGGCCCCGGTCAATTCGCGCTCAAGCTCCTCCGGTTCCGAGTCCGCGCCGGACCAGGGAAAGGCCGCATCGTATGGCCGCCAATGACTGAACGCCACGTCGACGCCGCGCGCCGCCAGCGCCCGGCAGATTGCCGCCCCGATCCCCTGCTGCCGCGTGGCCCCGGTCACCAGCGCCACGTTCTCCGCCAATTCCGCCACGATCGTTCCTTCAAGTCGCGCGCCAATCGCGCTCATTACGGCTCCAGACGTGCCGAAACCATGGTACGGCGCGTACGGACGCCTTGACCCGGAGGGCGCGGCCATGCGACCGTATCCGCACGTCCGCCCGGGAGGCGAGAGAAGAGGAGTATTCGATGCAACGACCCGGATTCGCGGCGCCAGGGCTCCTGATCATCGCGATCCTGCTCCTCGCGGGCATCGCCGGGGCGATTCCCGCCGCGGCGCGCCAGGACGCGAGCCCCACGGCGGCCACCCCGGCTATCGAGTTGGAACCGGAGCCGACCCAACCCGCGGCTCCACCGGCGGCCGAACCCGCCGCCACCCCCTCGGCGCCCGCGGCGCCCGCCCAGAGCGACGTGGTGACGCTCGTCCTGTGGTACTCGAACCCGGTGGAGCAAGACTTCATCGAGCTCTTCCCGCTCGCCACCGACGCCAACTTCGTGGCCGGCCCCGCGCCCGGGCAAGGCGGCGTCGGCCGGGTCCAGTTCCCCGAAGACGGCAGCCCGCCGACCATCGTCGTGGGCGACACCACCTTCGAGACCTACCCCCGCCCGGACGGCGTCATTCTGCGCTGGACCTGGCTCGACGACTTCGAGGGCGCCCGCCCCGGCACCCTGGTGATGCAGCTCGCCGGCCTCGACGGAACGTACCAGAACTTCTTCGGCACAGCCACGATGGTCTCCCGCGACGAGGGCGGCGCCGGCGGCGTCCTCACCCTCGCCCTGCGCCCGCCCTCCCCGGCGGTGACGGAACCGGCAGCCGAAGAAGCCGCGCCCGCGACCGACGAAGCCGCCGAGGCCCCGGTCACCGAAGACGCGGCCATCGCCGAGGAAGCGGCGGCCCAACCCGAAGCGACCGTCGATCCCGGCACGGAGATCCTGGTCGAGCCGCCGGTCGAAGGCGACGTGCCGGCCGAAGGCGAGGTCGTGGCCGAGCCGGGGGCGTAGGCGGTCAAGCCTAAGTGCACCGTGCGACAGGTGTGTTGTTCCGAGCGCAGCGAGGAATTTCGGCTTCCATGAGACGGCGTGTCGGCGGCGCCGAGATTCCTGCTTCGTCAGAATGACACGTGTCGGGGACACCGCAGTGGCAGCAAGGAACGAGGGCCGGCTCAATCGAGACGGCCCTCTTGCTGCGAGCGGCGGCTGACCTCACTCAGACCGCGACAGCGTCCAGAAGTCGTACGTGCCGAGGTTGATCGGGTTGAAGGCGAACCCTTGCACCGTCGTTTGCAACGCGGTCGGCCACTTCGGCTGGGCCACGGCGATCACCGGCACGTCCTGCTCAGTGATGATCGCCTGGATCTCGGCGAGGACGCCCTCGTAGATATCGAGCGTGGAGGCGTCCTTGGCCTCGGCCAGCAGCTCGTCGACCTCCTCGTTGCAGTAGAACCCGCCATTGGCGCCCTTCGAGCCCCAGGCGTCGCACGAGGTCGTCGGCTGCAGGACGTTCCAGGCGTCGTTGTAGTCCGGCCACCAGCCCCAGGCCATGAAGCTCGGGCGCTCTTCCGCCGGCGTGTCGCCGTAGAAGAGCCCGGTGAAGGTCGCCTGATCGACCTCCTCGATGGTGAGGGTGATGCCGAGCTCGGCGAGATTCGCCTGGAACAGCTCCATCGGCCGGCTGTCGGCGCTGGTCGATTGAGTGACGATCAGTTCCGTCCCCTCGGCCACTCCGGCGGCCGCCAGCAACTCCCGCGCCTGGTCCAAATCGGTCTCGAACAGGAACCCGTCTTCCTGATAGCCCAGCACCGCTGGCGCGATGAGGCTGTTGGCCCGGTTTCCATACCCCAGGAAGACCCCGTCCATGACCTCCTGCCAGGGGAAGGCGTAGTTCATGGCCGCGCGCGCCTCGGGCGAGGCCAGCGGGCCCGCCTCGGTCATCGTGTAGTAGGTGACCTCCGTGCTGTCGGAGATGTCGACCGTCAGCGTCGGGATCTGCTGCAGCTCCTCCAGCCACTCGTACTGGATGCTGAAGCGGTCCATGATGTCGACGTCCCCCGCCTCGACAAGCTGGCGCATGGTCGAGGGCTCCTCGACGATGCGGATGATAACCCGCTCGAAGTGGTTTCCCTCCCAGCCGCGCCAGTAGTCCGGGTTCCGCTCCAGGATGACCTGCTGCCCCGGCTCGAACGACGAGAGCGTCCAACCGCCGGTCCCCGTGCCCGCGGGCGAGATCGTCATCCACGCCTGCCCGAAGTCGCCGTCGACCTCGTTCTCCATGGCGACCGCGGCGTTGACGATCTGCGGCCCATAGGTCGAGGCCAGGGCCGCGATGAAGAGCGGCTGCGGCACGCCGAGGTCGAAGACGATCGTCTCCGGGTCGGGCGTCTCCATCTGCGCCGGGTCGGAGACGAAGCGCGAGAAGACACCAACCGCGCCGCGGTTCATCCCCAGCATCCGCTCGAACGAGGCCTGCACCGCCGCGCTGTCGCATGGGGAGCCGTCGTGGAACGTCAAACCTGGCCGGATCTTGAAGGTCCAGACGCTCTGGTCGTCGTTCGCTTCCCAGCTCTCGGCCACCAGGCCCTCGTACTCGTCGGTCGCGCTGCCGACCAGTCCGACCAGCCCTTCGTAGAGGGAGCGCACCACGGTGGTGGACCGGTAGTCGTACTGCGAGTGCGGATCGAGATCCGACGGCGACCCGTCGAGCCCCAGGATCAGGGTCGAGCCGTTGTTCGTCTGCCGGGCAATGGCCGCCAACCCGGCGGACGGCCCGGCCAGCCCGGCCAGCGGGGCCGCCAACCCGGCCGCTGCCGCGCCCTTGAGCACGCCGCGCCGGGTCAGCGCCGCGCGAGACGCCGCCCCGCGAATCCCTGCGTTCACTGGCATGGTGGTTCTCCTCGGTATGACACGGGTGCGCGGACGCACGGGCGCCTCCACGCGAGCGCGGGAATCTTATACGGGTGGCTGGCTGCTGGCTATTGGCGCTTGGCCGTCAGCTATCAGCCATCAGCTATCAGTTATCGGCTTTTGACTCTTGGCGAGGTGTGATCGTCGATTGCAGCCCTGCGGCTCAGGCGCATTGCCGGCTGATTGCCGATAGCTGATAGCTCGAAGCCCCTTGCCGCGCCGGCGCCCGGCTGTTACCGTGCGCTCCGCCCGCCAAGCGCCAATCGCGGGCGGGGGCGTCGCGCAGGAGTGGGTTCGGTGGATGGGCGCCGGTTCGACCGGCTTACGGGGGTCCTGGCCCGGCCGGCGGCCAGACGCGCGGTGCTGGCCACGATCCTTGGCGCCACCATCCCGGCCGCCGTCGGTCCTGCCGACGATGCGTTCGGCGCACGATGCCTGCGCAACGGCCAACGCTGCGGCCGCCGCAGCCGCACGAAGGGCAAGAGCGGCGTCCCCTGCCGCTTTTGCTGCACCGGCCACGCCAAACGCAAACGCTGCGCGTGCCGCGGCGACGGCATCGGCTGCAACCGGCCAGGGCAGTGCTGCAGCGGCGAGTGCGTGCAGGGCCACTGCTCCGGGACGTGCATCGCCCTGACCGATCCTTGCGAGCCGGAGACCGACGTCTGCTGCCGCTCCGGAGCGGCGTGCGAAGAGAGTCCAAGCGCCAGACGCCCCGTCTGCTGCTTTCCCGGCGGCTTCCCGTGCGACCGGACCTCGGACTGCTGCAACGGCGTCTGCGACCACCAAACGCGCCGCTGCCTCGTCCCCGATCCTGATTGAGCCCGGCGCCCCCGTGTCATTCCGAGCGCCAGCGAGGAATCTCGGCGCCCAGAGACGACCGATTCCCTTGACCCGAGATGCCTCGTTCGTCGGCATGACGCAAGAGACCTACCCAATCGACTAGCCAGCCCCTATCCATGGTGGGAGCGGCACGGGGCGCCATCAGGGCCGACAATTCGTTTATGTTCAATACTGGTGTCGAACCCGATGTCCTCACGATCGCCGGCGCCGACCTCGCCGCCCCTCCCATGCCGATCGACGACGCGAGCGAGGGCACGACTCGCCTCTCGCCAGACGAAGCCGAGGCGGTCCTCGACGCGTACTCGGCGGCGGTCGTTGCCGTCGCCGAGCGCGTCGGGCCTTCCGTGGTCAACATCGCGCTGGAGAAGGACGTCGCCGCCCAGGGACCGAATGGGCAGCGCATCTACACCGTGCCTGGCGGCGGCTCCGGCGTCGTCATCGCCCCCGACGGCTACATCCTCTCCAACAGCCACGTCGTCCACAGGGCCAGGAATCTCGAAGTCACCCTCGCCGACGGACGCACCCTTCCCGCGCGCCTGATCGGCGACGACCCGGCGACCGACCTGGCCGTGATCCAGACGACCGTTGGCGGCCTGCCCGCCGCCCAGCTCGGCGATTCGGACGGGCTCAAGCCGGGCCAGCTCGTCATCGCCATTGGCAATCCGCTGGGGTTCCAGGCGACCGTCACCGCCGGGGTGGTCTCGGCCCTTGGCCGCTCGTTGCGCTCGGCCAACGGCCGCTTGATCGAGAACGTCATCCAGACCGACGCCGCGCTCAATCCCGGCAATTCCGGCGGGCCGCTGGTCGATTCCCGCGGCCGCGTGGTCGGCATCAACACCGCCATCATCCAGGGGGCGCAAGGCATCTGCTTCGCGGTCCCGGTCAACACCGCCCGCTGGGTGGCCGGACTGCTCATCAACGAGGGACGGGTCCGCCGCGCCTTCCTCGGCGTCACCGCCGAGAACCGGCAAATCCACGTCCGCGTCGCCCGCGAGCACGGCCTTGCCTCGCCCGTGGCCGTCGGCGTCGTCGACATCGCGGCAGGCAGCCCCGCCGCCGCGGCCGGCGTGCAGCCCCGTGATGTCATCACCCACCTGGGCGAGACCCCGCTCAACGGCGTCGACGACCTGCAACGCTTCCTTGGCCGGGCCGAGATCGGCAGCACCGTCCCCCTGCGCCTCCTCCGCCGCTACGCCCCCATCGAGACCGAGGTAACGCTCATCGACGGTGACGGGGTGACGGGGTGACAGGGTGACAGGAATCGTTTTCCCCCGACACCCCGACACCCCGACGCCCTGTCACCCGCGTCACGTCGCGCACACCTCGCGCACCCGGTCCAGCGGCAGCGCGTACATCGTGCGGCCGCCGATGCCGACCGTCGTGGTCGCCATGCAGAGGGCGTTGAGGATCGCTTCTTCGGTCGCCTCGGCGCAGGCCTCGAAGAGCGGCGTCATGCGGCCGTTGGCGACCATGCGGCAGGGCGTCGGCTCGGCGCGGTCGTCCTCGGCGCCGGCCAGCCCGCGATTGCCCGTGGCGAAGGCGAGAAAGATGTCGCCCGACGAGTTGGCGCCGATGCCGCCGACACGGGCCAAACCGATCGTGGCGCGCTGGGCCAGGCGCTCGCACTGGTGCGGCAGCAGCGGAGCATCGGTAGCGACGACGATGATGATCGAGCCGTCGCCGTCTCGCCGCTCCAGCCGCGCCCGCTCTTCGCGGAAGCCGGGGACCTGAGAGCAGGGGATGAGGTCGCCGACGGGCACGCCGTCGATGCGCAGCAGGTGGCGCGCGCCGTAGTTCGCCTGCACCAGCACGCCGACCGTCCAGCCGCCATCCTCCTCCGAGAGCGTGCGGGAGGAGGTGCCGATGCCGCCCTTGAACTCGTGGCAGATCATCCCCGTGCCGCCGCCGACGCACCCTTCTTCGACCGGGCCGCCGCTGGCGCTGTCGAGCGCGGCGTAGACGTGCTCTGCCTTGACGTGCATGCCGTTGATGTCGTTGAGCCAGCCGTCGTAGGTCTCGGCCACGACCGGCAGGCTCCAGTACAACTCCGGCCGGTGCAGGCGCTCGATCTCGTAGGTGATGAGGGCGTCGCGCACCGTGCCCACGCTGTGGGTGTTGGTCAGCGCGATGGGGGAGGTCAGCATCCCCGACTCCTTGACCCAGAGGAGTCCCGTCATCTCGCCGTTGCCGTTGAGCGTGTGCGACCCGGCGAAGAGCGGATCCGTCCCCACGTCCCCCTCGTGGGGCAGGATCACCGTCACCCCCGTGCGCACCGGGCCCTGGCCCACCGTGAGCGGTCCTTCCCCGGAGACGATCGTGGCATGCCCGACGCGCACCCCGGCCACGTCGGTGATGGCGTTGAGGGGACCGGGCTCCATGCGCCCGATCGTCACCCCGAGGTCGCGGAGGCGTTGGCGAGGAGTGGCGTCATTGAGTGCCCGCGTCATGAACAGCCTTTCAGTGCCTTGCGCTGGGTTGCGGCAGCTCCGGCGCGACGAACGCGAGCGCGATCATCGCCGCCGCGAAGCCGACGAGCAAGAGCAGCGCCGCCTGGAACGAGCCGGTGACGTCGCGCACGACCCCGGCCACGACCGGACCCAGCGCCGCGGCGGCGTACCCAACGCCGAGCACCATCCCCGCTGCGGCCCCGGTGTGGCCCCGCGGCGCGATGTCGGCCGGCAGCACCAGCGACATGGCGAAGAGCCCGGAGACGGCCAATCCCGCCAGCGCCGGCCACACCCACCGCCACGGCTCCGCGGCCGGCGCGGCGAGCAGCCCGGCCACGCCGACGAGACCGCAGACCGCGGCGACGAAGATCGGCGGCCGCCGCCTCCCCAACCGATCCGACCAGCTCGGGAAGAGGATGATGGCCGGCAGCGTCGCGGCGTTGAAGACCGCGAACAGCGCCGCCGTGGCCGTGGCGCCCAGCCCCGCTTCGCCATAGATAGCGGGCAACCAGGCGACCAGGAGGTAGTAGACCAACCCCTGCGCCGCGAACAACGTCGCCGCGATCCAGGCGCCGCCGTCGCGCCACGGCGACCACGCCGCGGCCGCGGCCCGCTCCCCACGGCTCACGGACGCGACCGCGGGCCTTCGGGAGCGCCCCGGTCGCAACGCGACGACCCAGAGGGCGAAAACGGCGGCAGCCAGCGCGCCCCAGAAGGCCAGCGGCTGCCGCCAGGCGGCGGGATCGGCCGTCCGATCCAGGAACGGCCCCGTCAACGACGCGGCCACGATCGACCCGGTGATCAATCCCGAGGCGTAGATCCCGGTCGAGACCCCGAGCCGCAACGGAAAATGCGCCCGCATCAGGCGCGGCAGCGACGGCTGCGAAAGGCCGACCCCTGCCCCGAAGACGAACGTCATCACCAGCAGCAGGGCAAAATCCGGCGCAGCCGCGCGCAACCCGCCGCCAACGGCCACCAACGCCATGCCGACGGCGATGGCGATCACCGGTCCCCAGCGGTCGACCAGTCCGCCGCCGGGCACGGCCATCACGCCCATCATCAGCGTCGGCACGGCGACGAGGAAGCTCGCCTGGGCGAAGGAGAGTTCCAGATCGGCGGTGACGTCGGGGAGCGACGGTCCAAGACCGATCAATCCGCTGCGCAGGTTGAACGCGACGAGCCACGAGAGCGTCAGGATCGTCGCCGCCGGTCTCACCAATCGGCCATCCGCCCGGCGGCCTGCCCCCAGCCCTCGCGCGTCTTCACCATCCGCCCAAGCACCGCCTCATTCCGGCCGGCCGCCGCCCACGCCGCGACTCGCGGTCTCGCCTCCTTTGCCGTCCCGTTTGTCACCTGCCGCAAAGCCAGGAGGATCGCCTCTCGTTCCGACGGCGACGGCTCCGGCGAAATCTCGACCATATCTGCGCCGGGGGCACGGCATGCCGTGCCCCTACGGGCCACTTGGTCGTCCTCCCGCCTTCCGCCTCCCGCCCTCGCTGGCGCTGCCCGCCTTATCACAGCGGAATGTTGCCGTGCTTGCGCGCCGGCGGCGCCACCCGCTTCGAGCGCGCCAGGGCCAGGGCGCGGATCAGCCAGGGGCGGGTGCGGCGCGGCGCGATGACGTCGTCGACGTAGCCGCGGCCGGCAGCCTGCCAGGGGCTGGCGAAGAGATCCTCGTACTCGGCGACGAGCTCGGCGCGGCGCGCGACGGGATCGTCCGCGGCGGCCAGCTCGCGGCGAAAGACGAGGCCGACGGCCGCCTCCGGCCCCATCACGGCGATCTCGGCGGTCGGCCAGGCGACGGCGAAATCGGCCCCGATGTGCCGGGAGTTCATCACCACGTAGGCCCCGCCGTACGCCTTGCGGGTGATGATCGTAATCCGGGGCACGGTCGCCTCGGCGAAGGCGTAGAGGAGTTTGGAGCCGCGGCGGATGATCCCCTCGTGCTCCTGGTCGATGCCGGGGAGGAACCCTGGCACGTCCTCGAAGACGATGAGCGGCACGTTGAAGGCGTCGCAGGTGCGCACGAAGCGGGCCGCCTTCTCGCTGGCGGCGATGTCGATCGTCCCGGCCAGATGCCGCGGCTGGTTGGCAACGACGCCGACCGCGTAGCCATCGAGCCGGCCGAACCCGCAGATGATGTTCGGCGCGTACCCGGCCTGGGTCTCCAGGAACTCGCCGTCGTCGAGGACCGCGCGCAACACGTCGTGCATGTCGTACGGCTTCTCGCTCGCCTCCGGCACGAGCGTATCGAGCTCCGGCGCTTCCCGCTCCGGATCATCGTCCGGCGCGAACCAGGGCGGGTCTTCGAGGTTGTTCGAGGGGAGGAAGGAGAGGAGGTAGCGGATCTGGGCGTTGAGGTCGTCCTCGTCGGCGGCGATCAGGTGCGCCACGCCGCTGCGGCGCATGTGCGCCGCCGCCCCGCCCAGCTCCTCGTGGGTGACTTCCTCGCCGGTGACGGTGCGGATCACGTCCGGCCCGGTGATGAACATTTGCCCCACGCCCTCGACCATGGCCACGAAATCGGTCATGGCCGGGGAATAGACGGCCCCGCCCGCGCACGGCCCGGCGATGGCGCTGATCTGCGGCACCACCCCGGAGAGGCGCACGTTGCGGTAGAAGACCTCGCCGTACCCGGCCAGCCCCTCCACCCCCTCCTGGATGCGCGCTCCCGCCGAATCGTTGATGCCGATGACCGGCACGCCATAGCGCGCCGCCAGGTCCATCAGCTTGACCATCTTCTCGGCGAAGGCCTCCCCCAGCGACCCGCCGTAGACGGTGAAATCTTGCGAGAAGATGGCGACCTTGCGCTCATCGATCTCCCCGAACCCGGTCACCACCCCATCGCCGTAGGGCCGCGACCGCTCCATGCCGAACTGGCCGGCGCGGTGCTGCACGAACGGATCGAGCTCTTGAAACGACCCCTCGTCGAGCAGATCGAGCACGCGCTGGCGGGCTCCGCGCTTGCCGCGCTCGGCTTGCTTGGCGGCGGCGGCCTCGTGCTGCGCCTCGACCTCGGCGGCGCGGGAGGCGCGGACGTCGGCCTTGTGTCTGGTCAATCCGGGTTCCGTTGCACGATCGCTCACGGCGCTATCGGCGCGTCGAAACTGATGAGCCCGTTCCACAGCGCAGCCACAGTTGCTGCTGCCAGCGCCTCGAGCGCATCGCCCAAGCGTTG
>CALMZR010000115.1 GCA_937870845.1 uncultured Chloroflexota bacterium
CGCTTCGCGGTTCCATACCCCCAGCGCCCGCTTGCCGTCGGTCAGCGGCAGCGGATAGTCGGTAGCGCCGCTGGACTCCGCCAGGCGCTGCGGTGCGCTCCAGGTCGTCCCGCCATCCGTCGAGTGCATGGCCTGCAGAACATACGCGCGCCCGTCGAATTCGCGCCAGGCGATCAGCACCGTGCTGCCTGCCGCCGCAACGGCTGCATGCCCCGCCTGCGCCGCGGGATCGCCAAGGGACATGGGCGGCGACTCGCTGCCGGCGGCGATGCGTTTGTAGAACAGCCCTGGCGCGTCTTGCCCTGGGTAAACCAGACCAGATGGAGGGCGCCGCGGCCGTCGGCCGCGAGGCCGCCGCCGTGATGCGGACAGGCATCGATCTGCCATTCGTCGTCGGTGGCACGGCGCACTTCGCCGGTGTCCAAATTGGCGAGGGCGAAATCGCGCGTGTTGGTGCCGTAGAGGTTGCGCCACAAGGCAAGCGGATCCTTGGGCGTCCAGGCCAGCGACGTGCGGCAGCATTCGCAGGTATGAGCGGCGAGGGCGCGATTGGCGCTGAAATGGACGCCGTTGTCAGCGGATTGCGTGAAATAGACCGACGATCCCGCGAAGGCCGCTCCGACCGGCTAGGTGGATGGTCAATGGCATGCTGGGTCACGGCCACGCCCCCACCGTTCGTAGGGGCGCTGCTTGCCGCGCCCGTCGGCCGCAGGCCGACAGAAAGCCCTCCCCAGAGCCGGGTTCGCCTACTTCGCAAGTTCTGGCCTCGGCCGGCCCCGCGCCACCACCAGCTGCGGCAGACGCCCGTCGATCGCCGCCAACCCCGCCGCGATGAACCCCAACCCCAGCAGATCGCGCGCCTCCACCCGCTCCCCCAGAAAAAGCGCCCCCAGCAGCAGCGCGCTCGGCGGAATCAGCAGCGTCACCAGCACCACGTTCGTCGCCCCCGCCCGCGCCAGCAGCGCGAAGTAGAGGAGATATCCCGCCGCCGTGCACAGCAGCGCCAGCGCGACGAGCGCCCAGATCACCCGCGCGCTCGGCATCGCCAGCGCCCACGACCGATCGGCGACTGCCGCTATCGGGATCATCACCATGGTCGACGCGGTCAGCTGCCCGGCGGCGGTGGCGGTCGGCGGCAGCCCGCGGAACCGCCTTCCCCAGATCGAGGCGAAGGCGTAGGAGAGCGCCGCCCCGAGCACGGCGATTTTCGCCACGGTATCGCCCCCGCCGGCGAACGCGCCCGGCCCGATCATCACGGCGACTCCCGCCAGACCGGCCAGCACCCCAACCAACCGCGGCGCGGTGATCTTCTCGTCCGTCGTCGCCACGTGCGCCGCCAGCACCGTGAACAGCGGCGTCGTCGCGTTCAGGATCGATGCCAACCCCGACGCGATCTGCGTCTGCCCCCAGAAGATCAGCCCGAACGGAACCACGTTGTTCAAAAGCCCCATCGCCAGGAACGCGCCCCATGCGCGACGATCTCCCGGCATGGCTCTCCCCGTCAGCAGCAAGGCGGCATTCAGCGCCAGCGCCGCCAGGGCGACCCGCACCAGCACCACCGTCAGCGGCGGCAGCTCGCCCACGGCGATCTTGGCAAAGAAGAACGAGCCGCCCCAGACCACCGCCAGCAGCAGCAGCAGCCCCCACTCGACCGGGCCCATCACCTGCCGGATTGCCGCGCCGGGTGGGCGCATGTGTCGATCGTCCTTGTGGTATCGCGTGGATCGCGAGAGATCTCCCCGTCATTGAACCCAACGCGGCGACTCGGGCTCCGTGAGATGACGGACGGCGCCCCGACGGTCTACGATCCGTGCGGCGTGGCGATCGAGCTGTGAACACCGCTCACGGCAAAGCAACGTACCGGGATTTCCTCACGACATGCGCACCCAACACCCCAACACCCCATCACCCCATCACCCCGTCACCCGCCGCCGCCTCGCCGCCGCCCTCTTCCTCCTCATCGCCGGGGCCGGCCTCGCCGCCCAGGACCGCATCACCGACGCCCAGTGGATCGGCCTCCTCTGGCTGAGCTGGATCCCCCTCCTCGTCGCCGTCTGGCCCGAGCTGCCCGCCACCGTTCCCCCCCTCGGCCGCTCCGCCCTGCGCATGACCATGGTCTTCCTCAGCATCATGGCCCTCTTCGCCGTCCAGCTCCTGCGCGTCCAGGTCGTCATGAGCGACAGCATCGCCCACCGCACCGGCATCGACCCCGCCACCGGCGACGTCGTCTCCAATCCATTGCTCGCCAACCAGGCCCTCACCACCCTCCGCGGGACCATCTACGACCGCGACGGCCGCGTTCTGGCCCAAACCATCTTCGCCGACGGCATCGCCCACCGCCTTTACCCCGAGCCATCCACCGCCGAAGTCACCGGCTACTTCTCGCCCCTCCTCTACGGCGCCTCCGGCCTCGAAGCCGCCCGCGACGACCAGCTCGCCGGCCGCGCCGGCGGCAATCCCTTCCGCGACGCCCTCGACGCCTTGCGCGGCCTCCCCACCCGTGGAAACGACCTCCACCTGACCCTCGACGCCGGCCTGCAACGGCAAGCCCACGACGCCCTCGGCGGCCGCGTCGGCGCCGCCGTCCTCCTCGACGTCGAGACCGGCGCCCTCCTCGCCCTCGCCTCCAGCCCCTCGTTCGACCCCAACGCGCTGGCCGCCATGACCCCGGACGAACGCGAGCCCGCCCAGGCCGCCTGGGCCGCGCTGACCGCCGACCCGAGCGCCCCCCTCGTCCAGCGCGCGACCTCCGGCCTCTATCCCCCCGGCTCCACCTTCAAGATTGTCACTGCCACCGCCGCAATCGACACGGGCATCGCCGATCCCGACACGCCCTACGAAGACGCCGGCCAGATCACCATCGCCGGCCACACCCTCATCGAGCAAAACCGCCCCAATGACGCGCAAACCCTCTGGAGCCTGACCGACGCCTTCGCCTGGTCCCTCAACGTCGTCTTCGCCCAGATCGGCCTCCAGCTCGGGGGGGAGACCCTGGCCGAGGCCGCCCGCGGCGGGGGCTGGGACGGCGAGATCCCCTTCGACCTCCCGGTCGAACCAAGCCGCGTCAGCGCCGCGCCGGATTTTCTCGACGACCCCGTGGCCCTCGCCCAAACCGCCTTCGGCCAGGGCGAGCTGCTGGCCACCCCATTGCAGATGGCCCTCATCGCCGCCGGCGTCGCCAACGACGGCCAGATCATGCGCCCCTATCTCGTGGCGGCCGTGTCCGCGCCGGACGGCGAATCCGCCCGTCAAACCCGCCCCTCCCCCTGGCGCCGCGGAACCGACCCCCAATCCGCCCGCCAGACCGCCGCCATGATGGTCTACGCCGTCGCGAACGGCGCCCTCGGCCCCGCCTCCCTCCCCGGCTACACCCTCGGCGGCAAGACCGGCACCGCCGAGACCGGCCGCGGCGACCCCCACGCCTGGTTCATCGGCTTCGTCGGCCTCCCCGGCGAAGAGCCGCGCTACGCCGTCGCCGTCGTCGTCGAAGCCGGCGGCGGCGGCGGCCAGGTCGCCCTCCCCATCGGCCGCGACCTCCTCGCCGCGGCCATGACCGCGGAATCCGGGTAAGAAGCCCCCTCTCCCATGCCCCATGGGAGAGGGGGGTTGGGGGTGAGGGCCGGCCGCGACAACGCGACCGTGATCATCCAACCGACGCAAGCCGTCTAACGAAAGGACTCGCCATGGACGCCACGATCGTTCGCCGCACGCTCGCCCTCGCCGCCGCCATCGCCACCGTCGCGCTGCTGACCTCCCCGCCGGCCCTGGCGCAGGAAACCCCCGCAGATGTCCTCGTCCGCGTCAACGGCACGGTCGACCTCCCCGCCGGAGACGCCCTCGACGTCCTCGTCGCCGTCAACAGCCCGGCCCGGATCGACGGCGCCGTGCGCGACACCCTCGTCGTCGTCAACGAAACCGCCACGCTTTCCGGCGAGGTCGCCGGCGAAGCCATCGTCTACAACGGCGTGATTCGCCTCGAACCCTCCGCCCGCATCGCCGGAGCCCTCACCCTCATCGACAGCCAGGTCATCCAGGAGGACGGCGCCGTCGTCTCCGGCGGCATCGTCGAGCGCGAAGGCGCCGACATCGTCCGCGAGCTGAACCGGGCGGGGGAGGCCGTCTCCTTCGTCGCCTGGCTCGGCATGACCGTCCTCTTCGTCGCCGTCGCCCTCGCCTGGGCGGCCGTCGGCGGCCGGCAGCTCTCGAACGTGGCCGGGCTGCTGGCCGCCCGCCCGGAGCTGGCCGTCGGCTGGGGACTCGTCTTCTGGATCGCCGCCCCCATCCTCGCCGTGGCGGTGATGTTCACCGTCGTCGGCATCCCCCTCGGCATCGCGGCGCTCGTCGTCGTCCTCCCCCTCCTCTGGACCCTTGGCTACGTCGTGACCAGCACGCGCCTCGGCTTCCTCGTCGACGATCTGCGCGGCGCGACGCCCGATCTCGAGCATCCCTATCTGGAAGCGGTCATCGGCGTCGCCATCCTGCAGCTCATCGCCCTCGTCCCTATCGTCGGCGGCCTCGTCGTGTTCATCGCCGGCCTCCTCGGCGCCGGCGCGATCGTCGTCCACGCCTGGCGCCGCATTCGCGCCGCGCCCGCCCCCGATCGCCAGGTGATGCCCACGGGGGAAGGCTGACCGAGCAGGCCGCGCGACGACCGATCGCGCGCCGCCCTGGGCAGCGGCGTGCCTCACCCGTGACATCCCGACGAAGGAGCGCCGCGCGCGCCCTGTGTCATTCCGACGAAGGAGGAATCTCGGCCCCCACGGCCGTGGCGTGCGCAGGAGATCGACCCGCACCAAAGACCAAAGAATCCGCGTGCACCATACGCACGTCGGCCCCAGGGGTAACAATCGAGGAGGGCGCGATGTCGTTTGGCGAGGCGATTCGATCTGGCTTCGACAACTACGCCAACTTCAGCGGGCGCGCGTCCCGCTCCGCGTACTGGTGGTGGGCCCTCTTCAATTTCCTCGTCAGCCTGGCCGCCCAGATCCTCGACAGGGCGCTCGGTCTCGGGCCGGTGGGCGCGGATACCACCTATGGCCTCAGAGCCGGGGTCATCACCGGGCTCCTGGGCCTGGCGCTCCTGCTCCCTTCACTCGCGGTCGGCGTGCGCCGGCTGCACGACACCGACCGCTCGGGCTGGTGGATCCTGATTGTCATCATCCCCATCATCGGGTGGCTGGTGCTGATCTTCTTCTTCGTCACCCCCGGAACGCCGGGACCCAACCGGTACGGACAGCCCCCCATCAACCACCCGACATCTGGGTGACGTACATCTTCCCCGCCGCCGAAGTCGCTGGCGCCGGACAACTGGCGCCTTTCGTCCTGGACGCACATGCGGCGAGGGCCGGTTGATTCAGGCCGCAAACGCCTCTCGTGCGGCCCGAAGGCGCAGCGCCTCGATGACCTCGCGCTGCTCCTCGGCCCGGCGCGCCATCCCCTCGGCATCGAACCCGGCCAGCTCGGGGACGTCGCCGGCCGCCGCGGCCAGCGCGTGCGCCAACGCCCGCTTCCCCTCGACCCCCAGCGACACCGTCTCCAGCGCCTCCAGCCGGTGCAGCGCCCCGTGCCCCGGATCGTCCAGCCGCAGCTTCACCTCGCCGATCTTCTCGGTCAGCCACGCCGTAACCTGTCGCGGTTTGCTCTGGGGGATGCCCAGCCGCTCCAGCAGCCGTTCCAGCGCCGCCCGGTCCTCTCCGATCCTGGCCCGCAAGCCGGCCAGGACATCCACGTCCGGGGTCCCCGCCCGCTCACGCTCCAGGTGCTCCAGCAGCTCCAGCGCAATCACCGACCCGGCCAGGTGATCGTTCAGATACGTCGCCAGCGCCTCGTTCGCCATCTCCGCCCCCCTCCAGCCAGTGACCGCGCCATACCAGGACGCCATCGCTCGCAGATTCGGGACCAGACCGCCCGATCAGCTCGCGCCGTGGCCGTTCAGCAGCCCCTCGCTCGCCAGCACGGCGTCGAGGTTGGCCAGCAACGCTGCAATCGGCTCGAGCACGGCCGGCGTTGCGGGCCACGCCGGGATGGCGAGCAGCGCATCGACGGCGGTCTCCATCCCCTCCGGGAGCGTCAGACACCGCGTTGCCGCGAACGACAGCAACCCCTTCTCTCCCGGATGGGGCAGCTCGTTCACCGCGAACAGAATATCGAAGTAGCTGGCCAGCAGCGCGCTCACCCGATGCTGCACGCTCACGCTGTCTCCGCGCCGCGCCGCCCACTCGATCTGCCGCGTGTACGCCGACAGCGAGCGCCGCAAGATCGGGTGGTTCTTCGCCACGATGGCGCGCTTCAGTTCCTGCGGATAGGGCCGATCGGCCAAAGTCTGCAACCGGCCATACCATCCGGAAGGGTCGAACAGCGCCCTGGAATGCACCACGTTGTGCCAGAAGCACGTCGAGTAGCCGGCCGACGCCTCGTGGCGGACCAGCACGCGGTCGAGCTGCTCTTCGATCCACGCCGGCGTGCGATGCATGACGTCGACGTGGAGCCCCGTGCCGGCGTCGACCCACTCGTCGCCCGGTTCCCAGAACGCATTGCCAACCTCACGATCGACCGCAAATCGTGCCGCGATGGCCTCCCGGTTCCGGAAAGGGGAGGGGCTTGTAGGCATAGACATAAAGATCGAAGTCGGAACCATCGTCGCCGGCGCCGGTCGCCCGCGACCCCGCCATCGCCACGGCCACGACCTGGGGCAATGCGCCGTATGCCGCGGCGACCTCGCCAGCCAGCGCACCGGGCGCTTCGGTTGCCTGGAGCTGCGCCACGCCGCTACCTGGGGATCACCGCCGGCCGGATCTCCACCCGGATCACGGAACCGGGATCGTACGCGTCCCCATCGTAGGTGTACAGCACCAGCACCGACCCCGTGCGCGGCTCCCCCAGCAGCCGGTAGCGCGCCGCCAACTGCCCACTAACCCACTCGTCCGCGTCCTGCGGCGCGCTCTGCAGCGTCCCGAACCCCCACGTCCCGGCATGCACCGCGTCCTCCGGCAGCAGCGTCCTCACCAGCTCCCGCGCCGACTCAAAATCGGCAAACTCCCCCTCCGCATCGATCGCCAGAATCAGATCGCAGTTCGCCAGCGTCATCTCGAACCCGGCGAACTGGTACAGCCACCCGGTCTGCGCCGCGATGCCCGGGCCGTACAGCGCATCCAGCTCCTGCCGCGTCAACCCCACCGCCGCCGAGGCCAGTTCATCCTCCGGAATCGCCTCGACCGCGCACGCCGCCCCGCCCTGAGCGGCCACGGCAGACGCCCACAACACCGCCGTCACCAACGCCACCACACCGCCGAACACGCGATGAATGCCCACGGTTCGCCCCCTGTCGCTCACTGCGGCGGACGGATATGCCTGGCCGGATCCATCCGTTCGTGGAGGAACCGGAAAATCAAGACCGTCTCCTCGTCCGCCACGTAATAGATCACATGGTGGCCAGCGGGGAGACTACGCATACCCGGCATGAGATCGTCTCGCGTACGCCCCATATGAGGATATGCTGTGAGACTTCTCGTGGTGGTCAACAGCCGATCGGCATAGGCGCGGAGTTGTGTTTCACCCCAGGAAATGTAGGTGTCGGCGAGCAGGGATCGCAGGTCGTCCTCCGCTTCCGGGGCGAACGTGATCCTACGGTCTGACCTCATCCTTAATGGGCTTCCCACTTCGGGCGAGCTCGATGGCCTCCCGCGTCAGCCGGTCAAAAAAGTCCGGCGTCCACTCGACGACCTCGCCCCGCTCGACTTGCTCAACGCCAATGGCAATAGCGGCCTTCAGCCTAACGTACTGGTTTCGCTCTTCCAGAACCCGCAACGCCTCGTCGACCACCGCCTCAGCATCCTCGTATCCACCGCGCTCGATCAGATCCCGGACGCGGGCTTCGGCTTCGGGCGAAAGTTGAATGACCATGGACGCATCTCCTTCGCGGGGATGCTACACCGGACGCCTATCCGAGACACGAGTACAAAGCGAACCGCCGCCCCGCCGATGTCCCCAACGCAACGCCCATCGGGGCCGTTCAGAAGCAATGTCAGATTCGTCCGCGCAGATGCTCCTCGGCGTTCATCCTGGCGTGGAGGATCCGGACAATCCGAATCGACGAGTCGAGTACGCGATAGTAGATAACGTGCTGGCCGACGTGCAGGTTGCGAAGATCCGGCCCAATGTCATCGCGCGCCGAACCAAGATGCGGGTGCGACAGGAGTTCCTGCATAGACGCGCTGAGGCGGTCGGCGTACCGAACCTGCTGCTCGTCGCCCCAAGTCCTCCTTGTGTAGCGAACGATTGATCGAAGGTCGAGCGTGGCGTCTTTGGCAAACTCCAGCCTACGGGAGAACTTCGTCTCTGAGCGGTCTCCCGAGGCGCTCATCCTCATCTGCCTCCCGCATCAATCGATCCATGAAGTCCGGCGTCCAGGGCACAAGCTCGCCCCGCGCCGCCTGTTCGTCCCCGACCGCGATCAACGCCCGCAACCGCTCCAGCGTGTCCCGCTCGACAAGCACGCGCAGCGCCTCCGCCACGACCGCTTCCTCGTCGTCATAGCCCCAGCGCGAGACGAGCTCCCGGATCGTGGCCTCGGATTCCGGAGAGATCTGAATGACCATGGGCACATGTCCTCCACATGGATGATACCCACTTCTACTCGCCCTCCACCTCCTCCAATGCCGCTTCCGCCCCCGCGCCCACCGTCACCGCCTCCCCCGCCAGCGTCGCCGTCAGCGCCTCCGGCATCGGCGCCGCCACGTCCACCCGCGGCACGAACCGGTCCACGATCTCGGCGCTCCCCGTCACTCCAAGCCGCTGCATCAACAGGCTGAACGTCGCCTCCAGATCGTCGGCGATGCGGTCCCGCGTCTCCGCCGGCAACTCCCAGAGCTGCCGCTTGAACGGCCCGAACGCCCGCTTGCGCGCCCCGTAGAAGAACTGCGCGTCCGTCTGGCCCGCCTTCCGCTCATCGGCGTGATTCTCCGAAAGGTAGGCGTAAATCTCGTCCTTCAAGTCGCCTGGAAACGCCGCGTGCTCGAAGATTTGATTCTGGAACGCCGTCGCCAGATGCACCTCGATCGCGTTCGCCTCCGCGAAGCGCCCGAAGGCGACCTCCGGCAGCGTCGAGGCCCCGTGCTGCACCGCCCCGCCCAGGCCGTAGTCGTGCCGCGCCGCGTCCGACAGCGCCTCGAGCGTGGCGAAATCGACCGCCACGTCGGCGATCGACCCGTCCGGCAACACGACCCCCCCGTGCGATGTCCCCGTCTGTACGCTGATCTTGGAGATCCCCGCCAGCTCCCGTCCGGCCCCCTGCTCAGCCAGCTCGCGCTCATACGCCGTCATGAACGCGTGCAGCTCCTCCACCGTCGAGTTGCGTTGCCCCACCTCCCCGATTTCGCCCCCGACCGAGACCGTCACCCCCTCCGGCTCAAGCTCGCGGATCAGCGCGGTGAACATCGCCGTCAGCCGCGCATTCAGCGCCTGCTGCTCGGCCAGCGTCGGCAAGGTGATATCGACGATCGTCGAGGCATCGACGTCAATGTTGAAGTATCCGGCCGCGATCGCCTCCCGCATCAGCTCGCGCAGCGCGTTCAGCTCCTTCTCCGGGTCGGCGGCGTAATTCTTGGCGCTGATCTGGTAGTGGTCGCCCTGGATGAAGACCGGCCCCTGGCGCCCTTCCTTGATCGCCGCCGCCAGCGCGTTGCTGGCGTATTCGCCGGGCCGCTGCTGCGTGTACGACATCTCCGAGCGCGCCAGCTCGAACAAGACAATCTTGCACTCGTTGGCCCGCGCCGCGCGGTAGATGGCCCGCATCGTGTCGTACGTCAGCCCGCGCACGTTGATCGCCGGCGCCGTCCGGTTGGCGTACTCGCCCTGCCCCGCCGCCAGATACAGCTCGTGGATCGAGGCCGGCCACGCCCCCAGCTCCGGCGCCGCCGCGCGGATCACCCACCGCGCCGCCTCCCGCTCCGCCCCCTCGCCAAAGACCGCCGTAGCGACCAGCCGGTCGATCAGCCCGTTGCGGAACCCCGCCGTATCGACAACCTCAATCCCCGGCCGGTCGCGGTCCTCGCGGATGCGGGCGATCCCCTGCAAGGCGTCGAGCAGCTCCCCGATCGAAGCGAACGGATGGGTAGCGTGGGTCGTGGTCATGGCGGCCTCCTTTGCGCGGATTCTCCTTGGCCCATTGTCCCAAACCGAACCGGCAGACGAAAACGCCCCGCGGCGCCGATCCGCGAGAACCGTGCCACGGGGCGTCGTGCCTCGCGCCCGCTTGCGGGCGCGACGGCGCTACTCCACCGTCAGCGTCCCCACCATCCCCGCCGCCTTGTGCCCCGGCACGTTGCAATAGAATTCGTACATCCCGGCCGGCGCGTTGACGACGATCTCCTGAGTTTCGCCGGGTAGGATGTCGACATCGATACCGAGCGCGTCAATCGAGAAATTGTGCGGGATGACGCCCTCGTTGGGGAGCGTGAAGGTCACGTCCGTGTCCGCCGGGATGGTGACCTCGCTCGGCTCGAAGAAGATGTCCTGCGACACGACGGTGACCGGCTCAGCCTCGGCCGCCGCTGCCGCGGGCTCTGCGGTCGCCGGTTCGCCGCCGGTCGTTTCCGGGGTGGCCTCACCCGCGGTCGCCGTGGCCTCTTGGGCTATCGGCGTCCCATCTGCGGCGGGCGCTGGCGCGGCGCCAGCGCCTTCGGTGACGACCAACGTCCCAACCATGCCGGCTTCCTTGTGCCCCGGGACGTTGCAGTAGAACTCATACTCCCCGGCGGGTGCGTTGATGACGACCTCCTGGGTTTCCCCCGGCCCCTGGTCGACGTCGATGTTCAGCTCGTCGACCGAGAAGTTGTGCGGGGCCGCCCCCTGGTTCGGCAAGATGAACGTCACGTCCGTGTCGGCCGGGATCGTCACCTCGGCCGGCTCGAAGAAGATGTCGTGCGAGACCACCTCGACCGTCATCGCCGCGGCCGCTTCGCCCCCTTCGCCCGGCGTCGCCTCGGCCGCGGCCAGCGTCTCTTCGCCGGCCTCCGGGCTCGCCCCGGGCGGCGGAGCCTCCCGCGTCGCCTGCGCCGCCGCGTCGCTCATCGTCGGCACGCGGGTGACGTCTTCCAGCTCCGATTCCAGCCCCGCCTGCTCGCCGCACGCCGCGAGCACCAGCAGGGCGACCGAGGCGACGATCGCCATCGCGCCCCCGCGCCGGACCCTCTCCAGATTCATTGATTCCTCCGCCTTCACGACCGAGCAGCGGCCCACCGCCCCTCGCCGGGCGCGCCGGGGCGGGGCGGCGCGCCCATACCAACCCGAGAGTCTACCGCGTGGGCAGAGTCGCAAGTCGGAAGTCGGAAGTCGTGAGTCGGACGTGCGATAGCGTTCACCCGTCGCCCATGGGTTCTTGGCGTATCCTCGCCCGTACGACTTCCGACTCAC
>CALMZR010000116.1 GCA_937870845.1 uncultured Chloroflexota bacterium
TCCGCCAGCGGCCAACCGCGGAACTCCGCGGCCAGCTCGACCAGCCGGGTGACCGCCGTCTCGAAGATGATCTCCCCTTGCTCGGCAGTCAGGAGCCAACTGCCGAGCAAGCTGGCGTTTTGATCGTCCACCGACTAGGATGCCTTCAGAAAGCAATGTCGTCTGGACCGCTCGTTCGGAGTTGAGGCTCAGTTTCGGGTGGCCGTGAAAGCACTGGCGTGACGCTACAGTACGATCAGCTTCAGCAGCCCGCGCCCATCCAGGACGCCTGGAGCCGTGCGTGGGGCGACCCAGCGCTGCAAGACCTTGGCCGACGACTCGACGCGTACGGGATTCCTGCCGAAGAGGCGGCAACCGTCGTCGAACAGATTTGGCTGTTCTATTCCTATGAAGCTCTGCCGTTCCTCGGCGAGCGCGTTCCGATGGGGATTGCTGCAAGAGATGGGGAACGTCCCGCTGTATGGCTGTATCTGCCGTTTCGAACAGATGTCAGTGGTTCCGACCGGCAACTCGCCTCTCCTCGGTTCTGGCCGTTGAACCGGACTTTCGTCGAAAAGTTCGAGCAGCCGCTTGCTGACTGGGTCACGCTGGACCTGGAACGCATGACCGTGAGTGCCGATCTCGAGTTCCGCGATCCATGGGTCTTGCGGCGATTCCAGGACGATGTCAGGGAAGCAGCCGCGCGCAAGAACATGGAGTTTGTAGGCACGTTCGTGGACAATCTGGTTGCCGAACTGATGACCGTCATGAACCCTGAGGCGGTTTCGACATGGCTGGACACCCCGAATACGCTGTTCGGCGGTCAGAGACCGATCGAGCTCGTTGACGAGCCGCGCGATCAGCAGCTTCGCGACGTCATTACCCGCGCCAAGTTCAACATTTCGGCTGCATGAAGTCGGCAGCCGGCTTGGCCCTCCCCACGCTTGGGGTTTCGGGGACGTGGCAGCATGCCGCCACCATAGGCAAGCGCGGATGGGCGTTGCGCATCACCCGACCGGGGTTTGCTTCGCCATCCGGGTACGCAAGCTCCAGATTCAACCCGGGAAATCTCTCCGCTCCGGGGTTCGAAACGCTCTACCTCGCGCTCGGACGGGATGTTGCGCTTCGGGAGAAGCGAGCAGTGTTCGGCGACCCGTCCGGCACGCCTCCTGAGCTCGTTGCGGGTTCGAGGCTGTTCACGTCGAAGGTCATCGACGTTGACGTTGATTTGCGCTCCGTCGTCGACCTCACGGATGTCACGTCGCATGGGCTCCTCGGCACGTCAGCCCAGGAGCTAACCGGTGATTGGGAGGGGTACGGGCAGCGGGCGAGCGCTGGTCCAAGTGTTGTGCTCAACGCGCCAGTTGGGCCGGCTCCAACACAGGATCTCGGACGGGAGCTATTTGGAGAACGAGGCGTCGAAGGCGTCAAATACATCTCGGCCAAGGTCCCCGTGACGTGCTGCTTGGTCGTCTTCACCCATAAGCTCCAACGACCCGGTAGCATATCCTGGCACGATCCAAACACCGGACAGCGAGAGTCGTATCCATGATCTTGGCTCCCTACCACCGAATCTGGCTCTGCACCGGCCGCTCGTGGAAATCGCGCCGCTCCGCCAGCGGCCAACCGCGGAACTCCGCGGCCAGCTCGACCAGCCGGGTGACCGCCGTCTCGAAGATGATCTCCCCCTTCTCGGCGGTGGCGGGGCGGGCGTCGCCATGCACGCCCAGATCCGTCCAGCGTGACCAGTAGTCGTTGAAGCGGACGTACGGGCTGGTGCTGTCGGAAGAGAGGTACTCCCCCATCACGTCGTCGCCGGCGCCGGCTTTGTCCATCTGCACCCGCTCCGGGGCCAGGTGCAGGTAGAGCGAGGTCTCGAACTCGTCGGCGTGGGCGATCACCGCCGATTCCATGATCTCGCGGAATCGCTCGACCGCCAGCGTGATGTAGTGGCAGGCGGCGCAGAGCGAATCGGTCTGCAAGGTCGTGCGGCGGGCGATGACGTCGATCAGCGGCGCGTTGGAGCCGTGGCCGTTGACGATGAGGATCTTCTCGAAGCCGTGGTAGGCCACGCTCTTGGTCACGTTCAGGCAAAACGCGATGAAGACCTCCGGCTCGATGTGGATCGTGCCCGGAAAGTCGATGTGGTGCTGGTTGAGCCCGTAGGGGATCGGCGGCAGCACCAGGATGCCGCCCGCCGCCCGCCGCCCCGCCTCCAGGCAGATCGACTCGCACAGCAGCAGGTCGACGTCGATGGGCAGATGCCGGCCGTGCTGCTCGGTCGAGCCCGTCGGCAGGATCACCACCGGCTGGCGGGCGATGGCGCCGTTCATTTCGGCCCAGGTCAGCCGGTTGTAGCGGTGCTCGGTCTCTGGATTCACAGGTTCGGCCATGCCCCTCGCCTCCCTTCTCGTGTCGCCCGATCGTCGCGTCGGGCGCATCTTCACCGGGAGCGGCTATCCCGGCAAGGGGCGGTGGTCTATGAGGCGGACGCCTCCGGCGTTCGTCGCCCACCCACCAAGGAGCCCTGCCATGGACGGACCCGAGTTCGATAGCTGGACCCGCCGACGTTTCGGCCTGGCGGCAGGAAGTGTTCTCGCCGCGCTCGTCGGTTCGGACGCGGTTGACGCCAGGAAGAAGCGCTGCAAGAAACTCGGCGCGAGGTGCAGGCGCAACGGCAAGCGCAAATGCTGCGGCCAGCTGAAATGCGACGCGACCGGCTTCGCCGGCCAACGGCCGACCGTCTGCTGCCGGAAACAAGGCAAACCCTGCGGGGACGATCGGGATTGCTGCGACGGCCTGGGCTGCAGCGGCTCCCCGCTGGTCTGCTCGGCGCAGTGCCTGAGCGACCGGAACGCCAAGACGGGCTTCGGCTCGGTGGATCCCGCCGACATGCTCGAGCGCGTCCGCGCCCTCCCCATCTCCACCTGGAACTACACCAGCGACGACCCCGTGGTGCGCCACATCGGCCCCATGGCGCAGGACTTCGCGGCGACGTTTGGCGTCGGCGCCGACGACCGGCACATCCACCCGCTCGACGGGCAAGGGGTGGCGCTGGCCGCCATTCAGGCGCTCATTGCCCAGCTGGAGCAGGTGCGGGCAGAGAACACGAGGCTTACCGCGCGGGTGATCGCGCTGGAACGCGCATCAGGCGCTGGTGGGCAGCCATTGCCGGGAAGCCGTTCCCCGGCGGGTACACTGTTGAACACCGCGACGCCCACGCCACGGCGGCAGGAGCGACCGATGTCGATGGTCCACACCCACACCGAAACGATGAGTGAAGAGGCCTACCGGGAGTTCGCGCTCAGTGGTCCGGAAGGAAAATGGGAACTGGTTCGTGGGCGCCTCTGGGAGAAGCCGGCCGTGACCGTTGCGCACAGTCGTGTCATCATGACTCTGGTGAGGCTCCTCGTGCAGCAACTCGACCCCAACCAGTTCCGCGTCTCCTTCGGGCTTGCGCGCCTGCGCGCTTTCGCGGACACGTATTACATGCCGGACGTCGTGGTCATCCCTGCGGAGACGATGCTCAAGCTCGGCGTGAACCCCCACGCGCTCGACGCCTATCCTGAACCGATGCCGTTGGTCGTCGAAGCTTGGTCTCCGTCCACCGGCAAGCGGGACATGGAGCTGAAACTCCCCGACTACCAGGGGCGAGGCGACCTTGAAATCTGGTACATCCACCCGTACGAGCGCACCCTGACCGCCTGGCGTCGTCTGCCCAATGGCGACTACTCAGCGACGATCTACCGCGACGGCATAGTGCGCCCGGCGTCGCTGCCCCACGTGGCGATCTCCCTCGACGAGCTGTTCGCCTCCTGAGCACACGGCGCCGCCCGCCGGCCACAACCCGACACCCGTCACCCGTCACCCTTCCGCCGTCCACGTCCAGCCGACTTCGTCCTTCGTCACCCGGCCCAGACCCGGGAACGGGAAGTGGTACGTCGCCACCAGCAGGTTCTCCTCCGCGGCACGGTCGAACAGCGTCTGGCGCGTGACCGCCGTCCACGCTGGCCAGTTGTCGGCGGCCAGGAACCAGTCGGGGTGCGCCAGGTGGATGGCCGGGACGTGCGCCACGTCGACGATGTGCAGCAGCCCCTCGCCCTCCGACGACACCTCGACGGCGAGCTGCCCCGGCGTGTGCCCCTTGGCGTCCACGGCGACGATCCCCGGCGCGATCTCGTCGCCGGGCGCGATCTGCTCCAGGCCGCTCCCCATCGCGGCCAGGAAATCGACGACCGACTGCCGGAAGAGCTGCTTGAACTCGTCCGGGATGACCAGCTCGTCCAGACTCGGCTCGGCCGCCCAGAACTCGTGCTCGGCGGCGTTGATCAGGTAGCGCGCATTGGGAAACGCGAGCTGTCCATCCGCGTTCAACCCGCCCCCGAAGTGGTCGCCATGCAGGTGCGTGATCAGGACGACGTCGATCTCCTCCGGGGCGATCCCCTCCGCCGCGAGCGCGGCCGGCAGCGTCCCCGGAACCGGCCCAAACGGCCCAGACCCGACATCGAGCAGCACCCGCTGCCCGCCGGTTTCGACCAACAGGGGATGGACGCCCAGGGTGATGGCCGCCGGGTCCAACCCCGCCGCGGTCACGGCCTCTGCCAGCGCCGCCGGCGGCGCGTTGACGGCGAAGAGGTTCGCCGGCCCGGGGAAGAGCCCGTCGTCGAGCACGACAACGTCGATCTGCCCGACGCCGACCCGATGCGCGGGCACGGGACCAGCCGCGGCGGGCGTGGACTCTTCGTCCTGGGCAGCTGCTGGTGGGGCCAAGCGCATCACGCCGCCGAGCGCGGTTCCGGCGGCCGCGGCTCCGAGCAGCGACCGGCGCGAGACGGCGCGGTCGAACGGGCGAGCGGCAACGAGCATCGGGTCCATGGCGTGCTCTCCTTGCGGTGATGCGGTGGCGGCCAGACGGGTTCCCCGAGGCGCGGCGCAGGGTTCAATGTCCAGGCAACCGGACAGACGCATCATAGAACGCGCGTTCGCGAAGCGGTATCCCCCGAACGAATGATGCGGCGTCAGGCGACCAATTCCGGCGTCCGGTACAGCGTCTTCCCGCCCACCGCGATCTCCACGTCCAGCAGGTAGCGCCGCGCTGCCTTGAAATCGATCGTCATGCCCAGCCCCGGCGCCTCGGGGAGGTTGATGAAGCCGTCCGCATCCGGGGTGATGTGCTCCCGCGTGAGGTCCCAGGCCAGCGACTTCAGCTCCACCGGGTACTCGCAGATCGCCCCGGCGGGGTGGCCGGCGTACGGCTGCAGCGAGGCGCTGAGGGCCAGGTGCGAGGTGAAGGTGTGGTTGACGTAGGTCACGCCGCGCTGCTGGGCGTAGTCGGCCACGCGCCTGGCCGGGGAGATGCCGCCGATGCGCCCGGCGTCGATCTGAATGAAGCCGACCCCACCGTGGTCGATCGTGTGGCGGGCCATCTCCTCGCTGTGCGACCCCTCGCCGCCGGCGATCTTGACGTCTCCGCTTTTCCCGGACAGCGCGCGATACGCGTCGAGCGCGCCGGAGACGAACGGCTCCTCCAGCCACGTCACCCGGTGCTCTTGCAACGCCGGCAGCCGCGCCTCCGCCATCGCCAGGTCGTGCCCCCACACCGTGCCGGCGTCGACGAGGACGATCCCCTCCTCGCCCAACCCCTCCCGCGCCGCCGCGACCTGCTCCGCGTCGGCGGCGACGCTCCCCAGCCCATACGGCCCCCAGCCGAACTTCGCCGCCGCGTACCCCGCCTCGCGGATACCCAGCGCCTTGGCGAAGGTTTCTCCCGGCGTGTCGCCGAAGAGGACGGAGGCGTACGGCCGCCGCGGCTCGGCCCGTTCGTACCCCAGCAGCCGATACACCGGCGTTTCGAAGCGGCGCCCGAGCAGATCCCACATGGCGATGTCGATGCCGGAGAGGGTGTGGCTGGCTTGCAGCAGGTCGAGGCTGTTGGCGCGCACCAGATCGCCGATGCGGTCGATGTCGGCGACGTCGTCGAGCGTCTGCCCCAGCACCGAGTCGCGCACCGGCTTGCAGGCGCTGTGCGACATCGGGCAGACCAGACTGGCGATCGACGTCAGCGGCGAGGCCTCGCACTCCCCCCAGCCGATGTGTGGCCCGGCCTGGAGGCGCACCAGCAGCAGATCCTGGCTGCCGTCCCCGATGTCGAGGATCTCCGGCATCGACAGGTAATAGAAATCGACCGACTCGATGCGCATCCCCGATCCGCCCCCGCTTTCGCTGCCTATCCCGTGAAGTCGTCCCGATGCGTACGGTATCAGGACGGGAGGCGGGAGGCGAGCCGTCAATCCCGTTTGTGGAAATCCATCGCCACGTCCTCCCAGGCCGGCTCCCCGGTGAAGACCTCGTTGAAGCGGAGGTAGAAGGCGTGCTGCTCCGGCATCGCGGCCAGCGCGCGGTAGGTCGCCTCGTCCTGGGCCAGCGCCACGAAGACGACCTGATCCGGGTTGCCGGCCACATGCCCCGTGAGCTGGACGAACGCGCCGGGGATCTTGGGCAGGATGTCCCGCCTCCAGTCCTCCATCAACTCGTCGAGCTTCCCCTCCTGGCCCGGCTTGAGGGTGGCGTGGGCGATCGTTCCGAACATCGTGTTCGCTCCTTTCTCTGGCGATTGGGCCCGGTCGCTGAGCATGAGATTGGTCTCTGGCGCTCGGCATGGCCCGTGGGGTGATTATGCGCGCGGCGGGATGTTGAGATTCATGCGGAAGAGGTTGCCCGGATCGTACCGGGTCTTGAGATCGACCAGCCGGTCGTAGTTGGCCCCGTACGAGGCGCGCAGCATTGCCTCCTTCTCCTCGCCGAACCCAGGGAAGTTCAGGTACGAGCCGCCGCGGGAGAACGGCTGCATGGCGGCCAAAGATTCGCGCGCCCAGGCGATATTCTGCTCGTTCGCGGCCGGGTCTTCCCAGCTCGCTTCGGCGGTGAACAGGTACGGTGCGTCGCGCCGAGCGTAGGCCGTCGCCTCGTCGTCGACCCGGCTCATGGCGCCGCCAAGGTGCCAGAAGGTGACCCCGGACAAGCCCGAGGGGCGCGATTTGGCGCAGGCGACCATCGTGGAGACGGCGTCGTCGCTCAGGTCGTCGATGTAGGTCGACTTCCAATAGTAGCGGCGGCCTTTGGGGAAGAAGGGGTCGAAGGCGGCTTGCAGCGCCGTGTATGGGATGGGCCCGCTCAGATCCAGCAGCGGCTCCGCCAGCTCCCGAAGGGGCTGCATCAGGCGCTCGCCCTCATCGGCCGGGCCGGCGTACACCGCGGCGACGACCACGATCGGGCGGCGGCGCAGCTCCTCCGGAAAATGCTCGTCGTCGGGCACGCTCCAGAGGACCAACAGGGAGTTCAACGCATCGGGCGCCGCGGATACGAAATCGCGCCAGGCGCGGATGACCCGTGGCCCGTCTGCCAACGCATAGAACGGCGCGCACAATTGGACCACGGGGCCAATCGGGTGGAGGCGAAACTCGAAACTGGTGATCGCGCCGAAGTTGCTGCCCGCGCCGCGCACCGCCCAGTAGAGGTCCGGGTTCTCCGTTGCGCTCGCCGTCCGCACCTGGCCATCGGCGGTGACGATCTCGACGGAGAGGAGGCTATCGAGGCTGAGGCCATGCGTGCGCCGCAGGTGGCCGTAGCCGCCGTGGATGGTGAGTCCGCCGATCCCGGTGCTGGAGACGACCCCGCCCGGCACGGCCAACCCATAAAGCTGCGTTTCGTGGTCGACGTCGCCCCACGTGGCGCCCCCCTGAACGCGGGCGATTCGTGCGATCGGGTCCACGAACACACCACGCATCCGCGACAGGTCGATGACCAGCCCGCCGTCGTTGACGGCGTTGCCGGCCACGTTGTGCGCCCCGCCGCGCACCGACAGGAGCAACCCATGCTCGCGCGCGAAGTTCACGCTCGCCACGACATCCGCCGTCCCCGTCGGTTGCGCGATCAGGGCTGGGCGCCGGTCGATGAGCCCGTTGCGGACGGCGCGCGCCTCGTCGTAGCCCGGATCGCCCGGGGTGAGGAGAGCGCCGCGCAACTCCTGGCGCAACGTTGCGATCGTTTCCTCGTCCAGCATCGTCATGGCGCTTGGAGCAGCAATCTGCGTAACCATGCAGGCTCCTTTCCTGTTGCGGCCCGCTGCCGCCCTCAACGAGACGCCATCTTGCGCCGGAGGCAAAGGCCGCACATCGTGCATTTGGCGGATGGACGGGCCCTGGCTTAGGGGCGACAACGGGAAAACGGGTCCGTAGAACCCGCAACACGACGGCAATCGGCCATCAGCCGGGAGTTCGCGGCCGGCAAACCGGCAAGTCGCAAGCAGTGAGCTCGCGCGTTCCAGGCATATTGCTGATAGCCGATAGCCGATAACCGAGTGCTCGCCGCCCCTACACCAGCCCGCGCCGCACCGCGACGGCCGTCAGCTCGACGCGGCTGTTGACGCCGAACTTGGCGAAGAGGCTGCCGACGTGGGTCTGCACCGTGCGCGGGCTGAGCTGCAGCGCCGCGGCGATCTCGCGGTCGTGATGGCCGGCGACGAGCAGGCGCAAGACGTCCAACTCGCGCGGGGAGGCGGCCCGCGGCGACGGCAGGGAGCCCTGACCGGCTGGAGAGGCCGTCAGCAGACGGCGCGCCTCGGCGACGGCCTGCTCGATGGCGAGGGCGTGGCCGTCGCTCCAGGCCGCCTCGAACGCCTCGTCTCCCAGGCGGGTTCGCACCGCCTCCAGCACCCGTTCGGCGTGGACGTGGTGCGCCAGGTAGCGCACGCCGAGCGCCTCGGCCACGCCCCAGGCGGCGCCGAGCAGGCGCGCTGCCCGCTCCGATTGGCCGCGGCGATGGACGATACCGGCGATCCCGGCCAGCGTGCCGGCGATGCCGCGGCCATCGTCGCTGTCGAGCCAGAGCAGCAGGGTCTCGTCGTACAGCCGGGCCGCCCGGGTCAGGTTGCCCAGTTCGCAGGCGGCGTCGGCCGCCGTGCCGAGGGCCTGGGCGATCCCCCACAGGTAGCCGGCGCGCCGCCAGCCAGCCACCGCCTCGTCGGCCAGCTCGGCCGCCAGCGCCGGGTCGCCGCGCAGCAGCGCCACGTCCGCCAGGTTCGCCACCGGCACGAGCGTCCAATGCGGCAGGCGCGCATGCTCCTCCAGCGCGCGCATCAGCTCGCGCGAGGCCTCGTAGCGGGCGGCGGCGAGATCCAGCTCGCCCTGCCACTCGGCGGTGATCCCTAACGCCAGGAGCGCCCGCGCCTCGCCGAAGGCGTACCCGGCCTCCCGCGCGATGGCGAGGCCCTCCTCGCTCAGCTCCGTCGAACGGCGAAAATCGCCTCGGACCTGGGCCAGCGCCGAGGCGGTGAAGAGGGCGTCGATGCGCGCTTCCGGGACCGCGCTCCCTCCCGCGGCCAGCGCCGCCTCCAGCCACCGCTGCCCCTCGCGCGGCTCGCCGCGGGCGTAGGCGAAGGAGAGGATGGTTCCGGCCAGCCGCAGCACCGCCTCGGCCTGCCCCGATCTGAGCGCCCACGCCACGGCGTCCCGCAGGTTGGCCCGCTCGATCGCCAGCCGCTCCACCCACGTCGCGGACCCGGCGACGATGAGATGCGGCTCGGCCTGCTCCGCCAGGGCCAGATAATGCTCCGCGTGGGCGGCGCGGATCGCGGGTTCCTCGCCGCTGACGGCCAACCGCTCCAGCCCGTACTCGCGAATCGTCTCCAGCATGCCGAAGCGCGGCTCGCCGGACGGCTGCTCGCTTTGCGTGAGCAAGCTCTTCTCCACCAGCGCGCCGATAGCGTCGAGGACGGAGTCGGGAGTCGGAAGTCGGAAGTCGGAAGAGGGCCGTTCGATCGGTTCCCCGACTCCCGACCCCCGACCCCCGACCCGCTCGGCGGCGTCCAGCGTGAACCCGCCGACAAAGACGGCCAGGCGCCGGAAGAGCGCCTGCTCATGCGGTTCGAGCAGGTCGTAGCTCCAGCCGATCGCCTCCCGCATGGTCCGCAAGCGCCGCGGCTGGTCCCGTGAACCGCCCGTGAGCAGCGGCAAGGGCCGCTCCAGGTGACGAAGCAGCGCCGGGGCCGGCAAGTGGCTAATGCGCGCGGCCGCCAGCTCGATCGCCAGCGGCAAGCCATCGAGGCGCTGGCAGATGGCGGCCACCACCGCGGCGTTCGCTGCGGAGAGGGCGAACTCCGGCCGCACGGCCTGCGCCCGCTCCACGAAGAGCCGGACGGCGGGAGCGGCCGCGATCGCCTCGATCGAGGCATGCGGCGCTTCGGCCGGGAGCGCCAACGGGGGGACCGGAACCGCGTGCTCGCCGGAGAGGTGCAGCGTCGCGCGGCTGGTGGCGAGCGCCTTCAGGTTCGGGCAGGCCATGAGCAGCTCGGCGATGAGCGGCGCCGCCTCCAGCACATGCTCCAGGTTGTCCAGGACCAGCAGCAGGTGCTTGCCGCGCACGGCGCCCGCCAGCGTTTCGAGCGGATCTCGGTCGCCGGCCTCGCGTATGCCCAGCGCCTGGGCGACGGCGTGCGGGACGAGGGCCGGATCGAGCGTCGCGGCGAGTGGAACAAGGACCGCCCCGTCGGCGAAGTCCTCCTCCGCCGCTGCCGCGGCCTCCAGCGCCAGGCGCGTCTTGCCGACGCCGCCGGGACCAACCAGCGTCAGCAAGCGGATATCGGGCCGGCGCAGGAGGGAGCGCAGGGCCGCGATTTCCTGCTCGCGCCCGACGAGGGTCGTCAGTGGGCTCGGAAATGCCGCCGGCCCCCGGCGAGGGACCGGCGCCAAGCGGATCGGTTCGGTCGGCGACCGATTGGGCGGCGGTGCGGCCATGGCCACCTTCATGCGGCGGAGACGACGACGTCTTCCTCGACATGATGGCGACCGCGCGCGATCACGTCAACGGGCTGGCTTGGTCATCGGGTGTCGCTCGTCGCCTGGAGCGGCGGCTTGCGGGCGGTGAGGCTGCCGTACGCGATGTGGCCGAAGAACGACCCTGACGCGACGCGACGCGACGCCTCCGACTTCAGCGCAGCCCCGAGGTCGGAGCCGATCCGCCCCGCCGCGACGAGGAGATCGACGCCGCGCTCGACGACCGTCAGCATATATCCCCCGGCCATCTCGACGAACCCATGGCTGCGAAAGGCGACGACAGCGAACCCGGCCCCCTGCACGAGCCCCGGCAACCGGCGCACCAGCCAGCGGTCGTTCACGGAGTTCGCCATCATCATATCCACCGCGGCCTGCAGCGGGTCGTGGTCGCCGAGCGCTACCGTGGTGGTAGCGTAATCGCCGTCGAACACCGCCAACGCACCCCCGGGGCGGGTCACCCGAAATGCCTCGGCCAGCGCTTCCTCCGGATCGGGGACGTGGGATAGCGTCGAATCGAAGACGACGACGTCGAACTCCCCATCCGCGAACGGCAGCGCCCGCCCATCGGCCTCCTGAAACGCGACGTTCGGCAGGTGTTCGCCAAGCTGGCGGGCCTTGGCCAACAACGACGGCGCCGGGTCGACGCCGACCACCCGGCCGACGCCGGGGAGACCGGCGAGCGTCCGTGTCAACACCCCTGTTCCGCATCCCACGTCCAGGACCGACGCCTCCGCCGGCACGGCGACGTCGGCGAGGAAGGCGCGGCGCATGGCCTGCTGTTGGGGATCCGCGCCGCGCGTCTCCAGCACTGCAGCCAGGCGATCCTGCGTGGCGGCGTCGAGATTCGCGACACTTGCCCAGACATCCAGCATGACACACCTCCCGTTTCATCGCGGCTGACGCACGTCGGCAACCCCATCTTGCGCGTGGTTCACGGGCGGCGCATCGTGAGATTGGCGGATACGCGCGGGCCAGATGCCACGGCGGACGCGGCCGGCATCCGTAACGTGCGCGTCTCGCGGCGGAAAACCCCGGACTTGACGACGGGGATGGCTCACGGATATGAAAAGGCGCCCCACGCCATCTGCTATAGTGCGGCACATCGAATCCATCCACCGGTGCCCGCGGCGCAGGAGGCCTCCCATGGTGCACCTCGTCGTCATCCACGGCCGCTCGCACGAGTTCGACATCCCCGTCCTGACCCAGGAGCCGCTGGAAGCGGCGCTCCGCTTCGGGCTGGAGCGGGTGCAACCCCCGGATTTCACCCAGACTCCCGTCTCCATGGCCTTCTACGGCGATGCCTGGCGGCCCGACGCTCACGACCTGCCGGCAGGCGCCGTCGACGCCGTGTCGGAAACCGCCTCCGACGCCGGGGCTCAGGAGCCATCCGAGCTGCAACGCGAGATCGCCGCGGACATGCTCGCCGCCGCCCCGGGACCGGAATCGGCGGCGGCCATGCCCGAGCTGTTCGGCTGGGACACGGTCAACGCCCTGGCCACCCGGCTCGACGAGCTGCTGCGCACCGGCGACCTCATCGTGCGCCTCTTCCTCGAAGACATCGAGCTCTACTTCACGGACGAGTCCCGGCGCCAGGCCGCCATCGACCGCGTCGTGGACGAGGTCAACGAGGCCGGCGGCGACGTGATCCTCCTCGGCCACAGCCTGGGCAGCGTGGTCGTCTACGACGCCCTCAGCGAGCACCCGGACCTGCCCGTGCCCGGTCTGATCACCCTTGGCTCCCCGCTCGGGCTGCCCACCGTGCGCCGCCGCCTGCGCACGCTTCGCTTCCCCCAGGGGGTGGCGCGCTGGGTGAACGTCTACGATCCCCGCGACTTCGTGACCGGCCGCGAGCCGTTGCAGGCGCACTTCCCCGCGGACGACGGCCTGATGGTCGAAGACCTGGAGATCGAGGGCAAGGCGCCCAGCTTCCTGGACGTCACCGCCTCCCACGACGGCCGCGTCTACCTCAGCTCGATCGCCCTGGCGCGGGCGCTGCGCGACATGATCGCCGCCAGCTCCGCCGCCGCCGAGCCGGCGAACGCCTGACCGCCCGGCGCGAGATCCGCCCCGCGTGTGATTCCGAGCGCAGCGAGGCCTCCTGGCTGCGGCGAGACGACGTTCTCCAAGCGCCGAGGCTGCTTCTGACATTGGACCGAGGCGGCATCCGGGTGGGCGCCGGGGTGGGGCCGCGCCGGCGAAGGGTGCAAAGGGTGCAAAGGCTACAGAACAGGGTCGGCGCGCAGCCTTCGGCCGCCGCGGGGGGCGCCCCCGGCCGCGTCCACCCGAATTGCGTGTGACAGGGGCTCGAAATGCCGCTCTACTTCAGCTCGTCGAAGTAGACGAGGAAATCGAGGTTGCCAGGAGAGTGCCCAGCGGCGGTCAGCAGAAGCGCCGCCTCGCTGCGGTGCTGCGTGGCGTGGTTGACCTGGTGCAGAAGCGCCTGCCAGAGCAGGTAGCTCCATGTCTCCCCGCCAAAGTTGACGTAACTCACCGTTCGCTCGAGCTCATGGGCGTCGAGGTGGGTCAGAAAGCGCGCGGTCTCGGATTCGACCTCGGCCCAGCGGGAGCGCAGCGTGGCCAGGTCGGGGAAGTCCGCCGCATCCCACCGCTCGCTCGGCGAGGCTCCCTGCCAGCGCTGCAACCAGATCCACTGCGCCCAGGCCGTGTGGACGAGGATGTCCCGCAACGATCCGGCGCCGGCGTGTTGGACCGGGAACGCGTCCCGGTCGAGCAACGCCGCCGTGTCGAGGATGCGGCCGTTGGCCCAGGCGTTGTAGGCGTAGAGGGCGCGAATCTGGTCGATCATGCGTGAAGCATCGCACATCCCGGCCGCCGCCGTTCGCGGGCGGCCGGCCCGGCGGGTGCTGGGGAATGGGAGATTGGGCAGCGTCTACAGGTTCGGTGCGCGCCGAGGCGATGGAATGCGTCGGCTTCCAATACGATCACCCGATGGCGCTCCGCGACCATGCTCGTCCGGCGCCGCCGCGCCAGTGCCCGCGGCGTGGGTTGAGCGTGCCGTTGCCCGATCATCCGCCCGCCTCCGCCTTCTGCGCCGCCCACAGCCTGTACTGCTCCAGCAGCAGCCGGTTGGCCAGGCGCCACCGCTCGGCGACGTCCTGGGTGAAGGCGGCGAAACACAGAAAAGCTGAGCCGCAAAAGCCCACGCAGCGCCTACGGAGTGGGCGTCGCGTTCCGACGCTCCCGGCGTTCCTTCTGGCGCTCCTCCCGGTTGCCGCGGTCGGTGACGAGCTCGTCGCCGACGGGCTGCCCGGTCGCGAGATCGATCCCGGGCAAGCGCAGCGAGACCACAAACATCTGCAGAGGGTCGGCGCCGGCGTTGCGGAGCCGTTCGATCGGGACCTCATCCGATACTAACGTCGTTCCTACCTCGACGCGCATCCACCCCTCGGCGTCGACCGATTCCACGCCGCCACCGGAGAACGTGCCGTCGGCCGGAATGCAGTGCGCCGGATGCTCCAGGTGAAACCCGCCCCGCAGCGGCATCTGGAACTCGAGCGTACCCGACTCGACGTAAAAGGCGGTGTACCCCTTCGTTTCCGGTTGCAGCTCCTCCCCCGGAGCCAGGGTCAGCCGGACGATTTCGACCGAAGCGCCAGCCGGGATCTCGCTAGGTAACTCAAGCGCCGCCAACCGCACGAACGCGGCGGTCGTCGCTCCTTCCGGGCATGGCGGCGACGCGGCGGACGCCGCCGTGGCAACCTGGCCGACGGGCAGTAGCGCCAGCCAGAGCGCAAGGAACCCGGGCCACCGCCGGATATTCGAACGGTCGGCGCCTCCCATGCATGACTCTCCTGTT
>CALMZR010000117.1 GCA_937870845.1 uncultured Chloroflexota bacterium
CGGCATCGAGCGCGGCCGTGATCGCCGCCGGCTCGATCGGCTCCAGGTCCCCGGCCTCCACCGCGACGACAGAAATGCCCAACCGGCGCGCGATCGTCTCCACCCGCTCGCCGTAGATGCCGTTCCTGGCCACGAGAAGCTTCTTCCCGGGGCGCACGGCGGCGCCGCTCATCGCTTCCAGCGCGGCGGTGCCGCTCCCCGCCAACATGACCATCGCCCAGTCGTCCGGCACGCCCGCGACCGCCAGCAGCTTGCGGCGCACGGCGGAGAGGATGGCGCCGTACTCCGGCTCGCGGTGGCAGAGATCGGGCCCGCCGACGGCGCGATGCACGCGGTCGCTGACCACCGCCGGTCCCGGATTGAGCAGCACCCGCTGCCGGTGGGTCCGCTCGCTGCCGTACCGCTCGGCGTCCAGGGCGGCGAACGCCTCGGGCGCGACGATGGCGTCGGGTTGGGCGGGCAGCAACGGCAGCCGCGCGGCGGGATCGGTCTCGGCGAGGGCGATAACCGCCCCGGCGCCCGCGTGGCGCCCCGCCTCCACCGCCGCCCGCGTGGCGCCCAGCACCCCGAGCCGACGCACGTCCGAGACCCCGGCGGCCTGCATCGCCGCGAAGACGCCCCACGGCTTGGGCGGGACGGCGCCAACCACCACTTCGTCGGCCAGATCGAGCTCGGCCGCGCTCGCCTCCACCCCGCGCGGCGCCGCCAACGCCCAGCGCGCCCCATCCTCCCGGCTGGCCACGACGCCGGGCCGCAACCGCACCAGCGTGCCGGGGTCCAGGTCGCCGGCGAACCAGACCCAGCAGCCGATGGCGCGCTCGGTGGCCCACTGCTGGGCGGTATCGGCCCGTTCCGCGTAGGGCATACGGCTCGCTCCTCCTCGTGCGCTCGCTCGGCGGGTCACTGGGAACCGCGGCGTTGGCGAGGAGCCTAGCAGGGTTGACGAGACGGTTGACGAAGCGACCGTTAATGGTCGAGAAGTAGTCATGACAAAAATGGATCATTGCGATGCGTGTAGATTGAGTGCAGAGAAAGGAAATACCGAACCGATGACCGACAGCCGCATACCGCTGCAGCACCAGGGGCGCCGCGGAGCCAGCGGACTCTCTCGACGGCGGCTCCTTGCGGCCGCGCTGGCCGCCCCGCTCATCCTTGGCGTACGGAGGCAGTCTGCCGCCGGGCAAGATGGCGCGCCGCTCGCTATCGCCACGACTACCGGCATGATTGGCGACCTGGCCGCCAATATCGGCGGCGACCGCGTCGTCGTCACCTCGCTGATGGGACCGGGCGTCGACCCCCACCTCTACAAGCCGAGCGCCGGCGACATCCGCACGCTCGAAGACGCGGACGTCATCTTCTACAACGGCCTCGAGCTGGAAGGGCGCATGACCGACATCCTGGTCGGCATCGCCCGCTCCGGCACGCCCACCGTCCCCGTCGCCGAGAACATCCCGGAGGATTTACTGCGCGAGCCGCCCGAGTTCGCCGGCAAGTACGGCCCCCACATCTGGTTCGACGTCACCCTCTGGAAGCTGGCCGCTCAGCGCGTCAAGGACGAGCTGGCCGCCGTCGACCCCGGCAACGAAGCTGCCTATCAAGCCAACCTCGACGCCTACCTGGCCGAGCTCGATACGCTGCACGCCTATGTGCAGGAGCAACTGGCCCGCATCCCGGAAGACCAGCGCGTCCTCATCACCGCCCACGACGCCTTCGGCTACTTCGGCGACCAGTACGGGATCGACGTGCGCGGCCTGCAGGGGATGAGCACCGCCACCGAGGCGACGGCAGGCGACATCCAGGCGCTGGCCGAGCTCATCGCCGCGGAGCAGATCCCCGCCATCTTCGTCGAGTCGAGCGTGCCCCCGGCCACCATCGAGGCGGTGCAGGCCGCCGTCCAGGACCGCGGCTTCGACGTCGCCATCGGCGGCCAGCTCTTCTCCGACGCCATGGGCGCGGCGGGCGCCCCGGAAGGAACCTACCTCGGCATGGTCCGCCACAACGTCGACACCATCGTCGGCGCCCTCGCCAGCGGCGAGGCGGCCTCGACGCCCGCCGCTTGAGGTGAAGTGATGCCTCATCCCACAGGTGTCATTCCGAGCGGAGCGAGGAATCTCGCGCGTCGGGAACGACCATACCTTGGAGCCGAGATGCTTCGCTTCGCTCAGCATGACACCTTCGTTGCGTTGCGACGCCGAGGGAACTCATGACGCACGCCCCCCTCTTCGAGCACGCCCCGCCGGGTACGCCCGTGCCCGCCGTCTCCCTGCGTGACCTGACCGTCGCCTACCGCGAGACGCCGGTCCTCTGGGACGTCGACCTCGACATCCCCGCGGGATCCCTCACCGCCATCATCGGGCCGAACGGCGCCGGCAAATCGACGCTGATCAAGGCGGCGTTGGGGCTGGCGCCCCTCGCCGCCGGATCGGTCTCCATCTTCGGCGAGCCGTACAAAGAGCAGCGCGACCTCGTCGGCTACGTCCCCCAGCGCGGCAGCGTCGACTGGGACTTTCCAACAAACGCCCTCGACGTGGTCATGATGGGCACGTACGGCCGGCTCGGGTGGATCCGCCGTCCCGGCAAGGCGCAGCGCGAGGTCGCCATGCGCTCCCTGGAGCAGCTCGGCATGGCTGACTTCGCCCACCGCCAGATCAGCCAGCTCAGCGGCGGCCAGCAGCAGCGCGTTTTCCTGGCTCGCGCCCTGGCCCAGGACGCCGAGCTCTACGTCATGGACGAGCCGTTCGTCGGGGTGGACGCCACCACCGAGCGCGCCATCGTCGACCTGCTGCGCGAGTTGCAGGCGCGGGGCAAGACCGTCGTCTGCGTCCACCATGACCTCGAATCGGCCCCCGACTACTTTGACTGGCTGGTGCTGCTCAACGTTCGCATCATCGCCGACGGCCCCTTCGCCGCGACGTTCACCCCGGAGAATCTCTCCCGCACCTACGGCGGCCGCACCCACGTCCTCGGCCGGCTCGACCATGAGGCCGTCGCGCGGGAGGCGCAGGAGATCGAGCTGCGAATATGAGCGAGCTGCTGCGCGACCTGATCTTCGACTACACCCTGCGCAACGTCGCGCTCGGCTCGGCGCTGCTCGGCATCGTCAGCGGCGTGCTCGGCTCCTACGCCGTGCTGCGCCGCCAGGGGCTGCTGGGCGACACGCTGGCCCACGCCGCGCTGCCCGGCATCTGCATCGCCTTCTTGATCACCGGCTCGCGGGCGCAGATCCCGCTCCTCCTCGGCGCGGGGATCGCCGGCTGGGTTGGCACGATGATCTTGCTCCTCATCGTGCGCCGCACGGTGCTCAGCGAGGATGCCGCGCTCGGCATCGTCCTCAGCACCTTCTTCGGCTTCGGGGTGCTGCTGCTGACCTTCATCAACCAGCGCGACGACGCCAACCAGGCCGGCCTCGACAAGTATCTCTTCGGCCAGGCCGCCGCCCTCATCGAATCGGACGTCATCATCTTCGCCATCCTGGGCGGCGTCGCCCTAGCCCTCGTCCTCCTCTTCTACCAGGAGTTCAAGCTGCTCACCTTCGACCCGGAGTTCGCCGGCAGCCTCGGCTTCGGCACGACGAAGCTGAGTGTGCTGCTGACATCCCTGATCGTCGTCGCCGTCGTCATCGGCTTGCAGACCGTCGGCGTGGTGCTCATGGCGGCCATGCTCATCGGGCCTGCCGCCGCGGCGCGGCAGTGGACCGACCGCCTCGGGGTGATGATCGTCCTCTCCGCCGCCTTCGGCGCGGTCGCCGGCGTCGTCGGCGCGGTGCTCAGCTTCACGGAGGAGAGGCTTCCCACCGGCCCGACCATTGTGCTGGCGCTCACCGTCATCGTCTTCGCCTCGCTGGCCTTCGCCCCGGCGCGGGGGTTGGTCTGGGAGTGGTGGAGACGCCGCCAGCAACGCCGGGCCTGGGCGCTCGAGGTCGCCCGGCTCAAGGCGGAGGGGCATGTGCGATGAGTTCCGCCGTCGCCGTCCCCCTCACCGGCGTCCTGGTCGCCAGCGCCTGCGCGCTGCTGGGGAGCTTCCTCATCCTGCGCCGCATGGCGATGATGTCCGACGCCATCAGCCACGCCATCCTGCCCGGTCTGGTGGCCGGCTACGTCCTGGCCCAGGGGCCGAACCTGTTCGCCGGTTTTCTCGGGGCCAGCCTCGCCGCCGCCGTCACCGTGACCGCGGTGGAGGCGCTGAAACGGACCCGCCGCGTCGATGCGGGCGCGGCCATCGGCATCGTCTTCCCGGCCATGTTCGCCCTGGGCACAGTGCTGGTCACCTGGCGCTTCTCCGACATCCACCTCGATGCCGACGCCATCCTCTTCGGCAACATCGAGTTCGTCGCCTTCGACACCTTCGTCTTCAACGGCCAGGACCTCGGGCCACAATCGGTCTGGGTCATGAGTGGGCTCTGCCTGCTCAACCTCCTCTTCATCGGCATCTTCTACAAAGAGCTCAAGCTGACCACGTTCGACGCCGGCTTGGCCGCCGCGCTCGGCTTCTCCCCCGCCATCGTCCATTACGCGTTGATGCTCGTCCTCTCCATCACCTCCGTCGGGGCGTTTTCGGCCGTCGGCGCGGTGCTTGTCGTCGCCCTGGTCATCGTCCCGGCGGCGACCGCCTACCTCCTTACCGACCGCTTGGCGGTGATGATCCCCCTCTCCGTCGTCATCGGCGCGGTCGCGGCCCTCATCGGCTACCGAGTCGCCATCGCCGTCGACGCTTCCATCGCCGGGGCGATGGTCAGCGCCGTCGGCGTCCTGTTCGGGCTCGCGCTCCTCTTCTCACCTTCGCAGGGCGTCGTCGCCCGCGCCTGGCAGAACAGGCGCAACCGGGCCGTCATCGCCAGCCAGATGCTGGTGGTCCACCTCTTCAACCACGAGGGTGCGCCCGACAGCGAGGAGGAGAGCAGCGTCGAGCACCTCAGCGACGGGCTGCGCTGGTCCCCCGCCCGCACCGACATGGCCGTCGCCGGGGCCAGCCGCCGCGGCTGGGTCGTCCGCGCCAACGGCCACCTCGAGCTGACCGAACCCGGCCGCGAGACCGCCCGCCTCGTGCTGGCGCGGTAGGACGCGTGCCATGAAGTCCAGGAGCGCCAACTCGGTCGTAGGGTCGGGAGGTAGCGCTAGCTCATCGAGCAATGATCGACCACGTGCGCGAGACGGCCGATGAACGCCATGGCCAACGAGGCGGCATCGCTGCAGGAGCCGCGCATCACCCACGCCATGGAGGATTACCTCAAGGCGATCTACCGCCTCGGCGGCGGCGGGCAGCCGGTCACCATGCAGCGCCTGGCGGGGGAGCTGGCCCTCTCCAGCCCCTCCGTCACCAACATGGTCAAGCGGCTGCACGAGCAAGGGCTCGTCCACCACACCCGCTACCGCGACGTGGCCCTCACGCCCGCCGGCGAGAAAATCGCCCTGCGCGTCATCCGCCACCACCGCTTGCTGGAGCTGTACCTGGCCGAATCGCTCGGCTTCGACTGGGACCAGGTCCACGCCGAGGCCGAGCGGCTGGAGCACCACGTCTCGGCAGAGCTGGAGGCTCGCCTTGCCTCCGCCCTCGGCCACCCCACCCGCGACCCCCACGGCGACCCCATCTCCTCCGCCGACGGCGCCATCGACGCCGTCTCTGCGATGCTTCTCTCCGACCTGGAGCCGGGCGACGCGGCGGCCATCAGCCGCGTCCCCGACCGCGACCCGGAGCAACTGCGCTACCTGGGCGAGCTGGGCGTGGTTCCCGGTCAGACGGTCATGGTGCTGGAGGTTCTCCCGTTCGATGGACCGATTCGCGTGCGGGTCGGCGGGGCGGAACACCTCTTCGGGCGGCCGCTGGCGGCGCGGATCAACGTGGCGCCGTTGGCACGGGGGCTGGGGGCGGGTTGACCGGTCCCGGCGATCGCTCGTCCTGGCGCCGTCCCTCCATGCTGGCCGCGGTGGGCGAGCGGGCGAACTTCCTGAACTTCCTGAACTTCCGGGGGACTCCGCACGTCGCGCGGGCAGCGCGTGCATCGATGGCCTGCACGATCCGCCAGCCTGCGCGAAGATACCCGGCAGTAGATCCGCGACTGAAACGAGGCGAGGCATGACGGAACAGACGACCGCCCCGGAACCGGGGCCATTCACGAGCATCCTGGTCCCCCTGGACGGCTCGCCGGACGCGAGATCGGCGCTTCCCTACGCCATGGCCCTGGCGACGCCCGGCACGGAACTGGTGCTGCTGACCGTCGTCCGCGACGACAGCGAAACCGAGTCGGCGCGCGCCACCCTGGAGCAAGCTGCCGAGCGGGCGCGTGTCGCCGGGCACGACGTCCGAACCGAGGTAGTCGTCGGCGACCCCGGCGGCCAGATCCTCGCCACGGCCGCGAGTGTCGGCGCGGGCATGATCGTCATGGCCTCGCACGGCCGGGGCGCCGTGGGGCGGCTCATTCACGGCAGCGTCGCCGATCGGGTGGCCCGCGAGGCGTCCGTGCCGACCATGGTCGTGCGCACCCAAGCGTTGCCGCCGGGGCCGGTGGGGATCACCCGGCTGGTCGTGCCGCTCGACGGCTCGTCTCTGGCCGAGCAGAGCCTGCCGTTCGCCGTGGGGATCTCGCGCCGGCTGGGCACGCCGCTCTTCCTGGTGCGCGCCGTCTCCCCCGCCGAGCTGCTGCCGCCCGCCGTCGGCATGGGCGAGGCGATCCCTTTCGAGCTGTACGAGGAGGCCGAGAGAGAGCTGGAGCAGGAGGCGGAAACGTATCTCGACGGCGTCGCGCGGCGGCTGCGGGATCAGGGCCTCCCGGTCGCCACGGAGGTTCTCACCGGCGCCGCCGCGACGGCGATCGAGGAGGCGACCCGGCTCGGCGACGTCGTCGTCCTCTGCTCGCACGAGCGCACGGGCGTCATGCGCTGGCTGCTGGGCAGCGTGGCCGAGACGCTCGCCCGCGAGGACCAGTCGCCGGTCATCCTCGTGCCGGCGTCGGGATCGGCCTAGATCGGGCGCCGGGACTCCGTGGCCCGCTATCCCCGGTCGCGGCGGCCGGATTTCGGTGTCATGCTGAACGAAGTGAAGTATCTCGGCGCGAGGGAATCGCTCGTTCGCTACGCCGAGATTCTTCGCTGACGCTCAGCATGACACGGGTGTGGAGGACCAGAAACCCCATGGCGAACGGGCGATTCTCGGGCAAAACGGCCCTCGTCACCGGCGCGGCGCAGGGCATCGGCCGTGCCATCGCCGAGCGGTTCGCCCGCGAAGGCGCTGACGTCCTCCTCTTCGACATCGACGGCGACCTGGCCGAGCAAGCCGCCGATGAGCTGCGCGGGCAAGGCGGATCGGTGGACGCCATCGGCGGCGACATCGCCCGCCGCGAGGACGTGCGCCGCGCCGTCGACCGCTGCCTGGATCGCTTTGGCGGCCTCGACATCCTGGCCGCCAACGCCGGCATCGCCGACGCGCAGCCGTTCATGGAGACCGACGAGGCGAGTTGGCGGCGCATCATCGACGTCAACCTCACCGGGACCTTCTTCTGCCTGCAAGAAGCGGCGCGGGTCATGATCCCGGCCGGCGGCGCCATGGTGGCGACCGCCTCCACCAACGCCTTCTGGGTGGAGAGCAACATGGCGGCCTACAACGCCTCCAAAGGCGGCATCGTGGCGCTGGTCAAGTCGGCCGCCTTCGACCTCGGGGCGCACAACATCCGCGTCAACGCCGTGGCTCCCGGCATGGTCCGCACCCGCGCCAACTTCATCACCGAAGATCCGGTCGCGGGCCCCGAATATCTCAAGGGCGTCCCGCTCGGCCGCTTCGCCGAGCCCGCGGAGATGGCCGCCGTCGTCGCCTTCCTCGCCTCCGACGACGCCTCCTACGTCAGCGGCGAGCTGCTCGTGGCCGACGGCGGCACGACCCTCGGCGTCCGCCTGCCGATCCCGGAGACATTGCTGCCGGGCGCCATCCGCCTGGGCGACGACCGATGAGACGACCAACCGCTCCAGGGCCTTTCAGGGTCCTTCCGTTCGGTCAGCCCGATCCCTTTAGGGTCGGGCACGACGGCAGCTCGGTCTCGTGTAGGCAACGTCGTCGCTAGCCTCGGCCACCGTGCCCGGTCCCACCAGTAGCCCCGGGCACGGGACTGAGAAGGAGCACGTGATGGCAGACAGCGCATGACCGAGCTGCTGTTCGAGGTTCTGGGAGCGCTGATGATCCTGGCCACCTTCGCGCTCAACCAGTTCGCTGGGCTCGACGGCCACGGCATGCCGTACCTGGCGCTCAATGCGGCCGGGGCGGCGATCCTGGCCGTCCTCGCGGCGTTGCACGGGCAGGTGGGGTTCCTGCTGTTGCAAGGAGTCTGGGCGTTCGTCGCGTTGTGGGGGCTGGTCGGGCTCCTTCGCCAGGAGGGCGAATCGTGAGCGCGGATCAGCTCCTCCAGATCGTCGGCGCGCTTCTGATCCTGGCCGCGTTCTTGCTCAGCCAGCGCAATGTGCTGGACGCGCGGTCGTACCCTTACCTGCTGCTCAATCTCGTCGGCGCGGCGATCCTCGCCGCACTCGCCTCCAGGCAGGGGCGCTGGGGGTTCGTGTTGCTGGAAGGGGCCTGGACACTCGTTGCCCTCGCCGGGCTGATGATGCGCCTGCTGGGGAAAGAGCCGGCAGCGGGGCATTGATACGAGGGGCGCCATCGTGGACCGCGAGCATCACGGAGAACCGGAAGGCGGCGACCCCGCGTGCTGGGCTCACCTGTTCGACGACATGACGGGCAGCGAAGCCGACGACCTGATCGTCGATTTGGCGGCGCGGGCCGGAACCGCGGCCGCGCCGGGCGCCGCCTGGACGCATCAGAGCGACGACCTCAACGCGAATCTCCTCCTCTTCCCGGCGGGCGATGGCGTTGCGGAGCACGTCAACGAAGAGGTCGACGTGCTGCTTGTCGGCGTCGCCGGCGAGGGCATCGTCGCCCTCGCCGGCGACCGCGATGTCCTGCGCGCCGGGAGCGCCCTAGTCGTTCCCAAGGGCGCCCGGCGCGGCACGCGCGCCGTGAGCGACCGCTTTGCCTACCTCACCTGCCACCGCCGCCGCGGCGGGCTGCTGCCGGGGCGGTGAGCGAGCAACCCCAATAATCCGCCACGGATCAACCTACGCGCTCCGGCCACCAGGCGACCATATCGATGCGCCGCGCGAAGTGCAGCAGCGGCTGGCCCGCGAGCGCGATGCCGTGGGCCGCGGCCATGGTGTTCGCCTCGATGACGGCCTCGGCGGGTTGCAGCGGCCAGGGCGGGTGGTTGATCTCGCCGCGGAAGAGCCGCCCGGCGCGGTTCGCGGCGTAGAGGCAATAGCGCGCGGTCAGCCAGTGCTCCAGGCTCCCCGGCGTGCTGGCGTAGACCGGCCCCGTCGGCCAGTAGCGGCCCGCGAATTCGGCGGTCGGGGCGCCGGGGTGGCGCCGCCGGCTGGCGTAGGCGACGGCGCCCGCGTCGTTGTCCAGGCGCATGCGCGCCCAGTAGTACGGCAGATGGTAGGTCAGGCGAGCGATGACCACCGCCAGCACGCTGGCCGCGTCGAGCGAGAAGAACCAGACGCCGGGCTTCCCCTCGGCGACGACGTAGGTGCGCACGTTCAGCTCGGGGAAGGCGATCCCCAGCCGCCGCGGCGCCCCGCGCGGGGCGAGGGGCGCGATGCGGAACGGCACGACGCCGACCCACGCCTCGCCCGCGAACAGATCGAGCTCTAGACCGCGCGGCACGAGCGGCCGTAGCGCCGCGGCCGAAACCAGCCAGTGCGCGAACAGCAGATCGCGCCACGTCTGCGTCATGATCCACGGTCGATCCGGAGGATGCCAGGCGCGGTGCTCCGTCTGCCGCGCGATCTGGTCCCACGAGGGGCGATCCGATTCCGGCCTCGGAACCCCGCTCATATCGTGCCGCGCGTTGTCCATCGTACTGGCTGTCCGCTCTATCCTGTCCGGCGCGAAGGCGCTTCGCCCGCGTCGGATCTTCATCCCGGAGCATTGTCCGTGCCACACGTCCAGCGCATGCACGTCCCCGAGCTGTTCCCGCCCCCAGGCTACGCCCACGTCGCCGTCGCCCCGGCGGGGCGGCTGGTGCTGACGGCCGGGGCGGTCCCGCTCGACGCCGAGGGGAACGTCGTCGGCGTCGGCGATTTCCGCCTCCAGGCGCGGCAGACGCTCGACAACCTCATGCGCCAGCTCGCCGCGGCCGGCGCGGGCGGCGACCACGTCCTCAAAACGACGGTGTACGTCGTCTCGACCGACCTCGACGATCT
>CALMZR010000118.1 GCA_937870845.1 uncultured Chloroflexota bacterium
GGTGACGGCCACTGGGCATTCCCTTGCTGGCGTGGTGACTCAGGACCTTGCGGCCGTCCGCCCGCACTAAGCCGAGGACACCCGAGGTGCGGAACGGATAGTAGGCGGACAACGCGTAGAGCGGCACGCAGTAGCTCATCCATTCGCGCTTGTACCCGTCGTCGCCTACACCGAAGTCGACCATCTCGACCTGTTCTTCGTCGAGAGCGCGCCGGAACATCTCCATGCTAGGGATGGTCCCAGCCGATAACTCCTTCGCGTCTTCGCGGTACGCGAGCTTGTGGATGGTGGCGACGCCGTTTTCGATCGTCCAGATTTGCGCCGCGACGGCGAGCCCATTCTTATAGGCGAGTCCGAGTCGAAGCGAGCCGGCATTACTTTCCTGCTGCGCGAACTCACGAATAAGTGTCGGCGATCCTGCGGGCTGCTTCCAGCTTGCATCAAAAACCGCCTCCAGATCGGCCCAGGCGCGCTCGTCGAAACGGTCGAGCAGGATCAGCTCGAGGGCCGCCCGCTTACTCTTCCGGTGGGCCGTGTTGCGCAGGCGCGAGGGCCGGGATCCCCAATATTCGGCAAACGATAGCCCGCGGGTACCGATCTGCCAGGAGACGTTTGTGTGCTCCCGCCGGACCAGCCACCCATTTCGCCGCAATGCCATCGGGAGCGGATCGTCCTCGGCGACCGGGGACAAGAACAGGTGCGAGACGCCCGCCTTCAGTAATCCATCGGCAAGCTCGTCGAACGGAGGCTCGGCGTCTTCGCATCCGTGGGTCACCGGGGCGTAGCGCAAACAATACCAGTTGGACAGCGCTTGGGCGGAAGACCCGCGCCGCGATGCGCCCGGCCAGTAGGCTGACGACCAGCCCGGCGACCAGGATTCGCTTGCGGCCGACGCGGTCGGAGAAGCGCCCGGCGAACAGGTTGGCGAGCGCCTTGACGACGCCGAAGGAGACGATGAACGACAGGGCGATCGTGCGGGACGCCAGCCCGAAATCCTCTTCCGCGAGCAAGGGGACGACGGTCCGCTCCAGACCCACCATGCCGCCGACGAACGCGTTGATCAGCACCAGGAGCGCGAACTGCTCCCAGTTCGCGCGCAGCCCGAGCCGGATCGCCGGCGGGGCGGCGTCAGGAGACGGCACAGCGGTTCGCCCCGGCCTCGAGATCGGTGGGGTTCCCCTCGGGGAGCGTGCCCGCCTCGTTGAGCGCGACGATCTGGGCGTGGTTCGGCGGGGTGGGCGGGAGGCGGGCCAGGATCGTGGCGACGAACTCCTCCTCCGGCAACCCCAGCATCGCCACCCGGCCGGTTACGTCACCCAGGCTGGAGACGATCGGGCGTTCATCAAAGGGGACCGGCTCGCTCGTGTGCCCCGGCAGCAGCAGCGTCTCCGGCGGCAGGGCGGTGAGCCGGCCGAGCGAGACGTGCAGCCACCGCGCCCGTTGCCGCGCCTGCTCCGCGCTGGCCTCCAGGTCAGGCCGGCCGACGCCGGCCAGGAAGAGCGTGTCTCCGGTGAAGAGCGCCCGTTCGTCGAGCAGATACGACGTGCTCTCGGGCGTATGCCCCGGCGTGCGCAGGGCCACGATGCGGGAGGCGCCGACCGCGATCGCGTCGCCGTCCCGGAGGGGATGGAAGGGAAACGCGACCCGGTCCTGCTCCGGAAGACGCAGCGTAGCGCCCGTCCGCTCGGCGAGGAGACGCGCCCGGCTGAGGTGGTCGGCGTGGACGTGGGTCTCCAGGACGTGGGCGATCGTCCAGCCGTGGCGCTCGGCAAGCCGCTGGTAGACGCCGGGCGGCAGCGACGGGTCGATGACGGCCGCTTCGCCATCGCTCCCAATCAGGTACGAGAGGCAGCCCTTGCCGGTGCGGCGGAGCTGGACGACCGAGGCGCCGCCGCCGGGGATCGGCACGACGGCGCTGTTCCAGGCCAGGCTCCAGGCCTTCATGCCGCCGCTCAGCGAGCGCGCGTCGTAGCCGCGCCGCGCGAGCTGCTCCATGGCGACCAGGCTCACCGTGCCGGCGCCGCACACGGTCACCACCGGCGCGTCACGCGGGATCTCGGCGCCGGAGAGCGCGTCGGGGTCGCCGGTCTTGAGCGCCTCGTAGGCGTCGACGTGCAGGCTGCCGGGGATGGCCCACTCGGCGCGATCCTCGGTCGTGCGGATGTCGAGGACGGTCACCGGTTCGTCGCCTTCGAGCATGGCGCGCAGCTCGCCGACGTCGATGGTTGGGCCAAGGCTGGGCGTCACAGGTGCGGTGCTCCTTCCGTCGGTGCGCGTCTCAGAAGACGAGCACATTGGTCGCCTCGGCGCAGCGGCGGGCGAAGTCGGGCGGCGTCGTGAAGCTCGCGTTCTTGCCTTCGAGATCGGCTGCCAAGACCCCACGGGCCTGCGCGCAGCCCCCTCAGATGAAGACGTGGACGCCTTTGTCGCGGAGCTTCGTCATCAATTCGCGCAGCGGCGGTAAGCCCAGCGGCGTCAGCGTTTCGACGTACTGGTCCTGGATCAGCACGGCCGCGTCGCCGGCCAGGTTGACCTCCGTCTCGATCCCGGCTTCGACGGCGCCATTGACGGCGAGGTGGAACGGGATGCACGCCTTGGTCGGGTCGTCCGGTCCGTGCGTGGCAACGTAAATGAGCTTGGCCATCGTGGGTCCTCCGTGTCGCTAGCGCGGTTTCACCGCGCGAATGTCGACGCCGTGCGTGCCGAACTCCGCGGCGCTCGAGGCGGACGGCGCGTCAGAGAAGGTGTCGTAGCGGTGGGAAGAGAACTCGATTGCCGTAAAGCCGGCGGCCTCGAGCAGGGCGCGCAGCTCTCCTTCCAGGAGAGCGCCGGCAATTCAGCCGGTCCAGAGGGCGATGTCCTCCTTCGCGTCGTCGGGAACCGCCCGCGCCACGACGATGTCGGCAATCTGCGCTCGCCCGCCCGGCTTGAGCACACGATAGGCCTCGGCCAGGACGCTGGCCTTGTCCGGGCAGAGGTTGATGACGCCGTTCGAGATCACGACGTCGGCGCTGGCGTCCGGGAGGGGCAGGTCTTCGAGGTAGGCCTCCCGGAATCCGACATTCCCGAGGCCGAGCACTGCCGCGTTATGCCGAGCCTTGTCCAGCATGGCCCGCGTCATGTCGACCCCGATCACCCGCCCGCTGGGACCGACCATGGACGCCGCGAGCAGCGCGTCGAAGCCGGCGCCGGCGCCGAGATCGACGACGGTTTCGCCCGGGTTGAGATCGCCCCAGGAGAACGGATTGCCGACGCCGGCAAAACTCTCCACGACGGCGTCAGGCAGCGAGTCGACGCGGGCGGACGGGTATCCCAGGCGGCTCGCCAGGAAGCGGCCGGTGTGGAAGTGGAAGCCCTTCATCGGGCAGGCCGCCACCTCGGCGTATTCGTCCTGGATCGCGGTGCGGAGAACATCGACGTCGAGCAGCACTGCGGTGGTCATGATGAGAGGCGCCTCCGTGCGTCGTGGATAAAGCAAACGTCAGATCGGCCGGACTCAGACGCTCCCGGATGCCGTCCAGCGGAGCGGCGGATGGCGCCGCGAGCGGGGGAGCGTCGCTGGCGGTCGCCGCCGGGCTCCGCCCCCCGCGCGGTCACGCCAACGCGCCAATGCCTCGCTATCCCCCGGACTCCCGTGGGTCATCCTCCGGGTTGACGTACTCGAGGGCCCACGGGCCGACGCTGTTGAGCTGGACAACCGTTTCTTCGCCGGTGTAGGCGAAATGCGCCGTGTCGGGCGCGAAGGCGAAGAACCCGCCCGCCGTCAGGTCCTCGGTTTCCTCCTCGTTGGCGGTCTCGCCCATCCCGATCCGGAACGTGCCCGAGATGACCGTCACCACCTCCGGCCGCGGATGCGTGTGCGGGGGAATGTGGTAGTCCGCCGGCAGCTTGAGCCGCAGCGCGAACACCCCCTCGGCGGCGGGATCGCCGTACAGCACGGCCGCCTCCGCCCCGGCCGGGAGCGACGGCGGCCCGGCAGACCATGCAATGTCGTCCGGCATCACGATCTTGTGCTCGTCCTGGGCCACAACCCTCGGGGCAAACCCGATGAGCACGACCGCGAAGACGATCAGGACGCGCGAAACGGTTCTCATGAGACGGCCTCCTTTCGAGAAAGGACGAGTGCTGCCGAGTCGGTTGCGGCAGCCGCCCGGCGGTCGCTGGCCTGCCGGCTTGGGTCCGACTCTATGGCAGGCAAGCCATAAACGCCAATACCAGTTCCAGATGGTTCCCATCCGCGCGTCGAATACCTGGCGTCAGGTGGAGCGCCAATCCCGCGTTCGCGGCGAGGCGATAGCGCGGCGCTGCCCCACGTCGACGATCGCGCCGACGAGCGCCAGCGCGAACCGAACCGGTGCCATCCGCGCCGCAATCCGGGGGCTTTACCGGGTGCATCGAGCGGCGGCGCCGAAGCGGCCTACCCCGCCGTCTCTTCGCCGGTGACCAGCGGCGTGTCGTCGCGGTTCGCCCACTCGGCCAGCGACGCCTCGTAGGCGCGCACGTTGTCCCAGCCGAGGAGCGACATAGCGAACACGCCCATCGTCGTGCGGACTCCCGCCTGGCAGTGGACGATGGTTTCGCGGTCGGGCGAGAGTCCGTGCGTTTCGAACACCTCCGCCAGCTCCCGGGCCGGTTTGAGCGCCGGAACGCCATCGGCGGCAAGGAAATGCTCGATGGGCAGATTGATCGAACCCGGAATGTGCCCCGCGCGCTTGTTGCCGAACGGGTTGGCCTCCCCGCGATACATCTCCGGCCACAAGACATTCACCACCTGCAGGCCTGGGTCGCGATGACGGGTGAGGAGCTCCCCGACCCGGACGCGCATGGCCTCGCGTGGGCGCGCCGTGAATCTCGCCGGGGCCGGGACCGTTTCCTGGAACGCCACCGGGCGCCCCTCGTCGAGCCAACGCTGCCAGCCGCCATTGAGCAGCTTGACGTTGGGATGGCCGTAGTACGTCAGGATCCACCAGAGCCGGGTCGCGAACGAGCCATTGTAGTCATCGTAGGCGACGACGGTCGTCTCGTCGGAGACGCCAAGGCGGCTCATGAGGTCGGCGAACGGCTCCGGCTTCATGACATGGATGGGGTCGTCGCGGTCCTTGAGCCAGGGATCCCAGGGCGCGGGGCGCGAACGCCCCGGATCGTAGTCTCCCTGTCCCAGCCGCGCCGAGCCCGGAATGTGCGTCCGGGCGTAGGCCTCGGGGCTGCCGCAATCGATGATGCGCAGGCTCGGGTCGTCGCGGCGCTCCCACAACCACTCCGGCTCGGCCAGCAATCCGGGCCGCGCGTAGCCATTCTCGGTTTCCGGCTGAGCCATATCCTCCTCCTCGCAGTGGCCGATGCACGGCCGCACGGTTACCCCGGCTCGGGGCGATGCACCGCTGGCGCCCTCGGTCTTCAGGTGCTTCTCACGATAATGCGTGCGAGATATAGTATCCAGAAGCGCTATCGAATAGACGCCATCAGAAAACCCGATATCGGACGGAACGGGCCTGCCGCGGATGATCGAACGACCAACGATGCATGCCCTCGCCATCTACCTCGCCGTCCTCGACCACGGCTCGATGACGGCCGCCGCCGAAGCCGAAGGCATCAGCCAACCCGCGATCTCGACCCAGATCAAGGGGCTCGAGCGCTACTACGGCACGGTCTTGCTGGAGCGGACTGGCCGCGGCGTCGCCCCAACGGCCGCGGGGGATCTCGTGGCCGGGTACGCGCGGCGGGTCATTGGCCTCGTCGACGAGTTGGGGCGGGTGATCGGCGACCTGGAAGGACTGCAGACCGGCCGGCTCGTCATCGGCGCCAGCAGCACGGTCGGCGAGCAACTCCTTCCGCAGCACCTGGGGCAGTTTCACGCCGCATACCCACGCGTGAACCTGGAAGTGCGCATCGGCAACACCGGCGAGATCACCGCCGCGGTGCTGGCGCGCGAACTCGACTTCGCCTTCGTCGGGAGGCCGCCGGCGAGCGACGAACTGATGGCGGATCCGGTCTTTGCCGACCGTCTGGTCGCCTTCGTCGCCCCCGGCGATCCGCTCCTGGCCGACGCCCCCGTCGCCGCCGCCGCGCTCTCCGGCCGGCAATTCGTGCTGCGCGAACGCGGGTCGGCCACCCGCGATCTGGCCCTGCGATGCCTCGCCGCGAGCGGCTGTGCGCCGGGCCACGTCATCGAGCTGGGGAGCAACGAGGCGGTCAAGCGGGCGGTCGAGGCCAGGCTCGGCATCGGCCTGCTCTCGACGTACACGATCGAAGCCGAGCGCCTGGCCGAGCTGCTCGTCGACCTGCCGATCGCCGGCTGGGAGTGTACGCGGTCGTTCTGGCTGATTCGCCGGCTCGATCGCGCGCTCACCCGAGCCGAGGCGGCGTTCCTCGCCCTCGTGCCCCGCGCGGCATGAGGGTTGCCGTAGTCCGTGCGTCGTCTCCGGTATTGCGGCGCGGTCATCATTGAGAAGGACGTGGCGCCCCACGGCGCCCTGGAGGACGTCGATGCCCAACGCCGCCTATCCCGACGTGCTGATGACCAACCGCGCCGAGTGGCGGGAGTGGCTGGAGGAGAACCACGCCACGGCGCCCGGCGTCTGGCTCGTCACGTACAAGAAGTCGAGCGGCAAGCCGCATCTCTCGTACGACGAGCTGGTTGAGGAGGCGCTCTGCTTCGGCTGGATCGACAGCAAGGGGAACACCGTCGACGCCGAGCGCACCAAGCTGCTCATCACGCCGCGCAAGCGAGGAAGCGGCTGGTCGCGGCCGAACAAGGCGCGAATCGAGCGGCTGGTCGCGAGCGGGCTGATGACGCCGGCCGGGTTGGCCAAAATCGAGGCGGCCAAGGCGGACGGCTCCTGGACATCTCTGGACGACATCGAGGCGATGATCGTGCCGGACGATCTGGACGCCGCGCTGCGCGCCGATGCGGCCGCACTGGCGGGCTGGGAGCGATTCGCGCCCTCGGTCAAGAAGCCGCTGCTGCAATGGATCGCCTTCGCCAAACGCCCGGAGACGCGGGCGAGGCGGGTGGCGGAGACGGTCGCGGGAGCGAAAGAGGGGCGCAATCCGATCGCGTACGTGCCGAAGGAAGAGCGCTAGGGCGATGAGCCGGAATGCGGGTGGCAACGCTTCGGGGCGCCGCGGCGTGCCCTCACCCCCAACCGCCGCCCGGAGGGCTCCCGGCTCCCGTGGCCGAAGACGCCGAGCTTCCGCGCTCCAGGCAGACCGTCGAGCTGGCCGGACTGTCGTCCTGGCGGAACGTGTCGGCATCGATCCCGATCACCCGGCGTTGCTCCCTCCCCGCTCCACCGAGTTGTTCCGGATGTCTGCGCAGGCGATACCGCGAGTTGGCGTTGTCCGAACTCGACGAGTGCTCAGTCGTTCGATTGGGTCGTGCCTGAATACCGCAAGGGCGCGATGCCCTGGAGGCGCGGGCGCGGATCAGACGAAGTCCGCGAGCATCCAGACGTGGAGGTCGGCGATCCGTCGCAGCTCCCGATCATTGCTGAGGAACGCGGTCGCTCCCCGCTCTAGGCAGGCGGCGACCTGCAACGCGTCCGCCGGGCGGAGGCGGTACTCGGCGCGCAGCACAGCGGCCCGGCGCGCTGTCGGCCGGTCAATCGCGGCGATGACCAGGTTCGGATAGTTGACCAGGAGGACCTCGTATTCCTCCGCGACGTCTGGTCGCCCCATTTGCAGCGGCTTGACGGCGATCTCCATGAGCGTCAGGACCGAGGTCACACCCGCGAAGGCGCCGCCAGCCAACTCGTCCAGGGCCACCCCGGCGAGACCGGCGAGATGCGTCGTGCCTTCGATGTGGTGGATGAAGATTGGCGTATCGACCCCGATGCGCTCATGCTGGCGGAGGGCGGCGGCTAGGTCTGCCACGCCTCACGCTCCTGGCGCACGTACTCCTGTGGCTCGACCCCCTCCCAAATTTCGCGGTGCAACCCATGCAGGCGCTGGCTGTAGTCCTGGGGCTCGGGCAGCAGGACCGCGTACCCATCGCGCAGTTCGACGAGGAGCGAGTCGCCGCTCTGGATGCCGAGTTGCTTTCTCACCGCCGACGGAACGGCAATCTGATGCTTCTTGCTGACCTTCACGCGGAGCGCCATGCCTGCCTCCAACCAGCCAAATCGATGTCCTTAGCATCCTAGCATACATGCTAAGCAAACTCGGCTCAGCACGCTCGACGCCGCCTCGGGCCAGGCTCTTGCGACAGTTTGCGCGCAGGCGAGGTCACGGGCAGTTCCCTGTTCAGGCGCTCTCCCACTCCGCGCGCAGGTAGGCCACGGTCTCGCGGATAGCGCCGTCGTAGGGCCCATCCACGCGGCATTCGATGGCGAGGGAGCCGTCGTAGCCGATCTCCTTGAGGGCGCGGAAGCCGGGGCGGAAGTCGAGGTGGCCGCGGCCGGGCTGGAGGCGGTTGCTGTCGGCGACGTGGACGTAGACGAGATGCGGGGCGGCGGCGAGGAGGCTGGCGGCGATGTCGGCCTCCTCGATGTTCATGTGGAAAAAGTCGGCCATGACGCCGATCTCGGGGCCGACCTCCTGGGCGATGGCCGCGCCCTGCTCCAGGCGGTTGACGATGTAGGC
>CALMZR010000119.1 GCA_937870845.1 uncultured Chloroflexota bacterium
CACCTCGACGGCGCTGCCGTTCCGCCCGCCGTCCGAGATCGCCTCCACCAGCAGCCCGGCTACCTCGCCCCGCTTCCGCCCCCGCGGGTTGGCGTCCTCGCGGATGACAATCTCGTCGAACGTCTCCGCCGCCAGCCGCCCGAACGCGCTGATGTCGGCGTCGCTGCGGTCCCCCGGCAGCGCGATCATGGCGATGGTGCGGTCGGCGTCCATCCGCTTGACGAAGTCCGCCATCGACTCCAGCCCCGCCACGTTGTGGCAGTAGTCGAGCAGCACCCGCCGCCCGTCGATCTCGAGCAGATTGAACCGGCCCGGACTCTGGAAAAAGTTCGAGGTAAACGTCCTTAGCGCATTCCGGATGTACTCGAGCTGCACGTCCTGCGCGAACGTCGCCGCCGCCGCCGCCATCGCGTTCTGGATGTTGACCCGGATGCGCCCCTCCATCGTGGCCGGGATCTCCTCGGCCAGCAGCAAACTCGTGTCGCGCCGGTGCTCGATCAGGGTGATCATCTCCCCGTGCCGCGTCGGCCGCAGCACCACCGCCTTGCCCCGCTCCCGCAGATGGTCGCGGATCACCGGGTTCTCCTCGTCCATCGAGAAGAAGATGATCTCCCCCCGCGCCGTGCGCGTCATCTCCACCGTGTACGGGTTGTCCGCGTTCAGCACGCTCGCCCCGTTCGGCAGCACCGATTGCGGCACCACCTCCTTGACCCGCGCCAGCTCGGACAGCGTGTTGATCCCCTTGAGACCCAGATGGTCCGACGTCACGTTCGTCACCACCGCCACGTCGCAGCGGTCGAACCCCAGCCCGGAGCGCAAAATCCCGCCCCGCGCCGTCTCCAGCACCGCGTAGTCGATGGCCGGGTTCTTCAGCACCATCTGCGCCGAGGTCGGCCCGCTCATGTCCCCCGCCGCGATCTGCGTCCCGTCGACATAAATGCCGTCGGTCGTCGTCATCCCCACCTTGCGCCCCGCCGTCTTCATGATGTGGGCGATCATGCGGCTCGTCGTCGTCTTCCCGTTCGTCCCCGTGACCGCCACGATCGGCACGCGGGAGGGCTTGCCCGGCGGGAAGAGCATGTCGATCACCGCCCGCCCCACGTGCCGCGGGTGCCCCTCGGTGGGGTGGGTGTGCATGCGGAACCCCGGCCCGGCGTTGATCTCGACGATCGCCCCCCGCTGCTCGCGCACGGAGCGGGCGATGTCCGGCGTGATGAAATCGATCCCGGCCACGTCCAGCCCGACCACCATCGCCGCCTGCCGCGCGATCTCGACATTGTCGGGGTGAATATCGTCGGTGCGGTCGATCGAGGTGCCGCCGGTGCTCATGTTCCCGGTCAGCTTCAACTGGACGAACGCGCCCTCCTCCGGCACGCTCTCCAGCGTCAGCCCCTGCTTCTCCAGCACCTCCACCGTCTGCGCGTCGACTGTGATCCGCGTGAGGATCTTCTCGTGCCCCACCCCGCGCCGCGGATCGGCGTTCGTCATCTCCACCAGCTCGGCCACCGTGTGCCGGCCGTCGCCCAGGACGTGCGCCGGCACCCGCTCCGCCACCGCCACCACCTGGTTGCTGACGACCAGGATGCGATAGTCCTTGCCGGGGATGAACGTCTCCACAATCACGACCCCGTCGCGGCTCTCCCGCCGCGCCGTCGGGTACGCCTCGCGCACCGCCGCCTCGTCCGGGAGGTTGATCATCACCCCCCGCCCGTGGTTCCCGTCCAGCGGCTTCAGCACCACCGGATACCCCAGCCGCCGCGCCGCCTCCGCCGCGTCGTCGACCGAACGCACCACCATCGCCCGCGGCACCGGGATCCCCACCTCGTGCAGCAGCCGGTTGGTCAGCTCCTTGTTCCCGGCCACGTCCACCGCGATGTTCGCCGTGGCGCTGGTGACGGTCGCCCACACCCGCTTCTGGTACGCCCCGTGCCCGAGCTGCACCAGCGAGCGCCGCGGGTCGAGCCGCAGCACCGGGATCCCCCGCCGCTCCGCCTCCGCGACGATCGCCCCGGTCGACGGCCCGTACGCCAGCCGCTCCGCGACCTTGATGACCTGCTCTTCCAGCTCGTGGACGAAGTCGAACTCCGGCTCCGTGTCGTAGATGATGTGGTTGACGAGGCGCACCGCCAGCTTGCCGGCGGCGATGCCGACGTCCTCCTGCTGGTAGGCGTAGACGACGTTGTAGACCCCCCGCTCCCCCGCCCCGCGCGTCTTGCCCCGCGTCACCTCCGCCCCGGACAGGTTCTGCATCTCCAGCGCCACGTGCTCGACGACGTGCCCCATCCACGTCCCCTCGCGCATCCGCTGCAGGAACCCCCCCGGCTTGCCGATCGAGCAGGCGTGCTCGTACAGCCCCGGCAGCAGCTCCGTGAGATGCTCGTAGAAGCCTGGGATCTTGTTGGTCGGGCGCTCCTCCAGCTCGCCGATATCGAGCTCCATCAGGATGGCCGGCATGCGCGCCCAGATGTTGGGCCCGCGGAAGACGGTGGTGCTGCGAATCTCGATCGTCACGGCATCAACTCCGGCGGACACGGACACGACCGGCGGCCAAGGGAGCGGTGAATCACGTTGCATGCGTATTATGCGGCGTGAGTGCCATGCAGGGCGTATCGTCTTGCCTGCGAAACGCTGCCCGAGAAGAGAACAGGTGTTTAGGCGGTGCGTGGCGCTAAGTGAACCGGCAACCCCTCAGTAGTCAAGTCCTAGCGTTTCTGTACTTTGACCTCCACGGTCGTCGTGGTCGTTGTCAGGCGGCCTGGGCGACGGGCATGACCGCTGACACTGGCGCCTCCTCCGGCGGCTCCATGTCCAGGTAGCGCCGCCCGCTCACCCATTCCTCCGACTGCTCCATCGCCAAGGCCGTCACCAGCCGCAGCAGCGCGGCCCGGTTGGGGAAGATGCGCACGCCCCGCGTGCGCCGCTTCAGCTCCTGGTTGAACCGCTCTAGCCCGTTCGTGGTGCGCACGCGCACCCGGTGGGCGGCAGGCACGGCGCAACAGGCCAGACCGTCCTCCAGGTCCTCTTCCAACGCGGTCGCCACGTGCGGATGGCTGGCACGCCACTCGGCGGCACAGGCGCGGGCCGCGGCCCGCGCCTGTGCCGCGCTCGCCGCCGCGAAGATGCCGCGCCGGTCGGCTCCCACTCGCTTCCGGTGCTTGGCGCCGACTCGCCCGGCCAGATTGCGGGCGAAATGGACCTGGCAGCGCTGCCAGGACGCCCCCTGAAAGTGGCGCGCGATGGCCGCTCGCAACCCGGCGTGATCGTCGCGGGTGACCAGCGTCACCCCCTGCAACCCCCGCACCTTCAGCCGCCGGAACAGGTCCTGGTAGGTCGCCTCGCTCTCGGTATCGGCCACCTCGACCGCCAGCAGTTCGCGCCGCCCGTCCTCGCGTACCCCCGCAACCACCAGCACCCCCTGGCTGACGACCTGCCCATCCACCCGCACATGCTCGTAGCGGGCGTCCACGCTCAGGTACGGATAGGCCGCCACGAGCGGCCGTTCCCGCCACGCGGCCAGCTCCGTATCCAACCGCCCGGCCAACGCCGAGCCCTGGCTCTTGGAAAAGCTCGTCCCGCACAGTTGCTCGGTGATCGCCGCCACCTTCCGCGTCGAACCCCCCTGCACATCCATCTCCATCAGGGTCACGACCAGGGCGTGCTCGGTGCGCTGATAGCGACTGAAGACCTCGGTCGAGAACGTCCCCTCCCGGTCCTGCGGCGCCCGCAACTCCAGCGTCCCCACCCGCGTGTGCAAGGTGCGCGGCTTGGCGCCATTGCGATAGCCGGTGCGTCCCTCGCTCCGCTCATAGCGCGCCGCGCCCAGATGGGCCTCCATCTCGGCTTCCAGGATCGCTTGTACCGCCCCCTGCACGAGCCCCCGCAAGAACTCAGGGGCATCCAGCAACGTTGCTGGCGCGGTCGTCACCAGCCCCGTACCATCGTGCTCGGCCATCGTCTGCCTCCTCGCTCGCGGTGTCTCAACCCGCTGCTATCGTGGAGGCCGGTGGCCGCTCCGTCCAAGAGCCTGCCACTCCCAATGTACAGAAGTCTAGGGACGTAACCGATGTGCATGACTATCGCACGTGGTGGGGGTGACATCCTGGGCTGCTCGGCCAAGAGGTTCCGATGAAAGGCGGGGCGCGATGCGAGACAACAGACGAACGTCTTCTCGGCGAGCAATCGCGACACTGATCGCCATCAGCGCCAGCGTGGCTGCGTTGAGCTTGGTTGTGCAAGCTCGTGATGAAGGAACAGCGGTCCCCACAAACGTGGTCGTCACCCATCCTTCGTACGCCTACGACTACAGCGATGAGCGCATCTTGGTCGGGGCTGCCGAATTTGTGTTCCTAGGCGAGGTCGTGGAACAGGTGGGCGATAAGGGTGTGCCGACGAGTGCGCCCGACATCGAAATTCCCCAAACCCAGTTCCTGGTCAAGGTGATCACCGAGATCAAGGGCAAACTGCCGCCAGAGGTGGTGGTAAGTCAGAGTAGTGGCGTGGATAAGGGCACCGGGGATCTCATTCTCATGGATGGCGATCCGCTTCTGAAGCCAGGAGAAACGGTACTCTTCGCCGTGAACTCCGAACCCGCGTTTGACTGGTACACGATCGTGGCTGGCCCGTTTGGAGCAACGCGAGCGAAAGATGCACTGGACGCCGAGGTACTCGTGGCTCGATTCTCATTGGCGGAACGTGATCAATTTGTTCCGGTCCCAGATCCCGACTTCGTGCCCCCGACGGACGAAAATGGAGGGGAACGACGCACCGAGTAGGGGATAGCGGCGCATTTGGTATCTGTCGGGCAACCAGTGCTCAGAGAATCCCGCTGCCCAATTCCATCGGGATGGCCGGCATGCGGGCCCAGATGTTGGGCCCCCGAAAAACGGTGGTGCTGCGAATCTCGATCGTCACGGCATCAACTCCGGCGAACCAAAACCGGCGGCCCAGCGGGAAAGGCGAATCAGCTTGCCCGCGTATTATGCGGGGTTTAAAGCGCCGTGCAGAAATCGTGTCATTCCGACGAAGGAGGAATCTCGGCGTCCGGGGGACGGCGTATCGGCGGCGCCGAGATTCCTCGCTGACGCTCGGAATGACACAACTTTGGCACGTCGCTGTAGGTGGGGGATGGGGCGGTCGGGGGATGAGGTGATTGGTGACGCCGAATGGATTTCACTGCCGTTCGTTCCCTGCCGACATCAAGTTGGCAAGGAACTCGCGCGGGGAGACGATGCGGACACCCTGAAAGGCGCCGATCGCCTGCAACTCGTGATCCCCCGTGACAAGGTAGTCCGCATTGGAACTCAGCGCCGTCGCAAGGATGAGGTCGTCTTCTCGGTGGGTGGCGCTGCCGGTCACGTTCGCCGTGATCGGCTGGACAACGGCCTCACTGCGCAATCGCAAGATGGCCGCTTCGGTTTCGGCCGGGACGAGGCGAGCGGAGAAGTACTGGTTGGTGAGGGTGCGGATCAACTCCGCCAGGATCGGTTCGGAGGTAACGAGGACGTATGCCCCGGCGCGCCAGCGGCGCAACACCTCACCTGGCGTGCTTTCCGGCCGAGCGATGCCGGCCACCCCAGAGGCCAGGACATTCGTGTCCAGCACCGCCACGATCACGCGGAGCGGCGCTCGGCTACGTCGCGTGCCCGTCCCTCGGCGATGATTTCGTCGATTTTGGCCTCGAGTTCGTCTACCGAAACATCGGCAAAAGCTTCGCTGATGCGCTCCAGGGAGCGGGTGGTGGTTTCCCACTCGCCGTCGAGCTGACGCAATCGCTCCAAGTCCTCGACCGAAACGAGGACGGCAACCGGGATGCCGCGCTTGGCGATGACCACACGGGTTTCGTTGCGGGAGACCGCGTCGACCAGACCGGAAAACGCGCTCTTGACTTCCGAAATCGGCCGCGTCTGGGTTTGTGGTGGCCGGTTGGACATGTCGGTCTCCTTAGGAGACCCCGCTTCAGGATCGAGGGCCTCCTGCGAATCCTGGCTGGACAGGGCCTTCCGCTCGGCGCGCATTTCCTCCCGCACTTCCGCTACCGCCTTCGCCGTCTCCCGCTCGATCTCCACAGGCGAGACGCCGCGAAAGGGCTCTCGCATGGCTGCGACAACCCGTTTCCGCTCGGCTCGTTGCTCATCCAGGCGAGCCAGGCGCTTCAGATCGTCGGACGAAACGAGAGCGGCGACGGGAAGGCCGCCTTTCTCCACGAGAACCCGCGTCTCCCCTCGGGCAACCTCATCGACGAGATGAACGATGGTGTCCTCTATGTCGGAAATCGCTACGGTCTGGGTCGATGGTTTAGAAGCTTGCACGTCCCGTTCCTTCCCTTGCATTCAAGGTAGGTCCGTAAGTATGCGAGATATACGCGGATGATTCAGTTAGGGCGGCGTGCCCTCAGCGATGATGCAGAGCGCCTGCCGAATCTCCCCCAGGTGATACGCCGTATGCACGGTAATCGGCAGGATCGCGTAGATGTGCGGCTCCACCTGCCAGTCATCCGCTGCGCGCAACCGCCCGTCGATCCGCCGGTACGTCCGCTCCAGAGCCGCCCGCAGTCTGTCCCACTCCTCCGCCGTCACCGCCCCAACCGTACGCCAGATCGCGTCCCAATCCGCCTTCTCGTCGTCCCCGCCGTCCAACTCGCGCTCCAGCACCTCCAAGGAGAACGTCACGTGCGCGACTTGCGCAGCCAGCGTCGCGCAGCGGCCGCCGACGGGGACCGACGCCTGCCGATGATCGATTCCTCGCAGCGTCTCCAGCAGCGATGTCCCTTTGTCCAGATAAATCCCGTGGTGATGCTCGAACGTCTCGTCCAGCACGTCCAGCAGCGTGCTTTTCAACAGGCGCTCATCGATGGCCACGCCGATCCTCCAGGCATCAGGCCCATGGCTCGCAACGTATCGCTGCTCTCGACTTACGACTTACGACTCCCGGCTACCGCCGCCTCATCGGCGCCACTGGCCGCGTCCACGCCTCGTTCGGCAGCAGCTTCCGCTCGATCAAATCGAACCGGTTCCCCGCGCTCAACACGTGCAGCACCGCCCCGCTCACCGTGATCGCCCCGTGCCCCTTCACCCGGTGGATGTCCGACTCGATGTTCGTCCCGTCCACGATCGTCACACTGTGCCGCCCCAGCACCTCCAGCGTCTCGCCGAGAAACAGCGCCGCCGTGTCCTCGTCGATCCCGATCCCCAGCAGCTCCGGGCTCCCCGCCACCAGCGCCAGCAACCGCCCGATCCGGTCCCGCTGCCGGAAGTGCTGGTCGATCACCACTCCCGGCGCCAGCCCGAACCCCGCCGTCATCTGCGCCATCCGCATCCGCGGCGACGGCCCGCTCGCCCCGTACGCCACCATGTGCGACGACAGGATCGAGGCCCCCGCGCTCGTCCCCGCCACCGCCGCCCCCGCCCGGTTCACCGCCCGC
>CALMZR010000120.1 GCA_937870845.1 uncultured Chloroflexota bacterium
GATGCGCACGTACGTCAACCTCGATCTCTCCGGCAAGACGGCGGTCGTGACCGGGGCCAGCTCCGGGATCGGGCGGGCGATCGCGGAGGCGATGGCCGAGGCGGGGGCCAACCTGGTCTTGGTCGGGCGGGATGAGGGGCGGCTGGCGGAGACCGTCGCCTCGGTAAAGGAGCGCGGCGTCGAGGTCGAGACCGTGGCGGCCGAACTGACTGATGATGACGCGCCGAAGAGGATCGTCGAGGCGGCGGTGCGGCGGTTCGGCGGGCTGAACGTCCTCGTCAACTGCGCCGGCATCTTCGAGCCGCAGCCGTTCGAGACGCAGCCATTGGCGAGCTTCGACCGCCAGATGGCCGTCAACGTGCGGGCGCCGTTCGCGTTGACGCAGGCGGCGCTGCCCTATCTCCGGCCGGAGGGGGCGGTGGTCAACATCTCCTCGATCGCGGGGTACGCGGGATTTCCGCAATCGGCGGCGTACTGCGCGACGAAGGGGGCGGTCGAGCTGATGACGCGGGCGCTGGCCACCGAGCTGGGGCCGCAGGGGGTGCGCGTCAACTGCGTCGCTCCGGGCAACATCCGCACGCCGATGAACGCCGCGCAGTTCGCCGCCTCGCGCGAGTACGAGAAGTCGCTCGAGGACAAGACGCCGCTGGGACGCATCGGGGAGACGGAGGACATCGCCGCGGCGGTCGTCTACCTCGCCTCCCCGGCCGCCAAGTTCGTCACCGGGGCCTCGTGGCTGGTCGATGGGGGCTGGGCGGCGCAGTAGCCGACCTGGCTCGGTCGGCCTCGTCCGCGGCGAAGTCCTCGAGCACGCTTCGGAAGCCTCGCATGCGGTCGGCGCCGATTTGCGCCGCCCATTCCGCTTCGAAGGCGCCGACGCTGGCGCGGGCGGCGCGCTCGACCTCCCAACCCCGCCCGGTGCGGCGCACGATCTTCACCCGGCCGTCCGCGGCGTCCGGAACCCGCTCCACGTAGCCCATCCGTTCCAGGTCGTCGACGAGGGCGCCCATCGATTGCTTGGTCATGTGCGCGCGGGCGGCCAGATCGGTCAGGCGCGATCCGTCCGCGTCGAGCCCCTGGAAGACGACCAGGTGCGACGGGCGCAGGTCCGCGAACCCCGCGGCCGCCAGATCGGCGGCCACCCGCGACGACAGCGCGCGCAGGGGGCGACGCAGCAGGGCGCCCAGCATCGGCGCCAGTTCCACCTCGTTCCGCTCCGGTCTGCCCCTTGACACGATCGTCAGCTTTCCTTACATTTTCGTCAGCCAAACTGACGGTCGAGTGTAGCAGCCTCGGCGGTATGGCCGAGCATCGGGAGGAGCCAGGCAATGACGAGCGCGAGCCCCATGGTTTCGAACGCGTCCACCATGCACGTGGCCGGTCCTGGCGGCGGGCGGAGCGCCTGGTACGCGGGGTGGCTGGTCACCTTCCTCGCGACGGGGGCGGAGACGGAGGGGACCTACTCGCTGACCGAGGTGGCGGGGTGGCGGGGGCACAGCGCCGCCCCGCCGATGCACGTCCACACCCGTGAGGAGGAGTGCTTCTACGTCCTCGAGGGCGCGATCATCTGCTACGTTGGCGACGAGGTCATCGAGGTTCCCGCCGGGGGATTCGTCGTCCTGCCCCGCGACGTCCCGCATCGCTACGAGCTGGCCACGGAGGAGGCGCGCTTGCTCAACCTCTGCGTCCCCGCCGGGTTCGAGGGGTTCTACCGCGCGCTCGGCGAGCCGGCGTTGGAGCATGCGCTCCCGCCGCGCCCCGGCGGGCCTCCGGACATGGCGAGGCTGCTCGCGGCCGCGGCCGAGCACGGCATCGAGATCCTGGCTCCGCCTGCGCGCGAGGAGGGGTGATCGTTACGCTTCCGGCGCGAAGCAGTAGTGCAGCGTCGGGAACGACCGGCGCAGATCGCCCGCGTCTCGCTGCACCGCCTCGACCGGACGGCACTCCTTGAGAACATCGACGATGAGGTCGGTGATGCGGGCCATCTCCCCCTCTTTCATGCCCCAGCGGGTGACTTCGGTCGTGCCGATGCGCAGGCCGCTGGGGCGGTCCCAGGCGGCGGCGGGATCGGTGGGGATGAGGTTCTTGTTGGTGATGATGTTCGCCTCGGCGAGGCGGTTGGCGACGGCCTCGCCGCCGCCGAAGGCGGTCACGTCGGCGATGGCCTGATGGGTGCGGGTGAAGCCCTTGTGGGCGGCGAGCATCGGCACGCCGCGCTCGTGCAGCGCGCCGGCCAGGGCTTGCGCATTCGCCACGATCTGCGCCATGTAATCCTGACCGAAGGCGAAGAACTCGGCCGCGGCGGCGGCGAGGGCGGCCACGCGGTTGACCTGATGGGTGGCGGCCAGGGTGGGGAAGATAGCGTCGGTGAGGGGGACGGTCAGCGCCGGGTCGTCCCAGACGATCACGCCGCTCTGCGGGCCGGAGAAGGTCTTGCCGGCTGAGCCGGTCAGCACCGCCGCGCCTTCGCGCAGCGGATCCTGGAATTGGCCGCCGCCGATCAGCCCGAGCTGGTGGGCGCCGTCGAAGAAGATGCGGCCGCCCCACTCGGAGACGATGTCCGCCATCGCCGTCACCGGGAAGGGGAAGAGCGTCATCGAGGCGCCGAGGGCGACGAGTTTCGGCCGAATGCGGCGCGCCGAATCGGAGAAAGCATCGAGATCGACCTCCAGCTCGACCGGGTCCATCGGCACGTCGTGAATGTAAAGTCCGCGCACGCCGGCGGGGCCGTCGCCGCGGTTGCTGGAGTGGCCGCCGAAGGGCTGCGTCACGCTCATGATGGCGTCGCCGGGCTCGGTCATGGCGGCGTAGACGGCGAGGTTGCCGATCATGCTGGCCACCAGGCGGTGGTCGGCGTAGCGGGCGCCGAAAACGCGTTTCAGCAGCTCGACGCAGAGGGCCTCGATCTCGTCGATGTGGCGCGTGCCGGCGAACCAGCGGTTGGCGGGGCCGATGTGCCCCTCGGCGGCGCGCTGGCCGACCTCGGCGGAGAGGAGGGCGCGCACCGTCGGGCTCATCGGGGCCTCGGGGGCGAGGAGGTTGAGGCATTCTTCGCCGCGCCAGCGCGCGTTGCGCTCGACGGCGGCAATCACCGCCTGCTGCATGGCGCGCGGGCCCCCAGCGCGGTCGAGGAGGTCGCTGGCCCAGGCGAGGACTGCGGGGTCGTGGACCTCGGTTGCGGCGTCGGCCGTTGGCGCGGTCATTGGTATCCTCCCGGGTCGAACGCGATGGCAGTTGGCAGAGAATGTCTGGGGGGATCGTACACATGCTTCGCGTCGGATGCGGCCGCGCCGATATTACGCCGGAGCCGGGGCTGCCGATGGTCGGCATGCCGGGGTCGCCACGCGGTGAGGGGGCGCGGTGGCCCCTGCAAGCGAAGGTCTTCCTGTTCGATGACGGGGAGCGCCGCGCCGGCATCGTCTGCCTCGATCTGATCGCGCTGGTCTCGGCGCAGGTCGCCGAGCTGCGCGAGATCGTGGCGGAGCGAGCCGGCGTGCGGCCCGCTCACGTGATGATCGCGTGCAGCCACACCCATCGCGCGCCGTTCACGGAAACCGGCTGGGGAGCAACGGACGAGACCGTGCGCCCATTCCTCGATTTCGCTTTTTCGCGGATTCTGGAGGCGGCGGCAGACGCCGCGGCGACTCTGCAACCGGCCACGCTGGCTATTGGCCGGCAGACGGCGCCCGGCTGGGCCTTCAACCGCCGCCCGATCTACGCGGGTGGGCACGTAGGGACGCACGGTCCGGCGCGGGGGAACGGCTTCACCCGGATGGAGGAGACGCCCGACGAGGAGCTTCTTGCATTGGTCGCGCGCGGGGAGGACGGGCGCGTCCTGGGCGGTCTGGTCGATTTCTCCTGCCACCCGACGGCGATGGGGCACGACCCAGTCTACTCGGCGGACTATCCAGGGGTGATGACGGCGGCGCTGGAGGCTCGGCACGGCGGGGTGTTCGGGTTCCTGCTCGGCGCGGCCGGCGACACGTCCACCCCTGACCCGGCCTCGCGCGACCCCGAGAGCGGCTTCGGTCCGGCGCATACGCGGGCGATGGGGGAGGCGCTGGCCGAGGCCGCGGCGGCGGCAATGTCAGCCGCGAAGCCGGTTTCTGGCGAGGAGATTCGGGTCGCGACGACGCAGATGCGCATCCCGCAACGCCGCGCCACGCCGGAGCTGGTGGAGATGGCGCGCTGGTATCTGGAGGAGCGGCCGGCCGATCTGGATGAGCTGGAGTTCACGCGCCGCTTCTACGGCCACGACTACACCTTCAACGACGGGGTGCAGCTCGGCAACGAGCGCTTCGCCGAGGAGATGCTGCGCATGTGGGCATGGCAGCGCGGCAAGTCCGATTCAGAGCTGACCGAGACGGTCGAGATGCAGGCGATCGCGATCGGCGATGTCGCCATCGTCGGGTTTCCGGTCGAGTTGTTCACCGCCTTCGGGCGGCGCGTGAAAGCCGGCTCGCCCTTCGCCAGCACGATCGTCGCCACGCTCGCCAACGGCTGGCACGGCTACGCGCCGACATTGGAAGCGTTCGAGCGCGGGGGATACGAACCGCGCTTCGCTTATCCCAGCCGGCTCGTGCCGGAGGCGGGAGATCGGATGACCGACGCGGCGCTGGAGCTGCTGGGGCGTCTCGCGCGCGACTGACCGCCGCTCGCCGTCGTCACCACTCGGGGGTGGATGGCGCCGTCGGCAGGTGGACGACGCCCATGCCCAGCGCGACCGCCGCCGCGTCCTCCGCAAGGCCTAAAACGGGATCGGGGAGGCCGGTGGCGCGGCCCAGCGCGACGCGGGCGTGATACCCGGCCTGCGTCCCGAGCACGGCGCCGCCCGCGCCCAATGCCGCGCCGAGAACCGGCGAGCGTCGAGCCTCCGTGGCAACCGCCGCCCCGGCCAGCCCGCCGAAGAGCATGCGCCCGAAGAGCGGCCCGGGGTTCAGCCGGCTGGGCACGAAGGGGAGCTTGTCTCCCGCGAATTCGCCGACCGCCGACAGCACGAGGAGCCGTTGCACGACGGGCGAGCGCAGCAACCCTAGCGGCCCTTGGGCCTCGACGGCGAAGCGGCCCCGTTCAGCCCCGACCGCCAGCAGCGCCAGCGGCAATTGTGATCGCATCCCGGCCACCACGCCGAGGCCGGCGGCCTGGACGAAAGGGGTCGCGGCATCAGACTCGTTGGCCACGCACTGCGCTCCTATGCGGGCTGTCCCGCTTCTTCTTGGAAGACCCGTTCCGCGCGATCCAGCGTCTCAACCCAATCGTGACGCTGCGGGGCGACGCCGAACTCGGTGATGAGCATGCGCACGACCGATGCCAGGGAGACACGGCCCGTGGCCAGGTGGAGCTTGTCGAGATCGATCGTCTGTCGGTCGATCGCGCTCGTCTGGGCGCTGAGCGAGGCGGAGACGTGGAGATGCGGGGCGTCGGGGCCGAGATACGCGTCGCCGGGCTGCCAGTGGTAGACGATCAACTCCCGCTCGTCGCGGTCGAGGAGGCGGTACTGATACATCCGCGTTTCGACTCGCCAGCGACGGCGTCTTGGCTCGGCATGCGTTTCGACGGTGGCAACATGGAGTCTTCCGTCGAGAAGCAGCCCGCCCGCACCACCCGCCCGAGCGCGAAGGGATACGGGCCCCCCCGCAAAGTCGACTCGGAAAGGCTGGTCCGCGAGCAGGTAGCGCAAGGGCGCGACGAGACGCTGCGGCGTCACGCAACTGGTGACCCGCCCCAGCGCATCGAGATGGCGCCCGGCCGCTGTCTCAGGCCGGAACGCGTCGAACAAAGGAGATCAAGCCGTACATCCGGTCAAGATTGCGGCCTTCAGGCGTGTCGGGGATCGGTCCGTACTCGCCGCTGTCCCAGCGGCGCAGGAACTCGTCGCCGGAGATGCCAAACAGCCGCTGTGCTTCCCGATCGAAGAGCTCTCGGCCTTCCTCTTCATTCAAAAAGTGGATCCCGTCGATCTCAAACGGCTCGAACTCGAACGGCTCGAAGTCTGACTCGTAATCGTGTTCCTCGAGGCGCTCCGCTTTCATCGCCATGTCGCGCCTCCTTTCCGCGTCCCAAATGACTAACCATGGTGCGGCGGCAACGATACCACGCTGGTATTGACGACTCGTCTCGGCGAACGTGCCCGAGGCTGCCCTAGGCCGCCCGCCAGCCGAACTTCTCCTCCGCCAGCCGCGTGATGTGGCGGCCGATGGGGATGGCGGAGGTGGCCGCCGGCGAGGGGGCGTTCAGGACGTGGATGGCGCGATCCGTCTCGCCGATGAGGAAGTCGTGGACCATCGTGCCGTCGGCCAGCACCGCCTGGGCGCGCACGCCGGGGCGGTAGGGGGAGAGATCGGCCAGCGTCAGCTCCGGGCAGTAGCGCTGGCAGAGGGCCAGGTAGCGCGACTTCACCAGCGAGTTCGCCATCTCGGCGATGCCCGATTTGAGGTTGTCGCGGATGACCTTGCGGAACCCGGCGAACGTCGCCATCTCGCGCAGATCGTGCACGCTTGCCGTGCCGAAGCCGTACCCCTCGCGGGCGAAGGCGAGCACGGCGTTCGGCCCGACGGTGACGTAGCCGCCGATCATCTTCGTCAGATGCACGCCGAGGAAGGGGAGCGCGGGATCGGGGATGGGGTAGATGAGGTGGCTGACGATGGCGCTCTTGTCCGGCCCCAGCCGGAAATACTCGCCGCGAAAGGGGACGATGCGAAAGTCGGTCGCCAGCCCACCCATGCGCGCGATGCGATCGGCCTGCAAGCCGGCGGCGGCGATGAGATGGCGCGCCCGGATGCGGTCCTTGCCGACATCGAGCGTCACCCCCTCGGGGGTCTCCTCGACGCGGGCGACCTCGCTGGAGGTGAGGATCGCCCCGCCGCGATCGGCCACGACGTTGGCCATCTGGCGCGCGATGCGAGCGTAATCGACGATGCCGGTCGTTTTCACCAGAAAGCCGCCGATGCCGCGGATGTGCGGCTCGCGGCGGGCGATCTCGGCCTGGTCGAGGCGTTCGACGTCGAGGCCGTTCGTTTTGGCGCGCTCGTAGAGCGCCGCCATGCGGGGCAGCTCCTCCGGCTCGGTGGCAACGAGGAGCTTGCCGCACTGCTCGTAGGGGATAGCGTGCTCCTGGCAGAAGCCGATGGTGGCCTCCACCCCCTCGCGGCAGAACCGCGCCTTGAGGCTGCCCGGCTGGTAATAGACGCCGGCGTGGATGACGCCGCTGTTGCGCCCGGTCTGGTGCCGCGCCAAGGCCGGCTCCTTCTCCAGCACGGCCACGGAGAGCCCCGGGAACCGCTCCGTCATCTGCATCGCCGTCGACAAGCCGACGATGCCGCCGCCGATCACCGCCAGGTCGAAATCGAACCCCGCCATCCTTGCCCCAGCTCCGTAGCCCATGCCCTTCAGGCGAGCAACTGTAGTCTGAACCGAGAGCCGAAGTCATGGCGCCGGTCGCCGCGGCGGGTCAGGCCGGCGCGATGTTCTGGTTCATGCTGAAGAGGTTCGTCGGATCGTACATCCGTTTCAGGGCCGCCAGGCGCTGGTGGGCGGCGTCGCCGTACGCGGCGCGGACGCGGTCGACGCCTTCGTCTCGCGCATCCCCGAGGTAGTTGACGTAGACGGCGCCGATCGCCGAAGGCTGCAACGCCTGCCAGAGCTCCCGGACCCAGGCGACGTTCTCCTGGTCGCGCGCCGGGCCGTCCCAGGCGCTGAAGAGGATCGTGTCGAAGGGCGAGTTTCGATGCACGAAGGCGGTTTCGTCCCATCCGACGCGGCCGACGGCGCCGCCGAACAGCTCGATGGCGATCCCCGCGTGGGGCGAGGGCGCGCGCCGGAAGTGGTCCACCATGGCGTCGATGGCCGTTGCGTCGAGACCGCGCAGGAAGCTCGATTTCCAGTAATTTCGCAATCCCGCCGGAAAGGCGGCGTCGAACATCGTCTGCGCCATCCTGTACGGCGT
>CALMZR010000121.1 GCA_937870845.1 uncultured Chloroflexota bacterium
AGGCCCATCGTCCGCGGCAGGTCCTGTCGATGTGTCCGGCCGTGCGCCCCCGCCGCCTGCAGGTAATCGCCGACGGTCAGCCGGACGCCCGGGGCGGCCGCCGGATACCACACGTGCACGCGCAGGGGACGCGCACGCGCGCCTTCACGTTGGCGGGGCTCGACACGGCCGCCGACGGGACGTGACGGGTCGTCGAACGACATGATGCGGAAGCCGACGGCGTGCGGACCGGAGTCCAGGCCTCCGGGCAGCGTCTGGGTGAATGCGGCAGGGGCAGTCGCGAAGAGCAGCCCCGCCGCCGCGAGCAACAGGCGGATCCTCATGGCGGCGCATCGTAGCGCGGCTGTGCCGGGCCGCCTAGCCTCATGGGACGAACGGTGCGCGGCGCTCGATGAACAGCAGGCCGCCGCTCAAGGACGCCGAGACGAATGCCCGGCCAGGAAGCGGTCGACCGCGGACCAGTACTCCGGGCGGTTGGCGTACATCTCGTTATGGTCCGTGTTCTTCAGCGCCACGAAGGTCTTCGGGGTGCTGGGCGCCGCCTCGAACACCCGCTGCCCTCCCGCGAACGGGATGATGCTGTCGGAGTCGGGGTGGATCACGAGCAGCGGCCCCCGGTAGCGCTCGAGATGCTCGGACGTGGCGAACCGGTAGGTCGCAAAGACGCTGAGAGCCGTCAGCAGGGGGCTGCCGGCCAGCACGGAGCGCGCGTCGGGGAACGCGCTCTCGAGGATCAGTGCATCGGGCGCGACCGTCGCCGCGGCGCCGACGATCCAGTAGAGGGCGTTGGTGGTCTGAGCCAGGGGAAGCGGGTTGGCGGTCGGCGCGCCGGCGGCGTAGATGGAGATCGCGAACACCGCCGCCGCAATGGCGACGCTGATCACCAGCCCCAGCCCGGAGCCTGGCTGGTTGGTCGATTGCGGGCCCGGCGCGGGCGGCCCCAGGTCCGGGCGCGTCTGCGCGGTGTCGGCCGGGCGGGGGAGCTCGGCGGCCGGGGAGATCTCCGCGCCCTCCTCGACCTGGACGTCGATGACCTCGGCGTCGCGCACCGCGCCGTGCTCGCGGTCGAGGTCGGACTTCGGGTTCATGGGGCGCCGCCTGGGACGGGCGCCGTGGGTCGGCGATCGCTCGTTGTCATGGGGGGATCATACCGCGTGCGCTTCCGGCCACGACTCGCTGCCGACCTGGACCACCTTTGCGATTCTGGATGCCGGGATGGCGTCCTCTCGTAAGACGACTATCTCGTCACCGATGGCGAGGACGACGGTCGACGCGTGACGGAGCGGGGCGGGACCGCCGTCGAGGACGATGTCGGGGGCGGCGTTGCCAAGGCGCAACACCGCTTGGGCATCGAGCGCGGGCGGATCGCCGGAGCGGTTGGCGGAGGTGACGGCGAGGGCGCCGCCGGCGGCGGCGAGAACGTCTCTTGCCACCCGATGATCGGGGACCCTCACCGCCACGGTCAGGACGCCGGCGGCGGCAACGGAGGTGACCTCATCTGGAAGCGCTGGGAGCGCTGGCACGACGATGGTCAAGGCGCCGGGCCAGAACCGCTCGATCAGCGCCCGCGCCCCAGGCGGCACGTCTGCCGCGATCTTCTCCAATTCGGCCGCCTCGGCCAATAGCACCGGGATCGCCTTTTCGCGCGGACGGCTCTTGAGGCCATAAAGGCGGGCTATGGCGTGCGGCCGGTCGAGCGCGGCGGCGAGGCCGTAGACGGTATCCGTGGGGATGGCGGCCACGTGCCCGGATCGGAGCGCGGCGGCGACTCTCGCCACGGCGGAGGGATCGTCGGCGTCCAGGAGGAGGGGAGCTTCCGCGCCGAGAGCCGTCACAGCGCCGCCTTGATCTGCTCGGCCACGGCGCGGGTGATCCCCGGCACGGTGAGCAATTCGTCCGCGCCTGCCTGCTGGATGCCTTTGACGGAGCCGAAGCGGCGCAGCAGCGCCTGCTTGCGCTTGGGGCCGACGCCGGGGATCTCGTCGAGGCGCGACTGGAAGGCGGTCTTGCCGCGGCGCTGGCGGTGGAAAGAGACGGCGAAGCGGTGGGCCTCGTCGCGCACGCGCTGCACGAGGAAGAGGGCTTGCGAGTCGCGCGGAAGGATGATGGGATCGGCGCGGCCGGAGACGAAAAGCTCTTCATTCTCTTTGGCGAGGGCGGCGATGGGCTGCTCCGTCCAACCGACGTCCCGCAAGGCAGCGAGGGCAGCGCCGAGCTGACCCTTGCCGCCGTCGACGATCACCAAATCCGGGATGGCTGCCCACTTGCCGGCTCCGTCCTGGTCCTCTTCGGCGGCGCGGCGGAAGCGACGGGTGACGACCTCGCGCATCATGGCGAAGTCGTTGCTGCCCTCGACGGTCTTGATCGTGAAGCGGCGGTACTCCTTCTTGGCGGGGCGGCCGTCCTCGAAGACGATCATGCTGGCGACGGGGTTTGTGCCTTGCAGGTTCGAGATGTCGAAGCACTCGATACGGCGCGGCAGGCGGGGCAGATCGAGGGCGGCGGCGAGATCGTTCATGGCCGCAGTCATCTTCTGCTCGTCGGTCAGGAAGCGGAGGCGGCTCTGCTCCAGGTTCTCTTCGGCGCTCTTGGCGACCATGGCGACGAGGGCGCGCTTACGGCCGCGTTGGGGGACAGCGATCTCCACCGCGCCGCCGCGACGCTGAGCCAGCCAGTCGGCGAGTAGCTCACGGTCGCCCGCCGGCAAGTCGTTGCCCAGGAGGAGGGTTCTCGGGACGACGGCAGCCTCCCCGTAGAACTGGCTCAGGAAGCCGGAGAGGACCTCCTCCGGCGGATCCTCGATGCGCGACTGCATGGGGAAGAACTCGGAGCCGAGCATGCGGCCGCCGCGCAGGAACCCGACCTGGACGCCGGCGTCGCCGCCTTCGCCCTTGGCCACCACGACGACGTCGGTGTTGTCCTGGTCCGATCCGACGATTTTTTGCCGCTCCAGGACGTGCTCGATGGAGGAGATGCGGTCGCGCAGCTCCGCGGCGCGCTCGAAGTTCCAGGCGTCGGCGGCTTGCGCCATTTCTTCTTGCAGGGAGCGGACGATCTCGTCGGCCTGCCCGTTGAGGAACAAGGCCGCGCCCTCGATGGCCCGCATGTACGTCCCGCGGTCGACAGCGGCGATGCAGGGGGCGGTGCATTGATGGAGGTGGTAGTAGAGGCAGACCTCCTCGTTGCCGGTGATGCGCTTGTCGCACTTGCGGTAGGTGAAGAGCCGATTGAGGAGGTTGAGGGTGCGGTAGGCGGCGCCGGCGGAGGTGTAAGGGCCGAAGTAGCGGCCGCCGTCGTCGACGATGCGGCGAGTGGAGAGGATGCGGGGCCACTCCTCGTTGGTGATCTTGAGGTAGGGATACGTCTTGCTGTCCTTGAGCATGACGTTGTAGCGGGGCTGGTAGCGCTTGATCAGCTCGTTTTCGAGGATGAGGGCCTCGGTCGGGGTGTCGGTGCGGATGACCTCGAAATCGGCGATCTGGCGTACCAGCTCGCGCGTCTTGGCGTCAACGTGGCGGGTGGACTGGAAGTAGGAGCGGACGCGGTCGCGCAGGCGCATCGCCTTGCCGACGTAGATGACGGCGCCGCGGGCGTCGCGCATGAGATAGACGCCGGGGGCGGCGGCTAGGGCGCGCAAGCGGGCGGTGAAATCGGGGCGGGTCGCTCGGTCCATGGGGGAAAGTGTACGCGGCGCGTCAGGAGGTGAGGTCGACCTCCGACACCGCGCCGTCCCGGATGTGGAACCCGCGCACGACCGGCTGCTCCGAGTCGGCCAGCGAGCAGATGATGTACACGGCGTCTGGCCAGAAGGCAAGGGCGATGTCGGTGGCCGAAGGAACGGCGGGTGAAACCGGGTGAGAATGGTAGATGGCGACCAGTTCGGTCTCTTGCGCGGGCATGGTGTGGAACTCGAGGTCGATCAGCTCGGCTGGGTCGATCTCGTAGAGGGCGTTGCCCTCGGCGATGTTCGTCGTCGGGTGGAGGCGGACGGGGAGGCCGGCGCGGCCGGCGATGATGCCGCAGCACTCGCGCGGCGCGTCCCGGCGGGCGTGCGCGATGATGGCCTGGCGCATGTCGTCGGGCAGGGAGAAGCGGCTCTCGGATGGAGGCGCTTCGGTCAAGCTGGTGTTCCGCCGGCCATGGCCGGGATGATGCCGAGTTCGTCGCCGGGGGAGAGGGTGGTGGCGGCGCCGTCGATCTCGCGGACGTTGCGGCCGTTGACGAAGACATTGACGAAGCGCCGGATCTGGCCGGAGTCGTCACGGAGGCGCTCGCCGATGCCGGGGTAGCGCGCTTCCAGAGCGTCGAAGACCTCGGCGACAGTGCCGCCGGGCACGACGACGCGGCCCTCCCCGCCGGTGAAGGAGCGCAGCGGCGTGGGCACCAGGACATTTACGGCGTCAGACTCGGGCACGTGCTCTCTCCTGAATCTTGCGAATTAGTCGGCTTCCCAGAGCCCGGTCGTCAAGTAGCGCGATCCGCCATCGCAGCCGACGGCGACGATGGTGGCGCTCGCGCCCGCCGCCGTCAAGGCCTGGCCAATACGAGCGGCGGCTGCGAGGTTGGCCCCGGTGGAGCTGCCGGCCATGAACCCTTCGACGCGAGCAAGGGCGCGGGCGGCGTCGAAGGCGTCCTCGGTCGTCACGCCGTCGATGCGATTCGGAAGCATCGGGTCGAAGATGCCGGGCACGATGGCGGTCGGGAGGTGCTTGAGCCCTTCGATGCCGTGGAAAGCTTCGGCGGGTTGCACGCCGATGAGTTGCACCGGGTGGTCCGCGTGCTCGCGTAGATAGCGGCCGACGCCCATGAGCGTGCCGGTCGTGCCGAGGGCGGCGACGAAATGGGTCAGGCGACCGTCGGTTTGCCCCCAGACCTCGGGGCCGGTGGTAGTGACGTGGGCGGCGATGTTGGCCGGGTTGTTGTACTGGTCCGCGTAGTAGAACTGCGCGGGCGTGTCGGCGACCATCTGGCGGACGAGACGGATGGCGCCGTCAGAGCCTTCGTAGGGATCGCTGAAGACGACGTTGGCGCCGTAGGCGGCCAGGGTTCGTTTGCGCTCTTCGGAGGCGCTGCCGGGGACGACGAGGGTGACGGGGATGCCGAGGGCGGCGCCGAGCATGGCATAGGCGATGCCGGTGTTGCCGGAGGTAGCGTCGATGAGGGTCTGGCCGTGGCCGAGGTCGCCGGCGGCCAGCGCTGCGCGGATGATGGAGAGGGCGGTGCGATCCTTGATGGAGCCGCCGGGGTTCACCCATTCGGTTTTGAGGTGCAGCTCGACCGTGTCGGCGAAACCAAAATGGCGCTCAAGTTGACGTAATCGCAATAGCGGCGTGTGGCCGATCGCTTGCACGACGGCGTTGGCGTTGCGGGCGGAGACGGTGCTGGATTGTGGCGGGACGTGCAGCATTGGCGCTGGCCCTGTCTCGCGGGAGGACGCGGCCTCGGCGGCGAGCAATGTGGAGTTCTTCATCAAGAAATAGGATACAAGGTTCGCGGCGAGGCTGCCACACGGGCTGGCGGAACAGGCGAAACCAGTTTCTCACGATGCTGGCCAGCGCGGAGTTCTGGGATCGGTGATGGGTAAGCATGTGGGCCAGACGATAGATCGCGAGTCCGACCAAGGCGTCCCGCGAAGGCTTGCGGTCGCGCCGCCGTTCGATCTTGCCCGCACGGCGGCGCCGATCTGGTGGGCGCGAGGGAGATGGCCGAATTCGGACTGGCGCCAGCGAACGTTGTACTGGGTCGGTTGGGAGGCAGGACGCCTCGTCTGGCGAGCGGTGCGTCAGATGGATGAGACGGCGCTCTTCGTATCGGGGTCGGGCGACCCCGAGCTGGACAAAGCATGGGCGAAACGTGTGCTCGGCGTCGGAACAGAGATGCCTCGGTTTGGGGTTGAGCCGTTGCGAGATTTCGCGCTCGCGCACGGAGGCATGAAAGCGTGGGCGGCCGGTTCGCTCTACGAGGGGGTCATATCGAGCCTGGTAGGCCAGAGCATCAGCGTGGCCTCGGCGGCGGTGACCGAAGGGCGGCTCTACGCCCTGTTCAGCGACCCGCTCGTCATCGATGGCCGCGCATTCTGGGCGCCGCCGCGGCCGGATCAGCTCGCCTCGGCCGCCGTGGAGTTGGTCCGCACAAGCGGGGTGACGACAAAGCGCGCGGAGGCATTGGTCGAGGTTGGGAAGCGCTTCGCCGAGGGCGCGATTGCGGAGCCCCATGCGGCCGGCTTCGAACGGAGCGCGGTGAGCGCGGAGTTGCTGGCGATCTCCGGCATTGGGCCGTGGACGGTGCGCTCGGGGTTTCTGTGGGGGCTTGGCGACCCGGACGCACACCCGAGCGGGGACGTGGCCCTGCTGCGCGCCGTCAGGCGGCGGCTGCCGCACGTGAAGACGCTGAAGGACCTGGACGCGGCAGCGGCCGCGTGGGAACCGTATCGAGGCTGGGCGGCGCGCTTATTCTGGCTGGATCTGCTCGGATACGACGCGGGGAGCGTGGCCGGCTAGGACGCGGCATATCCCATGAGGTCACTCAGGAGCGGCGTCGGTGTAGCCGCGTACGACGCCCTGCAAGAGCTGCCCTGATTCGGCCATGACGAAGCGGAGGCTGTCGAGGTAGACGAGCACTTCCAGCAGGTCCGGGCCGTCGAGTGACTCGACGGCGTCGGCGAGCTGGCAGCACTCGCGGAGCGCGGAAACCAGGTTGACCCGCGCCTGGGCGCCGCGGGCGGCAAAGCCGTCCAATTCGTTGGTCACGATGATTCCTCCGCTAGCGTTGCCTCGGCAGCGATGGCACGAGGCGAGGCCGCGCCTGGTGAAAGTCAAGCACGCGCTCGAGCGCGCGAGCCACGGCGAAGAGGTTGTCGTCGTCGCCGGGGATGCCGGCGAGCTGCAATCCGACGGGCAATCCCTGACAGTCGAGCCCGCAGGGTAAGGCAATGACGGGCTGGCCGGTGGCGTTGAACGGCATCGTGAGCCGCGTCCAGCCGGCGCCGACCGATTCGTCGCGTCCCGTGCCCTCGATGGCGAGACGATCCGCGGGGATGGCGGTCGTCGGCAGCGTCGGCGCCAGCAAAGCATCGATGCGGTGTTCCGCGAAGAGCTGGGCGATAGACTCCTTGACGACGCGGCGAGCCTGCATGGCGCGCGTGTAGACAGTCGCCGGGATGGTTCGCCCGGCGGCGACGCGTAGACGCAGTTCGGCGCCGTAGCGGCTAAAGCGATCCGGTTCCCCGACGGCAATGGTTTCGTGGACAGCGGCTGTCTCCACGCGGTTGATGAGGAATGCGCAGGCTTGGGCAGTCGCGGCATCCGGCCAAGGGGTCTCGACGATCGTCATTCCGTCCGCGCTCAGTCTGGCAATGGCGTCTTCGACAGCATCGCGCACGCCGGGTTGAAGCCACTCGAAGAAGAATGGGCGCGAAACGCCGACGCGCGGGGCGCGCGTGGGTTGTGCCGCCTGCCGTCGCTTCGAGGCGCCATCGTCCGCCAGGGCCTGCCACGTGAGCCACGCATCGTCGATGGTGCGGGCGATGGGGCCGGCGGTGTCGAGCGACCAGGCGAGGGGAAAGATGCCGGCGACGTCGAGCGCCCCAAAGGCGGGTTTGAACCCGGAGACGCCGCAGGCGGCGGCGGGGATGCGGATGCTGCCCCCAGTGTCGGAACCCATGGCCGCGAAGCAGGCGCCGACCGCGACCGCGGCGGCGGAGCCGCCCGAGCTGCCTCCTGGGATGCGCGCCGGGTCCCATGGGTTGCGGGCCGGAGGACTGATCGTGCCCGCGGCGAACTCCTGGGTGACCGTCTTGCCCAGGATGATCGCGCCTCCGTTCTGCAGTCGCGCGACGGCCGGCGCGCTGGTTGTCGCCGCAGAAGCATCCGATCTGGCTTCTGAGCCGCAGCGGGTGGGGAGGCCGGCGACGTCGTAGATGTCCTTAATGCCGATGGGAA
>CALMZR010000122.1 GCA_937870845.1 uncultured Chloroflexota bacterium
GGCCGCGAGCCGGTCGACGAAACGCGGCGCGTTCTCGAAGAGCATCTCGAGTGTTGCGCGCGCCGGCCGCATTCAGGAGCCGCGGTAGGTCGTTAGCGAGTACGGCGCCAGCAACAACGGCACATGCCACGAGCGGGACGAGTCATCGACGACGAAAGTGATCGCGACTTCCTCGAAGAACGCCCCATTGAGGCTGACGGTCAGACGGTAACGGCCGACGGTGAGTGGCCCCTCGAGAAGGCGGCGGATCCTACCGTCGCCGTCGGTAATGGCCTGCCCAACCTGCTCGTCGCGGTCGAGGTTCGTTAGCCGCACGGGGATGCCCGCAGCCGGCTGACCGGACTGAGCATCCAGGAGGTGAGTTGAGATCGTCGGCTGTTCGGCCATCGGTGGCTTTCCTCAACGATGAGTCGGCTAACCTGCCGCAATGGGTGAGTTATCGATCCGCGTGGGCGACGTGAACTTTAGCGCTCGCTGGGAAGCGGCCGCGCCCAAGACGAGGGAGGCGCTGCGGCCGCTGCTGCCACTCCGCCAGAAGCTGGTCCATTGCAGGTGGAGCGGCGAGGGCTGCTGGATCCCATTCGGTGAGGACCGACTGCCAGTCGGCTACGAGAACAACACTTCGCATCCGGCGCCGGGTGAGGTGATCGTCTACACCGGCCAGGTGTCGGAGGGCGAGATCCTGATCGCGTACGGCGCGGTTGACTTCTCGAGCAAGCTCGGGCAGCTCTCCGGTAACCACTTCGCGACGATCGTCGCCGTCGACGGCGAACGCGACCACGACAAGGTGCGCGCGGCGCTGAGGGATATGGGACGCCGCGTCCTTTGGGCAGGCGCGCAGGACATCGTCATCGAGGAGCTGCCGTAGCCCGGTGGCTATTGACCTGATCATCCGCGGCGGCACGGTCGTCACCGCCACCGAGCGTCGGACCGAGGACGTCGCGGTTGAGGCCGGCCGCATCGTCGAAGTGGGCGCGCGGCTGGCCGCACCAGCGGACGCGCGCGAGGTCGACGCGAGCGGCCTGCTCGTTCTGCCCGGCGTCGTCGATGTCCACACCCACACTCGGGTCGCCAGCGACGAGTCGCCTGATCGTTTCTTCCAGGACTCCGTGGCTGCCGCGTTCGGCGGCACGACCACCTTCCTCGCATTCAACAACCCCGGCACGGGTTCCGACCAGACCGGCTCCCTGCCGAGCGATGCCACGGCCTGGCGAAGGCAGACCGACTCCGATTCAGCCGTCGACTACGGGCTGAACCTCGTCCTCCAGCCGGCACACGCGGACAACCTCGCGGCTGAGATTCCGGCCGTGATCGAGATGGGCGTGCCGACCTTCAAGGCGTTCATGGTCTACGACTTCGGTCTGCCGCCCGCGGCTATTGGCGTGGCTCTTCGGGCAGCGGCGCGGGCGCGCGGCATGCTCATGGTCCACGGTGAGGACCGCGCCGCCCTCGAAGCGAACATTGCTCGTCTGAAGGCGCAGGGCAAGACCCAGCCGCGCTACCACGCCCAGTCGCGACCGCCGTATGTCGAGGCCGCCGGCACGCGCATGGCCGTCGAGATGGCACGCGCCGAGGACGCGCCGGTGTACCTCGTGCACCTCTCGTCGCAGGAGGCGCTGGCAGAGGTCGAGAAGGGGCGGGCTGTCGGTGGCCAGGTGTTCGTCGAGACGTGCCCGCACTTCCTGGTGCTCGACGAGTCGCGTTACTTGCTGCCCGACGCGCAGTGCGCGTGCTTCGTCATCTCGCCGCCGCTGCGCTCGCCGGCCGACCGCGACGCGCTCTGGGAGGCGTTGGCCCACGGGGCCTTGAACGCCGTGTCGACCGACCACGTGCCCGACACGGTCGCCGACAAGCGCGGCTGGGACGAGTGCTTCGACCTGATCAGCAACGGCGCGCCGGGCATCGAGACGCTGCTCACCAACGTCTATGGCCAGGGCGTGGCGCGCGGCCGGCTCACCGTTGAGCGCATGGTCGACGTGCTGTCGACCACGCCGGCGCGCCTGTTCGGCTTGCCCAGCAAGGGCGCGATCGAGCCCGGCAAGGACGCCGACCTCGTTCTCTTTGATCCGCAGGAGCGGCGCACGGTGACGCAGGCTGAGCTGCACCACACGAGCGACTTCACGCCGTACGAGGGCCTCGCCACGAGCGGGATCGTGCGCTCAACGATCGTCCGCGGCGAGTTCGTCATCCGCGACGGGCACTTCGTCGGCCGCCGCGGCCATGGTCAATTCCAGGAGCGCCGTCTGACCTGGCGTTGACCGGCCGGTGGCTGCGGCTCAGCGAACGCTCAGTATTTGCAAATTTCAGGCCCATGGGTCTAGGGTTTATTGGCGACGCCCGGTCAGCCGTGTCCGGTCGCGCATGCGCGTTCCCGCGCGCCCAAGAATGGGAGGAGCCATGCGCTTGCTTGGCTATTTGACGCGCCTGGGCCCCGTCGCCCTGGCCGTACTGTTGAGCCTGGTGCTGGTAGCACCGGTCCTGGCCACTGGACCGACAAACGATCGGTCCCACGGCCGCATCCTGTGGGCACGTATGACAGGTGCCCAGGAAGTTCCGGGTCCAGGCGATCCTGATGGCAGGGGAGGCGCCAAGATCACGCTGTTGCCGGGCTACGGCACGATCTGCTTCCGCATCAGGGTCAGGGACATCACCCTGCCGGCGACTGGCGCGCACATCCACTCGGCTGAGCAAGGAGTCGCTGGCCCTGTGGTGGTAACGCTGGGCGCACCCGACGCCGAGGGCAAGGCAAAGGGCTGCGTAACCGACGTCGATCCTGCGCTCATCAACGCGATCTGGATGAGTCCGCGCAGCTACTACGTGAATGTGCACACGACCGACTTCCCGGGCGGAGCCATCAGAGGCCAGCTGCACCGGAACAACGGTCGCAACTCCTAACGTTCGGGGCGCTTCCAGCCCACCCTCCCACCACCGCGGCCGGTCTGCCGGCCGCGGGTAATCTTTTGGCCGCCCGGCCTCACTCGCTAGTCGAGCAGCGCGTAGGCAGGCAACGTCAGGAACTCGACGAAGTCGTCGGACAATGCGACCTGCTCGAATAGCGCGGCCGCCCGGGCATGCTCCGCCCGCCACGGTTGTAGCTCGGCCAGAACTCGTTCGCGGCTGAACATGCCGGCGCAGACCCACTGCCAGACCTGCGAGCGCGAAATCTCCGCGGTGGCCGCGTCCTCCATCAGGTTGTCGAGCGCTGCCGCTCCGGTGCCGCCCAGCCATGCGTCGATGTAGCGGACACCGACCGAAACGTTCGTTGCCAGGCCAGCCTCGGTCACCTGCCCGCCGGGGACGTTGAAGTCGAGCAGCTGCCCCGCCTGGATTTCGAGATCGTTGCGCTGGCGGTATTTCTGGTTGGGATGATCGCCCAGCGCCCGGTCGAAGATGTCCATGGCTACCGGCACCAGGTCGGGATGGGCAACCCACGTCCCATCGGAGCCGTCACCCGCCTCACGCTCCTTGTCCTCGCGCACCTTGGCCAGCGCCATTTCGGTCACCTCCGGCTCGCGCCGATTGGGGATGAACGCGCTCATGCCGCCGATCGCGTGAGCGCCGCGGCGATGGCATGTCTTCACCAATAGCTGCTGATAGGCGCGCATGAACGGCACGGCCATCGTGACCTGAGCGCGGTCGGGCAGCACGGCCTGGCCCGGGGTCGCGGCGAACGCCTTGATGATGCTGAAGATGTAGTCCCAGCGGCCGGCGTTGAGTCCAGCGGCGTGGTCGCGCAGCTCATAGAGGATCTCGTCCATCTCGAAGGCGGCGGGGAGGGTTTCGATCAGGACGGTGGCGCGAACCGTGCCGCGGGGGATGCCGAGGGCGTCCTGGGCGTGGTTGAAGACATCGTTCCAGAGGCGGGCTTCGTGGTGGCTCTGAAGCTTGGGGAGATAGAAGTATGGCCCGGAGCCGCGGGCGAGCAGCTCTTTGGCGTTGTGGAAGAAATAGAGGCCGAAGTCGACGAGGCTGCCGGAGACCGGATCGCCGTCGACGGTGATGTGCCGCTCGTCGAGATGCCAGCCGCGGGGGCGCACGAGGAGGGTCGCGGTTTCCGGATTGAGCGCGTATTCGCGCCCGTCCGGGTTCTGGAACGAGATCGTGCGGCGGACGGCGTCGTAGAGATTGAGTTGGCCGTCGACGACATTGTGCCAGGTGGGGGAGGAGGCGTCCTCCAGGTCGGCCATGAAGACCTTGGCCCCGGAGTTGAGGGCGTTGATGACCATCTTGCGGTCGCAGGGGCCGGTGATCTCAACGCGGCGATCCTGAAGATCATCGGGGGCAGGGGCGACCTGCCAGTCCGATTCTCGGATCGATTCCGTCTCCGGGAGGAGACCCAGCTCGGCGCCGGCGTCGATGGCGGCCTGGCGCTGCTCGCGGGCCTTCAGCAGTTCCAGGCGGCGCGGGTTGAAGCGGCGGTGGAGATCGGCGACGAAGGCAATCGCTTCGGCGGAGAGAATCGCCTCGTGCTCCGGAATGATCTCGCCGAGAATCTCGATCCCTGTGGCCATGCCCGCTCCGAACATTGAAACCGTGGCGCTTCGCCCACCCGCCATGATGAATGGCTCCAACCCATCATATCGTATCGCGGTGGCGCGAACGGAGTGCAGCCCCTTTCCGACGTGCCGGGCAGGGGCTGCACTCCAGGGAACGGCGTGGCGCGCTAAGGCAAGTAGGCGAGCGGATCCTGATCTACCCCGTTCACGTTGATGGTGAAGTGCGTGTGCGGGCCGGTGGAGATGCCGGTGCTCCCCACTGGGCCGATGACGTCGCCTTTCGCCACGGCTTGACCGGTCGCGACGTACGGTTGCTCGGCCATGTGCCCGTAGATCGTCTTGAAGCCGTTGCCGTGGTCGATCTTGACGTAGTAGCCGAGGCCGCAGTCGCACCAGCCGGCATACTCCACGATGCCGCCGTCGGCTGCCGTCAGCGGGGTGTACATTGGCGCGGCGAGATCGACCGCGTTGTGGTAGTTGCAGCCGACGGAGGCGTCCCATGGCTCGAACCAGTACGGGCTGCACCCGAATCCCTGGGTGAGGGTCCAGGACGCGAGCGGGTAGGTGAAGGCGCCAGTGGCCAAGCCGGAGCCTGCGACTTTCGATGGGATGTCGGTCTTGGCAAGCTCCTCGCCGGGCTGGTCGGCCCGCGTCAAATACCACCCGGCGACGAAACCCGTCACCTCGCCATCGGTGATCATGTACCAGGGATTCCCAATGGGATCCTGATACGGACCATCCATCACTTGGACGACGTCGCTCTCCGGCACGATGCCGATGCGCTCGGCGTCCGGCGCGCCGTCGGCGCGGATGTTGATGCCCGAGCCATCCTCCGTTTGGGCCAGCACGTAAGAACCTGGCTCGAAAACGTCGGCGATCTTGGATAGCCCGTCCGCCGCGGCTGGCGCGGCCGCGGTGTCGGGCTCGGCCCAAGACTCGGCCGGGCCGAGGTATTGGCCGGCGACCCACCCGACCAGACCGTCGATGCGCACCGGCCACCACCGGCTCCCCTCGGCGTAGACCGTGTCCAACTCGTCGACGCGAAGCTCGACCATCGTCTCATGCTTGATCGCCGTGACCACGGGACTTCCCGAGCCCGGATCCTGACGCACGTTGACCCCTTCCGGCTCCGCGACCACCGCGGCCGCGTTGGCCAGATCCCAGATTTCCAGGAACTGCTCCTGCGCCGGAGCCGCCGCGCCTTCGCCGCCGAGCGACGGCGCGCCCGTGGCGTCGGCGGCCGGGGCCGCCGTGGTCTCGGCCACCGACGCGGCCTCGGTCTCCGCTCCGGCGGGTACGTGGGGGAATCCTTCCACATCGAGGTAGAACCCGGCCACCCAGCCGTCGCTGTCGCCAGCGCGAACCGGCCACCATTGGGTGACGCCATCGGGGTCGTATACGGTATCCGTAACATCGATGCGAAGCCCAACGGTTGTCCCCTCGGTCACGGTGGAAAGGACCTGGGCTTCGTACGCCGGTTCCGCCCGGAGCAGGACGCCGTCGGCGCTGTGGGCGATCGTGCCGGAGCGTACCTGCGCCCGCGCCGTGCCAGGCCCCGGACCCGCCGGCACGACCCCCGCACTCACGACCGCGAGCGCCAGGGCGGCGGTCAACGCCTTCCGCCGCGCCCGCGCGGCTGCTCGACCGTGTTTCATCTTCCCCATCCTCCCAGCGCCGATCGCCGCCGGATCGGATCGCGCACGGTTCACGAGCGGGGAGCATCACGGGGGAGCGCGTCCAACCGCAGGCACGGTCATGGCAGCGCATTGCTTGTGAAGCACCATACACCGGACGGCAACGCTTCGCAATCGCAAGGCATGCGTTGACTCCATGTCACAATATTCGGTTTGTATGCCATCTGGGCAGGGTAGCGGAGGGCGAGGAAGCCGCACATCGGGCCCGCTTCGCGTGGTTATCCCGGCAGGGCCGAGGCTGCTCGCTCAGCGAACGGCGGGAGCTCGACACACGCGTGACACCCGGTCCCAGCCTCGCGTTTCGCCGCGGTGGTAATGCCGGTCAGATGCGCATGGGGCGAATGCTCGAAAATGGGACCTCTGGCGGCCTCTGCTATACTCGCCGGTTGGCAAACCGCCGGGCATGCCCACGGCGTCGAGCCGCCATGCGTGGCGGCTCGTTATCGTTCCGGACGATCGGGCGAAACCTACCCGCCGCTACGACGATCCGCCAGGATAAGGGGACGCGCACGCGTGAAGTTGACGATGGAGCGGCTGCCCGAAAGCCGCGTGCAGCTCGAGATCGCCGCCGAGGAAGACGAGTCGGCCAAGGCCATGCAGCGCGCCGTGCGCCGGGTGGCCAACCAGGTCACCATCCCTGGTTTCCGCAAGGGGAAGGCGCCGCGGGTGATGATCGAGCGCGCGTACGGCCCCGACGTCTTCCGGGAGGAGGCGACCGAGATCCTGATGACGGATCTCTACCGGCAGGCGCTCGAGCAGGAGGACCTGGCCCCGGTCGGCGACCCCGAGGTCGACGTGCAATCGACCGATCCGCTCGTCTTCACCGTCGTCGTGCCGGTCTACCCCGAGGTCGACCCCGGCGCCTACCGCGACGTGCGCGTCGAACCGGTCGACGCCACGATCGATGACGCCGCCGTCGACGAGCTGGTGGAGGCGCTGCGCACGTCGCACAGCCCGTGGGTCGATCCCGCGGGCGAGGGGTTGCAGGTCGGGGCCGGGCTGGAGCTGACGCCGAAGTCGCGTTACCCGCGCGAGGGCGATCAGGTGACGCTCGACTACACCGTCCAGGAAGAAGGGGAGGCGGTCGAGGAGCCGGTGGTGGACGCCGTTTTCGTCCTTGGCGAGAGCGGGATGCTCGAACCGATCGAAGACGCCATCAAGGGGTTGCGCGTCGGGGAGTCGACCGGCTTCTCGGTGCCGTTCGACGCGGACGATGAAACGATCGACGAGTCGGTGCGCGGCAAGACGCTCAGCTACACCGTCACCCTGAAAGGGCTCAAGGAGCGGGACCTGCTGCCGCTTGACGACGACTTCGCCAAGACCGTCGGCGACGTCGATACCCTGGAAGAGCTGCGCAACGACATCCGCGACGAATTGCACCGCACGCGGACCCTCCACGCGCGGGGCGAGGTGCTGAACCAGGCCATCGCCAAGATGGCCGAGGGCGCCGCCATCGAGATCCCGGAGCCGATGATCGACCGCGCCGTCGAGAGCGACCTGCAGCGGCTGCGCGGCCGCCTGGCGCAGCAGGGGATTCCCCTGGAAGCGTACCTGCGGGCGACCGAGCAGACGGAGGACGACCTGCGCGCCGAGCTGCGGCCGGAGTCCCAGGAGCGTCTGCGCAACTCGCTTCTGCTGCGCGCCATCGCCGAGAAGGAGGCGATCGAGGTCAGCGACGAGGAGCTGGACGAGGCGATCGAGCGGATGACGCTGGCGGCGCAGCAGACCGAGCGGCCCAAGCAGGCCGAAGAGTTCGCGCGCAGCGAGTACGTGCGCGATCTGCTGCAATCGGAGTACTTCGACCGGCGGCTGACGGATCGGCTGATCGAGATTGTTACCGAGGGGCGCGGCGCCGTCGTCAACGGCTGGGAGCCGCCGGCCGTCGAGGCAGAGACCGACGCCGGGACGGGGACCGACGCGGCCACCGATTCTGCATCCGAACCCGAGACGATCTCCGTCGCTGCCGAGGAAGAAGCCGGGACCACTCCCGTGGCTGAGTCGGACGAAGGCGAGACGACGGACGCGGTCAAGGATCGGGGAGAAGAAGTCGAGGCGTAGCCAGACGGCAAGGCGATCCCGACTGGACACCGACCACGAAGGCATGACATAAATGAGCAGCCGGCGCGATGAAGACGACGAGTCCGGCGGGGCGTCCAATCAGGACGAACTTCCCGGTTGCCTGCCTACCCCCGCGCCGGTCGCTGACAGTAGAATGCTCGCACTGCAACGAGCCCACCCCGCCCTGCGCCGCCGCGTCGGTTCGGTCGGGTGATGCGGCGGGCAAAACGAAAAGAGGAACCCGACCCGATGCACATTCCCACCATGGAAAACCTCATCCCGATGGTCGTCGAGAGCACCAACCGGGGTGAGCGCGCCTTCGACATCTACTCGCGGCTGCTGAAAGACCGCATCATCTTCCTGGGCTTTCCGGTTGACGACCAGATTGCCAACCTGATCATCGCCCAGATGCTCTTCCTGGCCCACGAGGACCCGGACCAGGACATCAAGCTCTACATCAACTCTCCTGGCGGGGTCGTCTACTCCGGTCTCGCCATCTACGACACCATGCAGATGATCAAGCCGGACGTAGCCACCTTCTGCCTGGGCATGAACGCGTCGATGGCGGCGGTGCTGCTAGCGTCGGGGACGCCCGGCAAGCGGTTCGCGCTGCCGAACTCCCGCGTCATGATCCACCAGGGATCGGCCGGGTTCCGCGGCGCGGTGCCCGACATCGAGGTGGTGGCGCGGGAGACGCTCTCGCTGACCACCAAGCTGACCGAGATCCTGGCCCAGCACACGGGGCAGCCGTTCGAGAAGGTCAAGCGCGACAGCGACCGCGACTACTACATGACGGCCCAGGAGGCCAAGGAGTACGGCATGGTCGACGAGGTGCTGGAGCCGTCGAAGATTCCAGCAGGGGTGACCTACCTCGGCGAGTCTTCCGAGAACGGGCACGACAAGGGGTAAGGAAGGCAGGGGACGCCGTCCCCCCCTCTTGCCAGCGGCGTGCCGCTGGCGCATGATCCGGAGAGCCTGGGAGCGCCGTCCTCGCGAGCATCGACGCGGCAACGGCTACGAAGTGAGAGCGGCGGCATGAATACGACGCGAGGTGGACGGGTGCATTACCGTTGCTCCTTCTGCAACAAGGGCCAGGAAGAGGTGCGCCGGCTGATCGCCGGGCCAAACCAGGTCTACATCTGCGATGAGTGCGTGCAGCTCTGCCGCGAGATCATCGAAGAGGAGGAGCCGACCGCCCCGCGGGTGGAACCGTCGTTCGCCGGCATTCCGACGCCTCGCGAGCTGTACGAGCGGCTGAACAGCTACGTGATCGGGCAGGACCGCGCCAAGCGCATTCTGTCTGTCGCCGTCTACAACCACTACAAGCGCATCAACGCCGGGCTCGACGGCGACGACGACGTGGAGCTGCAAAAGAGCAACATCCTCCTCGTCGGCCCGACCGGCTGCGGCAAGACGCTGCTGGCGCAGACGCTGGCCAAGCTGCTGGACGTGCCCTTCTCCATCGCCGACGCCACGGCGCTGACCGAGGCGGGCTACGTGGGGGAGGATGTCGAGAACATCCTGCTGCGGCTGATCCAGGCGGCGGGGGACGTGGCGCGGGCGCAGACTGGCATCATCTACATCGACGAGATCGACAAGATCGCGCGCAAGGCGGACAACCCGAGCATCACCCGCGACGTCTCCGGCGAAGGGGTGCAGCAAGCTTTGCTGAAGATCATCGAGGGGACGATCGCCAACGTGCCGCCGCAGAGTGGGCGCAAGCACCCGCACCAGGAATACATCCAGATCGATACGCGCAACATCCTGTTCATCTGCGGCGGCGCCTTCGAGGGGCTGGACGAGATCGTCGCCAAGCGGATCGGCAAGCAGGTCCCGATCGGCTTCGGATCGTCTGCGGAGGACGCCAAGGCGGCGATCGAGAACCCGCTGCAATATCTCACTCACGACGATCTGCTCAAGTACGGGCTGATCCCGGAGTTCGTGGGCCGGCTGCCGGTCTCCGTCTCGCTCGACACGCTGACGCGTTCCGACCTGATCCGGATTTTGACCGAGCCGCGCAACGCGGTGGTCAAGCAGTACGAGAAGTTCTTTGCTCTGGACAACGTGGATCTGATCTTCACCGACGAGGCGCTGGAGGCGACGGCGCGGCAGGCCGAGGAGCGCAAGACGGGCGCCCGCGGGTTGCGCACGACGATCGAGGAGGTTCTCCTCGACGTGATGTACGAGATCCCCTCGCTGGAGAGCGTGCGCAAGTGCGTGGTCGACGCCAACGTGATCAACAACCGCTCCCGGCCGCTGCTGATGAGCGTCAACGAGCAGGAGATCCCCTACGCCGAGACGGCGTAGGTTTTTCTTTTTACACACGGGTAGGAAGAGTGGGAGGCGGGTTTGCGGACCCGCCTCTTTCCTTTACGGCTCGTCCAGGCCGAGGACGGTGAATCCATGTTGGACGAAGTGGCGGTCGAAGGTGAAGGCGGTGGTGATGCCAATGCGCTCCATGACGGCGAAGCTGGTGGCATCGGTGAGCGTGTAGTCCTTGTCGTCGTGGGTGAGGATGATGTGGCGGGCCCGCCGCTCGTCACCCGCTCGGACGCGGACGACACCGGTCTCTCCTTCGTAGATCCTCTGCAAGAAGTCAGTGGCGACGGTGCGGCCAAGACGCGTCAGTGCGAGTGCGTGGGCTTCAGCAACGATCAAGTTCGTTGTGTAAAGAATCCGCCGTTGCGAACCGACCAGAGCAAAGGTTTCAAGTGCTTTTGCATGGTGCTCCGCTCGCAGGTTGAGGGCCGCGTAGTACGCCGAAGTGTCGATCAAGACCTGTCGAGCTTCGCGCGACCAGAAGATACTCATCCTTGGTCTGAGAGATAGGCGTCAGCGAGATAGTCGTACTTGTTTTCGGCGACCTCCGTAGGGTCTTCCGAATCACCAGTGCCGAAGACGCTCCACAACGGATCGTCCATCGTGAATGGCTTGACATCGAGATTGTCGGAATCGTCATCGTCTTCAGGACCGTGCAACTCACTCATGTAGGCATCGGCGATGTACTCGTGCTTGTGCTCGGAGATGTTTGTTGGCTCACCGGATCGTGCCATGCCAACAATGTTCCCCAAAGGATCGTTGGTGATGGGCACGTGCTCGTCTATGTAATCGTCGAGTCGATCAACAAGCACCCACATGACCCCGGTCGGACTCGAACGCGAGCTGATCTCCGCCAATTCCTCTTCGTCGTAGGCTGCCGGCTTGCGTGGCCAGTAGAACTGGTCTGGCATGACCGGCGTGATGAACTCCTCGATCGCTTCGCGACGCACGCGGATACCCCGACCGACCCGCTCCGCCGCGAGCTGCCCGGAGGCGATGTAGCGGCGGACGGTGATCGCGCTGACTCGGAGCAGTTGTGCGGTTTCTTTGACGGTCAAGAATTCCATGACGTGATCTCCAAGCAAGATCCTGTTGCGATCATCAGTATACAGAACGCATCAACTGCAAAGTCGTTGGCTTGGGTGTGGCGCATGGGCGGCACGAATCGCCTCCGACAGTGCATCCTTTACGGTGGCCCGCAATGGAGACCCTTCTGGAGGACGCTCGATGCGTTTTGCTTCTCGATGTCTTGCCGCCGCGCTGGCCGTGCCGGCGCTGGCGGCGCAGCCGATCCTCGCCCAGGAGGGCGAGGGGGTCGGGCAATCGCTCGTCGAGGGCCCGATGACGGCCTGGTGCGAGCCGGGGCAGTCGGTGCTCAGCGGCGGCTACGATCTGAAGGGCGCCGTCCCGGAGCCGCCTCCGGAAACGGCCGAGGACGGCACGGAACCGGCCGCGCCGCCGGTGGTGTTCGTCTCCTCGTCGCGGCCGACGGTACGGACGGACGCCGACGGGAACATCATCCAGTTCGGATGGACCGCCGTTCCGAATACGGTTGCCGGCACGGCCGAGCCGCTCCTCGCCTACGCGATCTGCGCCGGGGAGCCGGCCGCCTCGCCGCCCGGAGCGACCATTCCGCCTCCGCCGCCGGCGTTGCCGGACCTGACGGCGGCTGACGCGATCGCTTCGGCGATGACGCCGATCGAGGTGGTCGAGCGGTTGTCGCCGGCGGTGGTGACGGTGATCAACAAGCAGCTCGAGGAGGGCGCCGACGAGCCGGTTCCCACC
>CALMZR010000123.1 GCA_937870845.1 uncultured Chloroflexota bacterium
CCAGCGAGATCCAGAAGCGGATCATCAGCGACCGCTTGCTGCCCCGGAGCCCCCTGACCTGACGACCTTCGCGTCGCCGCGGTCACGCCGCCAGCGCGGCCTCGTCGGCGTGCGCGATGTGCGCCAGCTCCCTCCAGAGCAGTGCCAGCAGGACGGCGGACCCGGCGAACGCGAACCAGAACGGCCCGGTGATCCCCCAGATCTTCGCGATCACGCCGCCGACCGCCTGCCCGGCGACGATGCCGCCGAAGACGCCGATCGAGTACAGGCTGCCCACACGGCCCTGCAGCGCGGCCGGCACCGCGCGCATGCGCACGGTCCGCGACGTCGTCGACCAGATGAACGCGTGGATGCCGAAGACGAACAGGATCGCCATGGCCAGGATCCAGAGCCGCGGCCAGCCGGGAGCCTCGATCACCTGATATGCCTCCATGAGAAGATCGGCACGGGCCCCGGGTTGTATCAGGCGGGAAGCTCCCAGCGCGTATTCGAAGCCCAGCCGGTACGCCCCGCTGTCAAGGAACGAGGCGCAGTTACGCTACCCGCCGGCCTCGGCTGGCGAATCCGCGCAACGACGGTCAACTGCCCGCCGCGACGCCAGCTCGGCGCACACCACCTGAGCGGCGTGAACCGAGCCGCGGGCCAGCTTCCGCCATCGCCGCTGGATCGCTATAACACTCCGGCGCCAGGGGATAGGCATGAAAATCGGCGGCAACTTCTTCGAGGACCTGGGGCCGGGGCAGCTGCTCCGGAACCCCGTGCCGCGCACCATCACCCAGGGCGATGTCGCGCTGTACATCGCGCTCACCGGCGCGCTGCATGCCATCGGCCGCGCCGGAGGCCCGCCGGCGCCACCGCTCAACCTGGTGGGCGACTATGGCGGTGGTGCGCTCTATCTCGCCTTCGGGCTCACCTGCGCGCTGCTGGAGGCGCAGCGTTCGGGCCAGGGTCAGGTGGTCGATGCCGCCATGATCGACGGCGCGGCCTCGCTGATGACGCCTTTCTTCGGGCTCAACGCCGCCGGTGTGCATTCTGACCAGCGTGGCGAAAACGTCCTGGATTCAGGTGCGCCTTACTACGACGTCTATGCCTGCGCGGACGGCCGCTACGTCTCGATCGCGCCGATCGAGACGAAGTTTCGTAGCGAGTTTTACCGGCTCGCCGGCATTGACGAGGCCGCGTTCGCGAGCTTTGTCGCGCGCCATTTGCACGCGCAAGGGCAGCGGATCGATCCCCAACACGTGACCGGCCGGACCGACAATGGCTGCGACGTGCTCGGCCAGGAGGCGGAAGCGATCGTCGTCGCGGCCAACCGGCGCGGCGTGCTGGGACCGCTGGCGACGCCCGGCATCAGCGGCTTGCGTTCCCTGGGCGGCTCCGAGATCGAGCGGCAGGCAATGGCGCGGGCTCCGCTCGATTTAGGGACCGCCATTCTGACCGAAGCTTCGGGACTGGAAGAGCGCGGCATCCGCGGGGTGATCCACGCCGTGATACACCCGGCCCTGGGCGAGCGCGCCCGCATCGAGCACGTCCGCCGCGTCGTGCCTCAGGTGCTGATCGTGGCTTCCAGCAATCGGCTTCGCACCGTCGCCATGCCGCTGCTCGGCGTCGAATCCTTGGCCGCCAGAGCCGAGGTCGATGCCACGGCGGCCGCCCTGGTCGAGGAACTGGTCGCCGCGCTGCGTCGCTCCCTGCCGCGCCTCGACCGCGTCATCATCGTCTGCCGTTTCGGCGAGCAAGCCGATACCGTCGAATCCGCGCTGGCCAGGGCGCGCGAGCGCGTGTGGACGCGCGTTCCATAGGGAGCGACGTGGCTCTCCCCGCGGTCCCCGTCATCCCCCGCTCTACGCGCCTGGCCTGGCGGCTGGCTCCGCTCGCCGACCGGCGCCGCGTCGACGCGTTTCTCCGCATCTTCGGCGCCGCCGCGTTGCCGATCGGCGTGAACGCGGGTCGACTCTCCGCGATGGGGCTTCCTGCCGACATCTCCACGCGCACGCTGCGTAAGGTGCGGCGCATCTCCGACTGGGATCATGGCTGGACCTGGGCCGCGCAATGGTTCCTGGGCGAAGCGCGCACATGCGAGCGCACGGGACAAGCGCACGGCGCCGCCCTGGCCCAACGTCACGCGGCGCTTTCGTATCACCTCGCCGGCATGCTGGTCTTCGACGACCCGCGCAAGCTCCGCGCCCTCCGGGCCGCCACGTCATCACTCTATGCCCGCTCCCTCCCGATCCTGAGGCCGGCCGTGCAGCGCGTCGATATCCCGTGGCGGACGTCTCGCCTTCCCGGTTATCTGGCCCTGCCGGAGCAGAACGTCGGGCCGGCCCCGCTCGTGGCGATCCTCAACGGCACGTCGACCAGCAAGGAAGAGACCCTCCTCTGGAGCGACGCGTTCCTGGCGCACGGACTGGCCGTGCTGGCGCTCGACTGGCCGGGCAGCGGCGAAAGCGCCCTCACCGTTCGCCCGACCCACGACTGCGACGACGTCAGCGACGGCGTGCTGGCGGTGGCCAGGGAGCATCCCGGCCTCGATGCCGGTCGCGTGGCGCTGCTGGGATTCAGTCTGGGCGGCGCCCTGGCGGCCATCACCGCGGCGAACGACCGCCGCATCGGGGCGGTGGTCGCCGTAACACCGCCATACGACCCGCGGCCCTGGCTCCACCAGGCGCAACCGCTCTTGCGCCGTCATCTGGCGACGCTGGCCGGAGGCGAGCGTCGACTCGAGCGCCTGGCCGCGGCGTTCGCGTTGCCCGGCGTCGTGGAGCGCGTCCGCTGCCCGATCCTGGTCATCGGCGCCGGACGCGATCTCATCGTTCCCCCGGAAGAAGCGATCCGCTACTGCATCGCGGCCGGCGATCGCGGTTCGCTGCTCTGGTATCCCGACGGAACCCACGGCCTCTACGAGACGATCCCGGACTGGACGGATGAGGCGGCGCGCTGGCTCGTTTCGGCGCTGCTCGGGATCTCCCCGTCCACCCAGGTGGACGAGACGACCAGAGCCCCAGTCTCCTGAATCCGGTTCGCATGCACGTCCGCCCCTACATTCGCTCGCTTGACGCCCCCCCAGGCCACTCCTACACTCCGCCCCGGCCACGGGCGGCAGCAACGCCACCGCAACCCGCGCCATTTCGCAACCTCGATGCTACGAAGAAACCGTAAACCAGCCGCACGACGGACGGATCGCCATGGCGAACGATGAGCTGATCGACGAGATTCGGGGGCTGATCGCCGAACGCGAAGAGCTCGGCATCCGCGGCCTGACCGATCATCTCGGCCCGTCCGATTGGGCCGACATCGTGCCGCGCCTCGACGACGACGAGGTCGCGGTCCTGCTCGCATCGCTCCCCGACAGCGAAATCCCGGAAATCCTGGAAGAGCTCGACCCAGCCAACGCCGCGGCCATCCTCCGCCTCCAACCCCGCGAGGACGCCGCCGACCTGCTGGAAGCGATCGACCCCGACGACGCCACCGACATCATCGCCGAGCTCCCCTCCGAAGACCGCGAGCAGATCCTGCGCGCCATGGAGCCGGAGGAGGCGGCCGAGATCCGCGAGCTCTCGGCCTACCCGCCCGACACCGCCGGCGGCCGCATGACCCCCGCCTTCGTCGCCATCTCGCCCGATGTCCGCGCCGACGACGCCGTGGTGCTGCTCCGCCGCGTCGCCGAGGAAGCGGAAACCATCCTTTATGTCTATGTGATCGACGCGGCAGAGCGCCTGCTCGGGGTCCTCTCGCTGCACAACCTGGTGCTCACCCGGCCCGACACCCCGGTCGAGGACGTCATGGTCTCCGACCCGATCCGGGTCAAGGCCAGCGCCGATCAGGAGACCGCCGCCCGCCTCCTCGTCGACATGAACCTGCTGGCGCTGCCGGTCGTCGACGAGGACGACCGGCTGCTCGGCATCATCACCCAGGACGACGTCGCCGACGTCATCGAGGAAGAGACGACCGAGGACTTCGAGCGCATCGGCGGCTCGCAGCCTCTCGACATGCCCTACCGCTTCGCCAGCGCCGGGCTGCTGGTGCGCCGCCGCATCGGCTGGCTGCTTTTCCTCTTCCTGGCCGGGTTGCTCACCAGCCAGGTGCTGGAGCACTACGCCGACCGCCTGCAGGGCGCCCCGGCGCTGATCCCCTACATCCCGCTCATCATCGGCATCGGCGGCAACGTCGGCAGCCAGACGGTGACCACCCTCGTGCGCGCCATCGGGGTCGGGGAGGTGCGGCTCAGCGACGTCTGGTGGGTGCTGGCCAAGGAGATGGCGGTCGGTCTCTCGGTCGGCTTCATCATGGGCCTGGTCGGCTATCTGCGTGTCGGCTTCCCGGAGGGGTTTCAGATCGGCATCGTCGTCGGCGCCACCATCATGCTCGTCGCCCTCTGGTCGGCCACCGTCGCCGCCGTGCTGCCGCTGGTCCTGGAGCGCCTCGGCGTCGACCCCGCCGTCGTCTCCGCGCCGCTGATCACCACCCTGGTCGACGCCACCGGGCTGCTGATCTACATGACCATCGCCGGGCTGGTGCTGTTGCAGATGTGAAGTTCACGGGTGTCGGGTGTCGGGGCGTCAACGTTTCGATGAGACAGGACGGAAACGGGCGAGTCGATCCGTAGGGGCACGGCATGCCGTGCCCAGGGCGCCCGCGGCGTCCACGTTTGCCGAAACGCCCGACTTGTCACCCGTCACCCGTCACAGCCAGTCGATATGGCGGAAGATGACGAACTCGCCCAGACCCAGGACCGCCATGAACGCCAGCGCGAGGAAGAACCCGGCGTGCCCCTCGACCGCGGGCCAGAGATCGTAGTTCATGCCGTACACGCCGGCGACGATGGCAATCGACATAAGAATGATCGATGCCGACGTCAGTCGCTTGACGACGATGTTGAGCGAATACGAGATCATCGACAGGTTGGCGTCCAGCAGGCTCGCCAGCAAGTCGCGATAGATATCGACGGTATCCGTGATGCGCAGCAGATGGTCGTAGACGTCCTGAAAATAGGTGATCTCTTTCTGACCGAAGAGGGGAGGGTCGCGCCGCATCAGCTCGTTGACCACGTCGCGCTCCGGCCCGGTCACGCGGCGAATCATCAGCAACTCCCGCCGCAGGCGCAGGATCTCCGCCTGCAAGCCAGGCCGGCCGTGCAGCACGATCGTCTCCTCCAGGTCGTCGGCGCGATCGACGATCTCGTCGAGAACCGGGAAGTAGCCGTCTACGATCGCATCGAGCAAGGAGTAGAGGAGGAAGCCGGGGCCGTGGCTGTCGAGCTTGCGCACGTGCGCCCGCCAGCGCGTCGCCGTCACGGCGATCACCGGCAGCCGGCCGTCGTGAAACGTGACCATGTAGTGCTTGCCGACGAAAATGTCGACCTGGTGATGCTGGCAGCGCCCGCCGTCCACCGTCAGCCCGTAGAAGACGATGTACTGGTAGTCGTCATACGGGTCGATCTTGGGCCGCTGCCCCCCTCGCTCCACGTCCTCCAGCGCCAGATGATGAAACCCGAACGTCTCCCCGATGCGGGCGATCTCCTCCGCCGTCGGATCGACGACGTCGACCCAGACCGTGGTCTGCGCCCGCGTGATGCTCTCCTTGAGATCCTCGAGGCGCGTCTCGGCGACCGGCCCCTGCGGGCCCGCGTGGAGGACGACCTCGATCACGTTCGGCGTCCTGACGGCCGAAGTCGCCACGCGTTAAGCGTGTCATTCCGAGCGAAGCGAGGAAGCTCGTGGCTCCATAGGACGCCGCTCCCTTGGAGCCGAGATGCCTCCTTCGTCGGCATGACACGGGTTAAGCAGGCTGCTCTCTCGTCTCGATTCATTGCCGGGGAAGAGTAGCAGGCAACCTCCCCTCAGCCCCGGCCCTTCGCCCCGTGCGCGGGGCGAAGGGAGCACGACGCTGGCGTGAATGCGCCCAAAAGCCCCTCTCCCTGCGCACAGGGAGAGGGGTTGGGGTGAGGGTTCGCCCGGGGAGATCAGCCTCGCTTTGGCCCGGCGACCAGCCGCCGCACCTGCGCCCACACCCCCATCCGCGTGGCGATATCGACCAGGAAGAGCGCCAGCGCCAACCCGATCGGCACAAACCAGACCGCCCGATGCTCGCGCAGCGGGCTGCCGCCCGGCGCCGGCGCATCCCACAAGGCCCCAGGATCGTCGAGCGAGAGGACGCGGCCTCCCGTGCGCGCGGCCAGGGACGACAAGAGGGAGGGTCCATTCGGGGCCGGCAGCGTTTCCGGAGACGGCGGCACGGTGATCCCCGCCGTCTCCACCAGAGGGCCGCTGGCCCGCTCCTGGCGCACCTCCACCGCGTAGGCCCCCGCCTCGGGGGCGGGGAGACGCATGGTGTACTCGCCGGGAGCCGTCTGGGTCATCTCGCGGGTCGCCACCGCCTCGCCGGTCGCCGAGGTCACGGTGGCGAACGTCGGCAGAAAATCGGCGAAATCGCCGCTCTCGCCGGCGGCGGTGACAGTCAGCACCACGTCGGCGCCGTCGCGTTGGGTGGCGACCGTCAGCGGCCGCCGCTCCGGGTCGGGCAGCGCCCAGCGCACCGCCGCCGCCCAGAACTCGTCATAACCTTCCCACATCGCCCACGGCGCCGCCAGGTCCGAGCCGTTGTCGGCGGTCCAGGCGATCACCCGGCCCAGGCCGTACTGCCACTTTGCCAGCACCGGATCCTCGCGGTCGGAGGTGAGGATCACCTGGGCGTCCGGTTTCGCCTCGGCGAAGTCATACCCGGCCAGATCGGGCAGTTGCTCCGGTTCGAAACCGGCCAGGATCGGGCTGGGCGCCGTCTGGATGGGACGGAAGCCGCCGCGGATCACCGATTGGCTGCCGGCGCTGCGCGCTTCTTCGAGCGTCAGTTGCGGGATCTCCTCGTCGCGCACGGTGAAGTGGTAGCGCCCGCCCCCCTCGTCGGCCAAAAAGTTGAGCAGGTCGGTGTCGGCGTCCTCGCCGATGGCGATGGTCGACAGCGTCGTGCGGTCGGTGAGGGCGTCGTCCAGCAGCCGCTGGTAGCTCTCGCGCGTGCCGGTGCGCGCCTTGCCGTCGGAGAGGAGCACGATGTGGCGGGCGTCGGCCTCCGCGTTGCGGATGGCGTCGAGCCCGACCGAGAGGGCAGGGAGGATCTCGGTGCCGCCGTCCGGCTCGATCGCCGCGATCTTGCGGTCGATGGCCGCCCGCGAGGCCTCATCGGTGATGGTGGTCAGGGTGACGACCCAGTCCTGCCGGTCGTTGAAAACGATCAGCCCGATCTGGTCCCCCTCCGCTAGCGAGCGCGCGGCCAGGCGCACCGCCTCCTTGGCCATCTCGATCTTGCCCTGCCCGCCGAGCGGGTCGTAGCCCATCGAGCCGGACTTGTCCATGATCAGCAGCAGCGCCACGCGCTGCCGCTCGCGGCCGTCGGTTACCTTCACCGTGACCGGCAGGGCGTCCTCGAGCAGCGTTCCCGCGTACCCGCCGGGTCCGTACGACGACGTCCCCCCGATCACCACCAGCCCGCGCCCCAGCGACCGGGTCGCCTCGCGCAACCCGGCCACCTGATCGACGCTCATCGCCGAAGCCGGGACATTGTCGAGCACAAACCCGTCCCAGGCTCCAAGCTCGGAGAGGCGGGAGGGGATGTCCGTGGGATCGACAACCGTCACCTCGACGCCGCCCCGCTCCAGGATGCCGCGCATCACGCCGGGGTCGGCGCCCTCCGGCACGACGAGCAAAATGCGCGGCCGGTCGCGCACGACGATGCCGTGCGGCGCGCGGTCGTCATCCGTGCGACGATTGGCCTCCGCCTCGCCCTGCACGCGCACCTCGAGGGCGTGGAACCCGGGGCTGAGGTTCGTCAGCGTGAACGCCTCCGAGGACAACCCTTCGGGCAGGTCGGTCTCGACCGTATCCCACACCTCGCCGTCGACCAGCAGCTCGACCGTCGCCGGCCCCGCACGGCCGGTCTCCACCCCGGCCAGCACCGTCACCGGCTCGCCCTCCCAGGCCGAGGCCGGCGCGGCGACGCCGTCGACGCGCAGGTCATTGGCGCTGACGCCCGGCAGGGCCACGACATCGACGGGCACACCCTCGGCCGCGGCCTGCGCCGCCTGATCGATCGCCTGGCCAACGTTCTCCCCACCGTCGGAGACGAGCACCATGCGCCGCCCGCCGCCAAGCGGCAAGGCGCGCCCCAGTCCCAGCGCGGCGCCGATGTCGGTGAACGCCGGGTCGAGCGGCCGCGGGTCCACCCCGGTAGACTCGGCGCCGCCGGCGAACTCGCTGGCGGGCTGGGGCGGCGCGGAGAGGACCGGTTTGGCCCCGAACTCGACGACTGCCGCGCGGCGCCCGCTCGGGGCCGCGGCCAGCGCGTCCTGAAGCCAGCGATCGGCGGCATCCCGCGCCTCGCCCCCGATGCTCTGCGAGCGATCGACGACGAAGACGGCTCCCCCCGCGCCCGCGCCGGAGGCGAGCAGCGGCTCCGCCAACCCGATCGCCAGCAGCGCCACCACGGCCAGCCGCCACAGCAGCGCCGCCGGCCGCATGCGGCCGCGCCGCACGCCCAACCAGAGCCCCACCGCCGCCAGCAGCGGCAGCAACACGAGCAACCACAAGGCGTCAGGGCGCGCCCAGACCAGGGTGGTCATGCCGCCCCTCCCCGCGCCAGACGGCGCGATCCCCCGCGGCGAGACGGCCAGAGCGCCACTGCCCACTCGACGAGGATGATGCCGAGCGCCAGCAACGCCAGCAGCGGCCAGAGATCGACCCGCTCCTGCCGCGGCGCGGCGATATCGACCCCGGATGCGGCGGCCAGGGTGCTCGCCAGGTCGGGGTTGAGACGCAAATCCGATTCGCGCGCGTGCCCGGCATTGACCACGAAGCGCGTCGCCCCCAGCACGCCGCCGCTCGCGTCCTGCTCGGTGACGCGGTAGGCCCCGGCGGCGCCGGTGTCGGCGAAGACCACCTCGCGCGTGACACGGCCACGAGCCGATTCGCTCTCGTCTCCTGCCTGCGGCGGGGCCACGTCGAGCCTGACGACGTCGCCGCCCGGCGGCGCGATCTCCACGGCGGCGGTCGCCGCCCGCGGCTCATAGACGAGCGGCTCTCCCAACGGCAGCGCGGCCGGGACGCCGTCTGGCGCCAGCGCCCCGACGAGGTTGGCGACCAGGACCGGGAAGGCGACCCGCTTCGGCAAATTCGACGCCTCGGGATCGACCGTGAGAACCACCGCCGGGCGGCCGTTGACCTCGCCGCGGAAGAGGAGGGGACCGTCCGGGGATCCGACGATCTCTTCGTCGCCCGCGCCGAGGGTGAAGACCGGCGTTGGCCCGAACGTCGCCCCGGCGAGGTCGACGCCATCCAGCAGCGGGTCGCCGGCGCGAAGGCGGGTGATCCGGGGATCGGAGACCCCCTCGCTGGTGGCGAACGGCCCGCCCACCGGCGGCGCCGCCCACAGGCTGGCGGTGGTGATCCGGTTGAGCGTTTCGGCGGGCGGGGCCGTGCGGTCGAAGACGACCAGGTCGTAGCCGCCGGCGGCGATGGCGGCCGCGTTGTCGCTCGGCTCGATGCTGAGCTGGACATTCTCGATGGCCAGCAGGGCGCGGGCCAGCGCGCCGGGCAGATCGGAGACGAGCAGGATGCGCGGGGCGATCGTCGTCGTCGCCGCTTCGCCGGGGAGGACGCTGGCGGCGTTGTCGGCCGCGAGCGCGTCGGCGCCATCGATGCGCACCGTCAGCTCGCCCACGCCCGGCGGCAGCAGCCAGCTCAGCTGCTCCGACCCGCCGTCCGCGTCCAACATCACGGTCGTGCGTCCCATCTCCAACCCGTCGCCAAGAAGAACCACCGGGACCGTGACCGCTTCCGGCCCGTAATTGACGACCGAGGCGAACAATCCGGCCGCCCCGCCATCTTCGGGACTGGGCCGCGCCGAGATGTCGATCACCGCCAGGTTGGCGCGGTCCTCGGCCCCGCCATCCCCCCCGGCGACGACGAGTTCGACCGGCGCGTCCACCCCCGCCGCCGTCACCGGATCGGCCACCGCCGCGCCGTCGCTGATGACGACCGCCCGCCGCTCCAGGTTCGGCAGCCGCAGATCGCCGGCCAGGGCCAGGGCGGCGTCGAGGTCGGCCCGGCCACCCGGCTGCGGAACCGTCGTCAGCCGCTCGCGCAGCGCGATGAGGGAGGCGTCGTCGGTCGCGGTGAAGGTCGCGGTGCGGGTGCCCATCAGGATGACGGTGGCCACATCGCCTTCGCGCAGAGGGGCGAGGCGGGCCAACGCCTCCCGCCGCGCCGCTTCCCAGCGCGTCTCGCCGCCCGTCCCCGTCACGGCGCTCATGCTGGTCGAGCCGTCGAGCAGGAGGAAGAGGTGGCGCGGCTGCGAGTGCAGCCCCGGCGCCAGGGCGGCCAGTTGGGCGGCGGTGGCGGGCCGGGCCAGGGCGATGGCGAGGACCGCCACGGCCACGAGCTGCAAGACCAATGGCAACGTCACCGGCGGCCGGCGCAGGCGGCGGGCGTCGGCCGGGCGCGGGTTGGCCGCTTCCCAGAAGCGCAGGGAGGGGGTCGGGTGCCGCGTCGGCGTCGTGTGCCGCATGTGCAGCAGGACGACGACCGGCAGGGCGAGCAGCGCGGCCAGCCCGATGGGGGCAAGCAGGTTCATGCCACCAGCCCCCGCTCGTGCAGCAGCGAGATCGTCCGCTCGTCGATGCCCCACGCGGTCGAGACGCGCGCGTAGCAGGTCGCCTCCGCGGCGCAGGCGGCCTCCAGCGCCTCCAGCCAGCCCCGCACCGCCGCGGCGTACCGCTCCGCCACCTCGTCGTCCGGCGAAAGTCGCAACGTGGCGCCCGATTCGCGGTCGATCAGCTCGATCGACGTCGGAACCTGCCCCCCTTCGGCGCCGTGCAGCCAGGCCGACGCGGCGTCCGGAGCGACCTCGGCGTCATCCACGATGTGCAGGACCGCCGTCTGCCAGCCCCGCGCCCTCAGGTCGTGCAGGGCGGTTTGCAGCTCCTCCGGCTCGCCAGAGAGGAGATCGGAGACGATCAGGAGGAGACCGGGGCGCGTCTTGGCGTGCGCGTAAGCGGCGATGACCGGTCCCAGATCGGTGCTCCCCGCGGCGCGCAACCGCCCCAGATGCCGTAAGACCGGGACGACCTGCGCCCGGCCCTGCACCGGGCCGAAGGGACGGCCCAGCGATTCCGCGAAGGGCACGATGGCGACCCGGTCGAAACCCCACAGCGCCAGGTAGGCCAGCGCCCCGCTCAGGCGGCGGGCGGCAGCGAACTTCGGCGGCCGGTCCTCCCCGCCGCTCCACTCCATCGAGGCGCTGCTGTCGAGCAGGATGTGGACCGACAGCTCGGTGGTGACCTCGCTCAGGCGCACGAAGAGACCGTCCAGCCGGGCGTAGGTGTTCCAGTCGATGCGCCGGAAATCGTCGCCCTGCGAGTAGCGCTTGAAATCGGCGAACTCCGGCGACGTGCCCCGCCGCCGCGAGCGGTGCTCCCCCGCCAAGCCTTCGGTGCGGGCGCGGCCGGCCACCAGCGAGAGGCGGCGCAACCGGGCCAGCGTCGCCTCGTCGAGGAGCAGATCGTCTTCGGCGAGGTCGAGCGCGTCGATCGGCGGCGCGGATCGGCCGGCGAATGGCCGTCGTGCGCGCAGCGTGCTGAACCAGCCGGACGGGGCGTTCACTCGCCGCCTCCGTTGGAGAAGTAGCGCTCGACCGTCTCCCGATGCTCGGCGGGGACGCGGTTGGAATCGGGGCCGGCCTCGCCGACCTCGCCCTGCACGGCGAATCCGGACCCCGCGGTGATCCCCGCCCCGGAGCCGCGCAACGCCGACCCGCCGTCCGAGGAGGTCTGCACGCCCTGATCGCCCGAGCCAGAGGGAAGCGCCACCCTGTCGCTGGCTCCTTCCAGCGCCGACGGGTCGACTTCGGCGGCGCCATCGGCCGTGACGTTGGGGTCGGCCGCGTCCTCGCCCATGCCGACGCTCAGGTCGGCGGCCGAGGCGCCGGCGCCCTCCTCGAGCGATTCGCCGGCCTCGCCCGTGCCGGCCCCTGCCCCCTGCATGGCGGTGGCGGAATCGCCTTCGCCCTGCATGCCGCCCGGTTCCTCGCCGCCCATCGCCGCATTGCCGGGCATGCCGCTCTCACCGGCGCCCGGCTGCTGCCCTTCGCCGGGGGCGCCCGACCGCCCGCCCTCGCCTGGCGCGCCCTGGCTTTCCGTTCCGCCGGCCATCTCTTCCATTGGCGCCGCGGCATTGCCGCTCTGGCGCGACTGGGCCTGCGAGGCGGTGGCAGCCTCCGCGTCGAATCCGCTGCCGGGATCCCCGACGGAACCCGTGCTCGACGTCGCGCTCCCCGGCTCGCCTTGCGAGGACGACGCCGACTGGTCACCGCTGTCGCCGCGCTGGGCTTGCGCCTGCTGGGCGCTGCGCATCTGGGAGGCCAACTCGCCCTGCGGCACGACCTCTTCCCCGGTGCGCTCCACGGCATCCGCCAGATCGCGCATCTCCGTCTGCGCGGGCTCGTCGCCCTGCCGCAAGCCGCTGGCGGCATCGCGGGTCGCTTCTTCGAGCCCGTTCGTCTCCGGTTGCATGATGCTCGCCGCCTGGTCGAGATCGCCGGCCAGGCCCTCGCGCGATCCCTGGGAGAGGTCGCCCGCCTGGGCAGCCGTCTCGCGGAGCTGCTCGCCGGCGCCGGCGTAGTCGCCGCGGGCGATCTGCTCGGCGGCAGGCCGGGTCAGGGCATGGTCGGCTAGCGCCTCGGCCAGAGCTTGCAGGTCGCGCCGCGCCCGCGCCGAGCGGTTCGAGCGCTCCAGCACCTCCTGGATCGTCGGGGCCATCTCCGCCGCTGCCAGCTCGGCGGCGGACGGCTCCGTCTCGACCGGCCGCTCGATGGCGGGGGTGAAGACCGGCACGCTGGCCGTCCCCAGCTCGGGCAGCCCGCCGCCCAGCCCGCGCACGAAGGCGAGCGTGGTCAGGATCAGCGCGAACAGCACGACGAGCACGACCTCGCGCACGGGAATAGCCGGCCGCAAGCGCCGATCATTGCGCAGCGCGGCGATGGCGTTGGCGGCGTCGGCCATTTGCAGGTAGACCACCGGGGCGCGTTCGCCCTCGCCGGGGACGCCCAAACCGAGGTCGTCCAGCGCCGTCCCCAACCGCTCGTGCAGCCCGAAGGTGCGGTCGAGCATCTGCGCCGTGCGCACGCGCGACGGCTTGCTCAGGGCCGCCAGCGCCAGCCCGGCGCCCAGCGTCACCACGCCCAAGGCGATGGCCGGCCGGGGATCGAAGATCGGACCACCCAGGACATCGATGAGCATCAGTACGGCGGCGACGGCGATGGCCAGCCACAGCCCGCGGCAGATCGCCGCCGCCGCGTGGCTGACCCAGAGCCGCCGCCGCACGCGGTCGATGCCGCCGACGACGGCCTGCCCGGCTAACCCCAGCTCGGCCGGGACCGGCATCGCGCGTTGCGGCATCTCCGGGATCGGCGCATCCGACCAGAACCAGAACGGCGCCCAGAAGACGCGCCAGAGGAGGGCAGGCCGCGCCACCGGATCGGCCAGCCGCTGCCGGATGTCCTCGATCCCGGCGGAGGCGCGCTCCCACGCCGGAGGCGGCGCCGATCGGGGCAGCGGCAGGGTGCGTTGCATCACCGCCCCCAATCGAGCTGCGTGCCGCCGCGGGCCCAGAGCCAGAGCGCCAGCCACGCCCCGGTCAGCAGCCCCAGCCCGCCGAACAACAGCACCAACCGCCGCTGCCGGGAATCGAGCGCCTGCAGCACGTCGCGCGTCTGGGCGAGGCCGTCCTCGTTCCCCAGTTGGGCGTACCCCTCGCCGGCGGCGAGGGCGGAGGCGCGGGCCATCGGGTAGTCGGCCCAGCGCAGCGACTGCTGCCGCGCCCGATCCAGAGCGTCTCCCGCGCCGATGCCAGCCTGCGCCAGCGATTCATAGGCGGCGATCAGCTCCTCCGGGGCCTGGGTCATGGGCAGGCGGTCGTACTGGGCGCGGGCCTGCTGCAGCAGCGTCTGCGCGCGGTTGTAGTCGTGGTGCTCCAGCGCGGCCTGCACCTGGGCCATGAACGTCTCGGCCTGCAAGCCGGTGTCGGTCTGGCGCAGCAGCGCGTTGACGTCGGCGATGCCGGCCTCGTCTTCGAGGTCGGTGAAGAGGCGCAGCGATTGCTCCAGCTCGCGGCGGGCCGAGGCGTAGTGCCCCAGCGTCAGCAGCTCCCTCGCCGGTTGCAGGTCGAACGCCGCCAGGAGGTTGGAGCGCCAGCCGCCGGTGGTCCAGCGAGGCAGGTTCTCCTCCCATTGCGCTTCCAGCTCGTCCGGGGCGCGGCTGTAGGCCTCGCGCAGCACCGCGCGCCAGTCCGGCTCGTCGCCCAGTTGCGTGATGAACTCGCCCAGCACCCGCGGCCCGTGGCGATCAATGAGGAAGGCGACCATGCTGTAGGCGTGCGCTTCCAGCACCGGCGGCGGCGCGTCGGGGGCGGCGGGGCGGTTCAGATCCGACCACGACATCAGGGCGCCGCCGGCGCGGGCATTCTGCACCAGCGCCGCGTGCCGCGCGAGCTGCGCCGGCGCCGACTGCTCGAAGTACGCCGCCAATCCTTCGTCGAACCCGCGCGGCACGCGGCCGTTCGAGGCCTCGCGGGCCACGACGTGCGACAGGGCGTGGCGCAGCGCGTTCTCGGCCTCCAGCGGGGTGCGCCGGCCGAACGAAGCCAGGTTCACCGCGACGTCGCCCACACCGGCATTGGCCAGCACGTCGGAGGCTTCCGGCTCCGGCCAGCGGGCTTGGGCGGTCGCGGCGGCGAACGAGGCATCATTCACATAGACGTAAACGTCGATCTGGTCGTCGAGTGACGGCAGGAAGCTTTCGAGCTGGCGAACGCCGTCGTCGATGAGCAAGCCCCAGGACCGCGTAAATGCCGCGGCGCCGACGTCCGCTCCCGGCTCGACATGAATGCGCGCCCGCTCCGAGGCGGCGCTGGTGAACCCCGCGGGTGGATCGGCGGGCGGCGGGGGAGGGATCGGCAGCGACGGCGGAGCGGTCTGCCAGGCAGCGGCCGGGGCCACATTCGCCAGCACGAGCAGCATCGAGACCAGGGCAAGCGGCAGCCCGGAAAGTCCATATCGGATGGCGATGGGAAGACAGCGCGGCAGCGAGTGCATGGCGCTCTCCCGCGCTGACGGCAGCTTCGCGCGGCCGGGACGCGGCCGGCCGTCGCCAGCGTCGGTGGAATGCTCGCCTCCCGCGAGGTGCGGGGTTCCAGGTTGCTCCCGGATTGGCGAGCGGTGGGCGGAGTATAGGTGGGCGGTTGGAGCGGCGACAACGCCACACCGCCTCATGGCCCCAGCACCCGCGCGATGGCGAATCCGTCGTGGCCCTTGCTGCCGACGGTCTGGATGGCGGTGGCGGTGACGCGGGGCTCGGCGGCGAGCCCCTCGAGAAAACGGCGCACGCCCCGAACGTCCGCATCGTCGCGAGCGGCGTCGACGACCGCCCCGCCACGGACGACGTTGTCGACGACGATGAGGCCACCAGGGCGGGAGAGGCGCACGGCCCAATCGAAATAGTCGGTGGTGTGCTCCTTGTCGGCGTCGATGAAGGCGAAATCGAACGGATCGCCTCCTTCCGCCGCAAGCTCGGGCAGGGTCTCCAGCGCCCTGCCCACGCGGACCTCGGCGAACTCGGTCAGACCAGCGCGCCTGAGGTTGGCGCGGGCAATCTCGGCGTGCCGGGGATCAGCTTCGAGGGTGACGAGTTGGCCGCCGGGCGGCAACGCCCGCGCCAGCCAGATGGCGCTGTACCCGCCGAGCGTGCCGATCTCGAGGATCCTGCGCGCGTTGACCGCCTGGGCCAGCAGGTGGAGCAGCTTGCCCTGGTTCGGCGAGACGTTGATCGGCGGTAAACCCGCCTCCGCGCTCGCCGCCAAGGCCTCGTCCAGCGCGGGATCGGGCGCGACCAGGAGATCGGTGAGGTAGCGATCGATTGGTGTCCAATGCCGCTTGGCCATGCGCCCTCGCTTCCACGGGAGACGTCTCCCGGCATGTACTCTGGGGGTCGGCTGTTAGCGGGGCATTAGCGGGCTGCCCGGGCGGGCGCCAAGCCCATCGCTGGGGCGATGATACGCAGGCCGCGGAGCATAGGCGCCGCGGCCGAAGAGACTGCCGCGAGGAGGAGCAGCACATGGAGGGTGGGATGGACGACGGATCCGGCCACGGGGCCGGCCGTCGCCTCATCGACCTCAGCCACAGCGTCGAGGACGGGATGATCACCTACCGCGGCCTCCCGGCCCCGATCGTGTGCGACTTCCTGAGCCGGGAAGCCTCCCGCGCCCTCTACGCGGAGGGGACCGAATTCCACATCGGCAAGATCGAGCTGGCCGCCAACACCGGAACCTACGTCGACAGCCCCTTCCACCGCTTCGCCGACGGCAAGGACCTCTCCGAGCTGCCGCTGACATCCCTCGCCGATCTGGAAGGCGTCGTCGTGCGGGCGAAAGATTTGAAGGGCCGCGCCATTGGCCGCGATCTTCTCACCGCGGCCTCGGCCGACGTCGATCTCCGCGGCAAGGCGGTCCTCGTCCACACCGGCTGGTCGCGCCACTGGCGAACCGATCAGTACTTCGAGGGCCACCCCTTCCTCACCGCCGACGCGGCGGCCTACCTCGTCGAAGCGGGCGCGGCACTCGTCGGCATCGACTCCTACAACATCGACGACACCGACGACGGCCGCCGCCCCGTGCACACGGCGCTGCTCGGCGCCGGCATCCCGATCGTGGAGCACATGACGGGCTTGGACGCCGTGCCGATCACCGGGTTTCGCTTCTCGGCCGTCCCGGTGAAGGTGAAGAGGATGGGAACGTTCCCAGTACGGGCGTATGCGGTCGTGAGTGATAAGGTGATGGGATGATCGGGTGATAGGGGGGACGACATGACCGAACAGATCCGCTACGAATCGCTGGTCCCGCCGCGCAACGAAGAGGAGCGCGAGCTCATGGACCCGGACTCCTGGGACTGGAGCAGCACGGAGGTGGGCGAGCCGGCGCCAAACGCCGGAGCCGTTCTGAGCGTGCGCTTCGAGCGCGAGGAATTCTTCGTCCTGGCTCGTCTCGCGCGCGAAGAAGGCATCGGCCCTGTCGAGTTTCTCCGGCGATTGGCGCTCGACCGTATCTCTGCCGGCCACGCTCGCAAGCGCGCGAGCTAGAGCCCGGACACGACGCGCCCGCCGCGCTGTTCCTGCCGTCACGCCTCCGCGATCGTCACCCCCTCGGTTCCCGTGGCTCCCAGCGCCGCCACCTCATCCAGCAGACGTGTCCGGAACGTTCCCGGCCCGGGATCGCCCATCGCCGCCCGCTCCGCCGCCAGCCCATACGTGGCCAATCCCAACGCCGTCTGCACCGCCGGATCCTCCCCGGCCGTGGCGAAGATGCCGATCGTCGCGGTCGCCATGCAGCCGGAGCCGGTGATCATCCCCAGCAGCGGCGTCCCGTTACGGACCAGATAGGTCCGCTCCGGACCGGCGATGACGTCCGTCGGCCCGGTGACGGCGACGGTCACGCCGAAGGCCTCCCGCGCCGCCTTGGCAACCTCCAGCGGATCCTCCGAGCCGGTCGCCTCCACCCCGCGCACCTCGCCGGAGCCGACCAGGGCCCCGATCTCCCCCCGGTTGCCGCGCAGCACGGTGATGGGCAGCTCCCGCAGCAACCGCAGCGCGCTGTCGGTGCGGAACAGGGTGGCCCCGGCGCCGACCGGATCCAGCACGATCGGGATGCCCTTCGCCCCGGCCGCGGTCCCCGCCAGAATCATCGCCTCGATCTCCTCCACCGAGAGCGTGCCGATGTTGAGCACCAGCGCCTGCGAGATGCCGGCCATCTCGGCGGCCTCCTGGGGCGCGTAGGCCATCACCGGCAGCGCGCCGAAGGCCAGCGTCAGGTTGGCCGAGTCGTTGGTGACGACGACGTTGGTGATCTGGTGGATGAGCGGCTTGCTCGCCGCGACGCGGTCGAGCGATTCGCGCGCCAGGGTTGCGTAGTCCATGATGACTCCTTGCAGAACGACCGGGCCGTTCAGTCCGCCAATTCCATCTACGGGAGAGTATGACCCCGGCGGCAGCGCTGAACGACAGCAGGGGAGGGGAGATGCCGAACGACAGACACATCGAGACGCGGGAGCAATTGGAACGCGCCCTCCACGCCATCGCCGCCCAAGGCGGAGAGGTCGGGCTGGCAGCCTGCAACGTCGAGACCGGCGAGGAAGTCGGCCACAACGCGAGTCGCCCGATGCCCACCGCCAGCGTCTTCAAGCTCCCGCTCCTCGTCGAAGTCTTTCGCCAAGCAGAAACGGGGACGCTCGACCTCGATGAGCGGGTGACGCTGCGCGCCGACGACGTCGTCATGGGCTCCGGCATCCTGCGCGACTTCCAGCCGGGCCTGCAACCGACCCTGCGCGATGTAGCGACGATGATGATCGTCGTCAGCGACAACGGGGCCACGAACATCCTGCTCGATCGCGTCGGCGGTCCCCCGGCGGTCAACGCCGCGATGCGCGGCCTGGGGTGGCCCTCCATCGTCGTCCACCGCCGCATCGCGTTCGGGGAGATCACCACGGCGGGGAGTTTGGCCGAGGCGGCGCCGCGCGACCTGATGCAGCTGGCGGCCTCCCTGGCGCGGGAGGAGTTGGTCTCCCCGCGGGCGTCGCGGGCGATGCTGGCCATCCTCTCCCGGCAGCGCTATCTGGAGCAATTTCCCCGCTTCGTCGCCTACCGGCCGTACGCGGGGGATTTTGGTAAAGCACAGCCGATCGCCATCTACAACAAGACCGGCATGATCGGCGGCTTGCGCGCCGACACGGGCGTCATCACCCTCGGGCCGGAGGTGAAGATCGCCTACAGCGTCGTCACCGACGCGGGCGAGGACGATGCGTACCGCCACGAGCACCCGGCCGACATCACCAACGCCCTGATCGGCCGGGCGCTGGTGGAATACTGGCTGCCAGGCGAGCTGCCCCTCGAGGCGGCGGTGTATCCCTCGCCCTACGTGGACCGGATGTTCGCGGCGGCAGGACTCTGATCCTGTCGCCGTCCGATCACGCGCTGAACGTCAAGTCTCCGGCCGCGCCATGCAAGGTCAGCGCGCCGCCCGCGACGGTATAGCCCGTCACGGCGTCGAGCGCCTGCACGAAGTCGTTGCCCAGCGAGTCCTCCGGGCAGAGCGCGAGGGTGGAGAGCGTCACGGTGATGTCGATCGCCCCGTCGCCCCCGCTCCAGACGCCCGCCGCGGCAAACCTCGCCGCCCGCCTGGCCCCCGCGAAAGTTGGCAATCTTGGCAACCTTTCCCACGCGATGCCCGACGCCGACCAGCGCCTGGCTCAGGGTTTGTCGAGGCGTGTGTTCGCGGGACGCTCTTCATCAAGGACCTTCTCCATGACGATCACGTCCACCCACCGCCCATCCAGCCGACCGTGCTCACGATAGACGCCCACCGTGCGGAACCCGTGCCGCTCGTACAGCCGCATCCCCGCCGCGTTGCCCGGAAAGGCGGCCAGCACCAGCTTGTGATAGCCAATCGCTCGGGCGCGGTCTTCCAGCGCCGTCAGCAGCGCGTCGCCGATGCCGCGCCCTCGCGCCTCCCGCGCCACGTAGACCGAGAAATCGGCGACATGGTCGTACGCCGGCCGCGAGTTGAAGGCATTGAGCGATCCCCAGCCGACCACCGCCCCCTCATCGTCCAGGGCCGCCAGCACCGGATGGCGCGGTCCCCGCGCCGCCAGCCACGCCGCCCGCTCCTCGGGCGTGCGCGCCTGCGTCTCCAACGTCGCGAGGCGGTCCTCGATCCCCTCGTTGTAAATCCGCGCGATGGCCGGGGCATCGTCGGCGGTTGCAACCCGGATCTCCGCCGCGCCCGTCCTCACCCTTCCGCCTCCCGCCTCCCGCCTCCCGCCTCCTCGACCGGCAGCACGATCCGGGAGGGACATGGCCCGCCGTGGTGCAGCGTGTTGGTCGCGACCAGCGGCTCCGCCTGGTCCTTGAGCGGCCCGAACCGGTTCATGCTCCGCGCGAACCAGGGAAAATCGCTCGACGTCACCGAGACGCGGATGCGGTGACCCGGCAGAAACGCGTGGTGGACCGGCCACAGCTCGATCGAGAACCCTGTCGGCTCCCCCGGCGTGATCGGGCTTGGGTGCTCCAGCGACTCGCGGTACGAGGCGCGCAAACACCCCTGGCAGACCTTGATCGAGCGCCCCTCCTCATCGACGTCGGTCAGCTTGACGTGCCACTCCGTGTCGTCGCGGTCGCTGCTGGCCCACAGCTCCAGCCGCGGCCAGCCGGAGACGACGATCGCTTCCTGCAGCGGCTCGCTGGTGTAGGTCAGCACGTCGTCCCGCGCCTCGATCCCGGACATCTCCACCGGCACGTCCTCGATTGGGTAGCGCCTGACGTCCATCCGCGTCGGCACGGGGTCGAGAGGATCGTAGCGGTACGAACGATCCGGCCCTTGTGACGCGGCCGGGGCATCACTCAGGGAACCGTCTTCCCCGTCCCAGTCGAGGTACAGCGACCGCTCGCCGGTCGCCAGCGGCCAATGCTCCTCCTCGCGCCAGCGATGCGAGCCCGTCTCCCACAGCCGCACCGGCGGCGTCTCCAGCGCTCCCGTCGCATTCCCTTTCAGCCAGTGGTCGAACCAGGCCAGGTGGACCTCGTCCATCTCCAGCGCCGCCTCGGGGCCGCACTCGACCTCGGCGTAGGAGGAGTGGGGGTTGCGCGAGTTGACATGGCTCCACGGCCCCACGATCAGCCGCTGCGTCGCCCGCGCCGGGGAGGCCGCCATCATCCCCTCGTAATGGTGGAACGCCCCCAGCAAATCCTCCAGGTCGTACCAGCCGGTCACGTGCAGGCAGGGAACGTCGAATGTGTCGTAGCGGTCGTCGAAGCGGATCGCCTTCCAGAACTCGTCCAGCGTGTCGTGGTCCATGATGTCGCGCCACGTCTGACTCGACGAATTGATGAAGTCCCCGATGCTGTCGAGGGGCAGCCGGCGCAGCATCTCGTCCCAGTCGGTCTGGCCCACGCCGTAGAACTCGGTGATGCGCCGGCGCACAATGTAGGCCCACCAGCCGAAATAGAGCTGGAAGCAGCCGTTGGTGTACGGGATCTCCTGCTGCCAGCGCCCCGCCGCCGAGGTCGAGACCATGCACGCCAGATGCGGCGGCCGCTCCGCCGCCGTCGCCCACTGCGTCCAGCCCATGTACGAGAGCCCGGTCGTCCCCACCTTGCCGCTGCACCAGGGCTGCGCGGCGACCCACTCGAGCGCGTCGTGGCCGTCTGGGCCGTCGTTGACCATCGCCCGCCACTCGCCCTCGGATTTGCCGCGCCCGCGCACGTCGACGGCGACGTAGGCGTACCCGTTCTTCTGATAGAACCGCCCCTCCGGGGCCACGAACATCCCGGACTTGTCGTACGGCGTCATCGTCACGATCGCCGGCGCGGGGCGTTCCTCCTCCCGCGGCAGGTAGATATCGGCCGCCAGCTCGACCCCGTCCCGCATCGGGATCCCGACCTCGATCACCGGGGTCGGATCGGCGGCCGCGGCCAGCGCCGCCTCCACGAAGCGGTCGTGCGGCGTCTTCTGGGTCACGGACATGCGCTCTCGACTCCCTGGCGCGACCCGGCCTGGCGCGCGTCGCGCGGGGCCGGTGAAAAGGGTTCCGGGTCGAGGGACGATAACGGCTGCTCGTGGGGGACGCAAGCGCCCCGATTGCGCGCAGACGGAGACCGCGTTACGATCCCCGCGGCTCGCATCACGGCGATGAACGGCAATGGCGGCAACGGCGCCCCAGGCTCGGGCGCCGCCGTCGGCGAACGACGCGTCGAGAAGGGAGACCCGGTGACAGGATCACGCCGAATCAGCATGCGGACTCAGTTCACGGGAGCCGATCGAGAGCTGGCCGACCGCCAATGAGCCGAGTGGCGCGCCACTCGGCGCGGCATGCTCAAGACCGCCGGCCTCGGCGCCAGCGCCCTGGCCATCGGCGGCGGAGCGGCGCTGAACTCGCCGACGCGACACGCCCTCGCCCAGGACGAGGAGCCGAAGTATGGCGGCGCCGTGGCGATGAGTCTCGCCGACGACGACGTCTCGACGTTCGACCCCATCATCCCCTTCGACAACATGGCCATCTGGACCATGCTCCTCATCTACGACCAGGTCATCCGCGTCGGCCCCGACGGGCTCAGCCTGGAGCCCGGTCTGGCCGAGAGCTGGGAGGTCAGCGACGACGGCCTCACCTACACCTTCAACATCCGCGAGGCCAATTTCCACGACGGCACGCCCGTCACCGCCAACGACGTCGCCTTCTGCCTCAACCGCACGGCGTTCGACGAAGCCTCGAGCATGACCTTCTTCTTCGCGGCGGTGGAGAACTTCGAAGCGACCGACGAGCGGACGGTCGTGGCCACGCTCAACGACGTCTGGGTGCCCTTCGAGGCCGACCTCGCCCTCTTCGGCGCCTCCATCTACCCGCAAGCCGCGTTCGAAGCCCAAGGCGATGCCCTCTGGGAAGCCCCGATCGGCAGCGGCGCCTTCATGTTCGAGAGCTGGGACCGCGGCTCACAGATCGTGCTCACCAAGAACCCCAGCTACTGGGACGAGGGCAAGCCCTACCTCGACCAGCTCACCTTCAAGGTGCTGACCGATTCCAACGCCCGCATGCTCCAGTTCCAGGGCGGCGAGCTCGACATCGTCACCGACGTGCCGTTCAACCAGATCGAGCCCCTCAGCCAGAACCCGGACTACGTGACCCTTCCGGATGACGCGGCGGCGCGCATCGACATCATCGCGCTCAATGTCACCCGCGCCCCGCTCGACGACAAGGCCCTGCGCCAGGCGATCAACTACGCGGTCGACAAGGACGCCATCATCCAGAACGTCCTCTTCGGCGCCGGCGTGCCGGCCACGTCCTATCTGCCCCTGATGGCTGGCCACGACCCGGAGTCGCCCGGGTATCCGTTCGATCTGGAGCGGGCCCGGCAACTGGTGGCCGAGTCGAACAGCCCGGACGGATTCGCCTTCGAGCTGCTGACCAGCGTCGGCGACTCTGTCGGCTCCCAGGTCTGCCAGCTCGTCGCCGCCCAGCTCGCCGAGATCGGCGGCCAGGTGACGGTCACCCAGCTCGAGCCCGCGGTCCAAACGGAACGGGTCACCGTCGACGTCGACTACGACGCCAGCAAGTCCTACTACACGACCGACATCATCGACCCGTCCCAGTTGTCGACGTTCGCCGTGCTCGGCGACGACGACTTCAAGGCGATGTGGACCAACTACGACAACGAGGAGGTCAACCAGCTCATCCGCGACGCCCAGTCGGAGACCGATCCCGACGCGCGCCTGGAGATGTACCACCAGATCCAGGCCCTGCACCTCGACGACGCCCCGTTCATCTTCCTCTTCTACCCGACCGGCCGCTCCGCCACCCAGAGCTACATCCAGAACTTCCACATCCTCCCCACCGGCAACTACCGGCTCTACGAGACGTGGCGGGACGACGTGTAGGACGAACGGCAGGTGACAGGGTGCTTGGATGACAGGGTGACAGGGGAGAGACGGCCAGACGGCCAGACGGCGAGGCGGCAGGAAACGCTGCCGCTCGTCATTCGGCACGGGTT
>CALMZR010000124.1 GCA_937870845.1 uncultured Chloroflexota bacterium
CAAATCAACCCGACCGGCCAGAATTCGGCAAGGCGCCGTCTGAAAGCCCCTCTCCCCGCGCGGGGAGAGGGGTTGCGGTGAGGGGCGGGAGCGGAGAGGGGTGGCCTAACCCTCCGCTTCCTCCCCATCGAGCGCGTCCTCGGCCTCGATGATCGTCAAGGAGTTCTCCTCGACGTCGATGTCCGGGCCTTCGTCCTCGTAGCCGTCGACCTCGGCCTCAGGGCCGACGCCGGCCGGGACCAGGCCCTGCTGCATCAGCTCCTCGAGATCCTCGACCGTCGCCGGCTCGGCCTCGATATCAGCGACCGATCCCGGCAAGACGGCCACCGCGCCCGGCGCGCCTTCGCCGATGTACTCGATCTCGGCCCCCGGCACCACGCCGAAACCGGAGCCGGCCGGGATTAGCTTGCCGATGATCACGTTCTCTTTCAGTCCGCGCAGGCTATCGACTTTGCCATTGATGGCGGCTTCGGTCAGCACCCGCGTCGTCTCCTGGAAAGAGGCCGCCGACAGGAACGAGTCGGTCTCCAGCGACGCCTTCGTGATCCCCAGCAGCACCGGCACCGCCGTGGCCGGCTCGCCGCCCTGGGCCATGATCGCCTCGTTGATCTGATTGAACTCGAAGCGGTCGATCCGCTCGTCCTGCAGGTAGTCGGTGTCGCCAGGGTGGGTGATGCTCACCTTGCGCAGCATCTGGCGGCAGATCACCTCGATGTGCTTGTCGTTGGTGTTCACGCCTTGCGAGCGGTACACCTTCTGCACTTCGTCGATCATGTAGCGCTGGACCTCTTCTCGGCCCTGCGTCAGCAGAATCTTGTGCGGGTCCTTGGCGCCGTCCGTCAGCTGCTGCCCCGGATAGACCCGGTCCCCATCTTCGACGTAGACCTGATAGGCGACCGGCACCGGGTACTCGATCCGCTCTTCTTTCTCGTGCCGCACGTAAACGGTGCGGTCGTCAACAAAGAACGTGCCGTCGATCTGACTGGTCAGCTTCTGGTCGTCTGGGCCGACGGCGAGGACGGTCTTGTCCTTCACGACCGGCTCGCCGCTCGCCAGCGCCACGTCCCAACCGGCGCCCAGCGGGTATATTCGCTGGTCGGTGTCGGTCGACGTGATCGCCAGCACGCGGCCCGCATCCGTCATCTCCACCGAGACAACGCCGTCGCGGTCGGCCAGGACGGCCGCGCCCTTCGGGGCTCGCGCTTCGAACAGCTCCTCGACGCGGGGCAGACCGGTGGTAATGTCGGCGCGCGCCACACCGCCGGTGTGGAACGTCCGCATTGTCAACTGCGTCCCCGGCTCGCCGATCGACTGCGCCGCGATGATGCCCACGGCCTCGCCCTGCTCGACCAATTTGCCGCTGGCGAGGTTGCGGCCATAGCAGGCCACGCATACGCCATGGGTCGCCTCGCAGGTCATCACCGATCGGACGTGGATCTTCTCCACGCCCGCGTCCATCACCTCGCGCACCAGATCGCGTGTGATCCCGTCTTCGGTCTCCAGCCGATCCGTCAGCTCCTCGCCGCGGTCGACGATAATTTCGCCAGTCTCGGGATGAACCACCGCGGACTGGAGTACGCGGCCGAGAATCGAGGAGCGGAACTCTTCCTCGCCCAGCTGATCGCCCTGCGGGTTCCGGATGACCCACAGACCGTGCTCCGTTCCGCAGTCGTCGATCGTCACGATCACGTCCTGCGACACGTCGACCAGCCGCCGCGTCAGGTAACCGGAGTCGGCCGTCCGCAGCGCGGTGTCGGCCAGACCCTTGCGGGCGCCGTGCGTGGAGAGGAAGTACTCCAGAACGGTGAGCCCCTCGCGGAAGTTCGAACGAATGGGGATATCGATGATCTCCCCCTTCGGGTCGAGCACCAGACCGCGCATGCCCGCCATCTGGCTGATCTGGTTCATGTTTCCTTTCGCGCCCGAGTCCGCCATCATGAAGACGGAGTTCTGGCCGCGCAGGCCCTCTTCAACGTGCCGCGCCAGCTCGTCGCGAGTGGTGTTCCAGATTAGCTCCAATTCGCGCAGCCGCTCCTGGTCGGTAACCAGACCGCGCCGATACTGGCGCTCGATGCGATCCGCGCGCTCGTCGGCGTCGCGCAGCAGCGACTCCTTCTCGTCGGACATCACCACGTCGTCGACGGCGATGCTCATACCGCCACGGGTGGAGAACTCGAAGCCGACCTTTTTGATCTCGTTGACAATGCGCGCCGTCTCGTTTGGGTCCTGGAAGTAGCGGTAGGCGTCCGCAACGACCTGGCGCAACTGCTTGCGCCCCATCGTCGCGTTGTAATACTTTCCGATCTCCTTCGGCAGCGCTGCATTGAAGATCGCCCGGCCGACGGTCGTCTCGATCCGCTTCGGCTCACCGCCGTCGCGGTCGGTACGCACACTGATCTCGGCCTGCAAATCGACCGCGCCGGCGTCGTACGCCAGCCGCACCTCTTCCAACGACGAGAACACCTTGCCCCAGCCGCGCGGCACCGTCCCCGCGGCCAAGTCGGCCTCGTGGTCGCGCTCGGAGGTCATGTAGTAGCAGCCGAGCACAATGTCCTGTGTCGGCGAGACGATCGGCTCGCCATTGGACGGAGAAAGCAGGTTGCGCACTGAAAGCATGCGGGTGCGCGCCTCGTCCTGCGCCTTGCGGGACAGCGGAACGTGGACCGCCATCTGGTCGCCGTCGAAGTCGGCGTTGAACGCCGCGCAAACGAGCGGGTGAATCTGGATGGCCGAGCCCTCGATCAATCGCACCTTGAATGCCTGGATGCCCAGGCGGTGCAACGTCGGGGCGCGGTTGAGCAGCACCACATAGTCCTGGATCACCTCTTCCAGGACATCCCAGACCTTTGAGTCGACGCGCTCCACCAGCCGCTTGGCGGCTTTGATGTTGTGCGCGTGCCCGTGATCGACCAACCGCCGCATCACGAACGGCTTGAACAGCTCCAGCGCCATGCGCTTCGGCAGACCGCACTCGTCGAGCGCCAGATCCGGCCCGACCACGATCACCGAGCGCCCCGAGTAGTCGACGCGCTTGCCGAGCAGGTTCTGCCGGAACCGCCCCTGCTTGCCCTTCAGCAAGTCGGAGAGGCTCTTCAACTTGTGCTTGCCGGAGCCGGAGACGACGCGGCCGCGCCGGCCGTTGTCGATCAGCGCGTCGACCGCCTCCTGCAGCATCCGCTTCTCGTTGCGCACGATGATGTCGGGCGCGCCGAGCTCCAGCAGCCGCTTCAAGCGGTTGTTGCGGTTGATGACCCTGCGATACAGGTCGTTCAGGTCGGACGTTGCGAAGCGCCCGCCGTCGAGCTGGACCATGGGCCGCAGTTCCGGCGGCACCACCGGCAGCGCGGTGAAGATCATCCACTCCGGCCGGTTGCCGCTCTTGCGCAGCGCCTCGACGACGCGCAGCCGCTTGGTCGCCTTCTTGCGCTTGACCTCCGACGTGCTCTGCATCTCGTTGCGCAGCTCGACGGCGATCTCGTCGAGATCGACGCGGTTCTTGATGTAGTCGTGGACCGCTTCGGCGCCCATCCCGGCCTTGAAAACCCCCGGCGGCAGCAGCTCGTTCAGCTCCCGGTACTGCTGTTCCGAGAGGATCTGCAGTTCCTTGAGGTCGCTGATCGCCTTGATCGACTCGTCGCGATCGCGCTCGACCTCGCGGACCTGCTCGGCCAGCCGGTCCTCGATCTTGCCCCGCCGCTCCTCCGCAGCGGACGCCAGCTGGTCGGACTCGGCGCCGGCCAGCGCCTCGCTGCCCGAGACCTCCGCCTCGGCGCCCTGAGCGACGCGGGCGACTTCCTCTTCGAATGCTTCTTCCAGCGCGGTGGCGCGATCGTCGTTGACAGCCTCGCCCTCGCGCACGATGATGTGCCCGCGGAAGACGATGTCCTCCGTGGCAGACTCGTTCGCGGCTGCCGCGAGCGCAAGCTCGATCTCCTCGCGCTCGGTGGTCAATTCGGCAAGTTCGGCCTCGCGGCGAGAAGCGATCGCGTCGCTGACGCTCCGCTGCCCTTCGCGCACGCTCGCCACTTCCTGGCCGGTCGTCTCCTCGATCTCGTCGATCTCGCCCTGCGCGGTGGCGCGCAACTCCTCGATCTCGCCGTCGGTCAGCTCGCGGACTTCGGCGATCGCCGCGTCCCGCTCTTCCTCATTGACTTCGGTGACGAGGTAGGATGCGAAGTAGAGTACCCGCTCCAGGTTGCGTGGCGAGATGTCGAGCAGCAACCCGAGCCGGCTCGGCGTGCCCTTGACGTACCAGATGTGCGCCACCGGCGCGGCCAGCTCGATGTGACCCATCCGTTCGCGGCGCACCTTGGCTCGCGTCACCTCGACGCCGCACTTGTCGCAGACGGTGCCGGCGTGCCGGATGCGCTTGTACTTGCCGCAGTAGCACTCCCAGTCCTTGGTTGGACCGAAGATGCGCTCGCAGAAGAGGCCGCCGTGCTCCGGCTTCAGCGTCCGGTAGTTGATCGTCTCCGGCTTGGTGACCTCGCCGTACGACCAGGAGCGGATCGCCTCGGGCGACGCCAGGCTGATGCGGATGGCATCGAAATTGTTGACGTCGAGCACGCGGCCGCGGTCGCCGCGGTCTCCCCGCCCGAACCCGTCGCGCGGACCCCGCGATTCGGAGAGCGAAGGAAAATTGATTCGCGGTTGCAACGCCGTGTTGATCGACAGCAGCGAAAGATCGGTATCAATATCGGTCTGGGTCATATCCCCTCCGGTCTCGCGGGCGTTCCCGTCAATTCCGTGTCATTCCGCGCCGTGTCATTCCGAGCGAAGCGAGGAATCTCGTGGTTCCCGTGAACCTGCGGCCTTATGGGCCGGGATTCCACCCTCGTCGGAATGACACCGTGGTGTGTCCGCTGCACTAGTCGGCCGTCTTCTCGTACCCGCTCAGGTTGATGCGGTCGAGGTTCGAGAGGAGGTCGCGCGACGTGTCCTCGGTGAACTCCACCGTCTGCTCGTCCTCATTGATCACGTCGATCGAGAGGCCAAGCGAGCGCAGCTCCTTGACCAGCACCTTGAACGACTCCGGCACCCCGGCGCCGGTGATCTCGTCGCCCTTGACGATCGCTTCGTAGGTCTTCACCCGGCCGACCGTGTCGTCCGACTTGACCGTCAGCATCTCCTGCAACGTGTAAGCGGCGCCGTAGGCATAGAGCGCCCAGACCTCCATCTCGCCGAACCGCTGCCCGCCGAACTGGGCCTTTCCGCCCAACGGCTGCTGCGTCACCAGCGAGTACGGGCCGGTCGACCGTGCGTGGATCTTGTCCTCCACCAGGTGCGCCAGCTTCAGCATGTAGATGACGCCGACCGTGACCGGGCGATCGAACTTCTCGCCTGTGCGGCCGTCGTAGAGATCAACCTTGCCGTCCTCCGGCAACCCCGCCTCCACCAGCAGCTCGCGAATCTCGTCCTCGCGCGCCCCATCGAAGACCGGCGTCGCCACCTTGAATCCGAGCTTCGACGCCGCCCACCCGAGGTGAGTCTCGAGGACTTGCCCCAGGTTCATGCGCGACGGCACGCCGATCGGGTTGAGGATAATGTCCACCGAAGTTCCGTCCGGCAAATACGGCATATCCTCGATAGGAAGAATGCGCGAGATGACGCCTTTGTTCCCGTGGCGGCCGGCCATCTTGTCGCCCTCGGAAATCTTCCGCTTCTGGGCGATGCTGACACGGACCATCTCGTTCACGCCGGCCGGCAGCTCGTGATCCGAATCGTCGTCGCGGCGGAACGTCCGCACGTCGATGACCTTGCCGTGGACGCCATGCGGCACCCGCAGCGAGGTGTCCTTCACCTCGCGCGCCTTCTCGCCGAAGATCGCCCGCAACAGCCGTTCCTCCGCGCTCAGTTCCGTCTCCCCGCGCGGCGTGACCTTGCCGACCAGGATGTCGTTCGGGCGCACCTCGGCCCCGATCCGGATCACCCCGTTCTCGTCGAGGTTCGCCAGGCTCTCCTCACCGACGTTCGGAATATCGCGAGTGATCTCTTCTGGGCCAAGCTTGGTGTCGCGCGCCTCGGTTTCGTACTTCTCGATGTGGATCGACGTGTAAACGTCGTCCCGCACCAAGCGCTCGCTGATGAGAATTGCGTCCTCGAAGTTGCCGCCCTCCCATGGCATGAAGGCGACAACCACGTTCTGACCCAGCGCCAGCTCGCCGTTCTCGGTCGAGGACGAGTCGGCGATGATCTGGCCGGCCGTCACTCGGTCGCCCTGGCGCACGCTCGGCCGCTGGTTGATGCAGGTATCCTGGTTGGAGCGGACGAACTTCTGCAAGTTGTACTCGTGTACGTTTCCGTCGTCATCGACGACCACGATCTGCCGCCCGCTCACTGAGCGCACGACGCCGTCGCGCGTGGCGACCAGCACCTGCCCGGAATCCCGCGCCGCCTGATGCTCGACCCCGGTCCCGACGACCGGCGCCCGCGGCTGCAGCAGCGGCACCGCTTGCTTCTGCATGTTGGCGCCCATCAGCGCCCGGTTCGCGTCGTCGTGCTCCAGGAACGGGATCAGCGCCGTCCCCACGGAGACGACTTGCTTCGGCGACACGTCCATGTAGGCGACCTGCTCGGACGGCACCACAGGGAAGCGGTGACCACCGCTGACGCGCACCACCACCTGATCCGGGATCAACCGGCTGTGTTCGTCGAGCGGCGTGTTCGCCTGGGCGATCATCACCTGCTCTTCGCGGTCGGCGGAGAGATAGTCGATGATGTCCGATGCCACCGGCTTGATGCGCACGGTCTTCACGCCGGCGCTCGCAATCTTCTTGACGTCCGCCTCACTCAACTCCGTCCCGGCCTTGATGACGGTTTTGCCCGACTCCGGGTTGACCGCGTCGTCGCGCAGGATCTGCCCAGCCAGCGGGATCACCGGATCGTCGACGACCACTTGAGAGATGACCCTTCGGTACGGCGTCTCGATAAAGCCATACTGGTTGATCTTCCCGTAGGTCGCCAGCGAGCCGATGAGCCCGATGTTCGGCCCTTCCGGCGTTTCGATCGGGCAGATGCGCCCGTAGTGCGACGGGTGAACGTCGCGCACGTCGAAGCCAGCCCGGTCGCGGCTCAGACCGCCAGGACCAAGCGCCGACAGACGCCGCTTGTGCGTCAGCTCCGCCAGCGGGTTGGTCTGGTCCATGAACTGCGAAAGCTGGCTGCCGCCGAAAAATTCGCGCACCGCGGCCATCACCGGCCGCGTCGTGCTGATGAGCCCCTTGGGCGAGACCGTCTCCGGATCCTGGATCGTCATCCGCTCGCGGATGCCGCGTTCCAGGCGCTGGAAGCCGGTGCGGACGTGCATCTGGATCAACTCGCCGACCGCGCGAATTCGCCGGTTGCCGAGGTGATCGATGTCGTCGGGCTCGCTGAGGCCGTTGCTGAGCCGGATCATCTCCCGAATGATCTCGATCAGATCGTCCTGGGTGAGGATCCTGTTGTCGGGCCGCGCCGCGTCGCTCTTGTCAGCGTGCAGACGCTCATTCAGCTTGTAGCGGCCGACCCGAGCTAGGTCGTACCGGCGGTCGTTGAAGAAGAGGTTCTCCAGCATCGACGTCGCGTTGTCGCGCGTCGGCGGATCGCCCGGCCGCAAGCGGCGGTAAAGCTCGATGAGCGCCTCTTCCTTTTCCTTTGTCGGGTCCTTCTCCAGCGTCGTGCGCAGGAACGGCCGCTCCGGATTGGTGTCAACGTCGGCCAGTGCCGTTTCCAGATCCTCATTGGTCAAGCCGATAGCGCGCAGCAGGATCGTGACCGGCATCTTGCGCTTGCGGTCGACCTTGACCGACATCACGTCGCGGTTCGACGTCTCGAACTCCAGCCAGGCGCCCCGGTTCGGGATCAGCTTGGCGGTCGAGACAAGTTTGCCAGTGGTCGGGTCAGAAGCGCGGTCGAAATAGACGCCCGGCGAGCGCACCAATTGCGAGACGACGACGCGCTCGGCCCCGTTGATGATGAAGGTGCCGTCGGTCGTCATCAGCGGAAAGTCGCCGATAAAGATCTCCGAGTCCTCATCGTCCCCGGCCCCGATCTCGCGGATCTCGCCCGTTTCTGGATTGACGACGCGCAGCTTCGCCTTGATGCGCAGCGGCGAGGCGTACGTGATGTCGCGCTCCCGGCAGAACTGCTCGACGACGCGGGGGTCGGCCTTGCCCTGTTCCTGCAAATCCTCCGGCAGCCGCTTCCACGGTTCATCGAAGCGGTACTCGCCAAACGTCAGCTCCATCTTCTTGTGGTGATCGCTAATCGGGGAGATCTCCTCCAGGAGCTCCCGCAACCCCTCGCGCTTGAACCATTCAAACGATTCGATCTGGACCTGCACCAGGTCCGGCATTTCCCACACTGTCGGGATACGCGAAAAGGATCGCCGCCCGATGCCGATGTTGGAGAGAACCGTCTGCATCTCGCGGGCGCCTGCCGCCTCGACCCCATTTCCCTCGACTCTTGCCTTCGTCAATGCCACAGTCAAGCACTCCTTCGCACGTTCAGGAGACAGCACGCCACATGAAGCCGGAGAACGTGGAAACGGCGCGGCCGCGCCGCTGATATACTGGCAGCACGGTCGCATCGGCGCCGATTCCTGGAACGCCAAAGCGGGAGGGCATAGCATGCCCCTCCCGTGTGACCAGGTTCTGCAATGGATGTTCCAGCACGCCCCGCCCGGCTACCGGTGTCGAAGTGAATCCCGGCTCGCCGCTTCGCGGGCCGGCAAGCCAGAACGACTATTGTACCCCCTACTGATGTGTTTTGTCAAGCCGAGCCGGCGCGGCCTTTTTCCGCGCCGGCCCGTCGGTTCTTGACCTCCTGAGAGCTGCTACGCCGGCGTTGCCTCCGCCATCGGCGTCGCCTCCATTTCGGGAGCCGCCATCGGTTCGGCGCCGGCCAGCTCGTACGCGGCGCAGTCTGCGACGTAGAGATAGCGGGCGACCTCGGGGTCCTCGATGTTGTCGCGAGTCACGATCGTGGCTCCCGTGACGAACTCCTTCGGGTCGAGCGGCTCGCCCGTGGTCAGGAATTGATGCAGCAACTGGATGGCGATCTCGCCAATGTCGCCCGGGTGTTGGGCGATCAGCAAGTCGACGACCTCGCTCCGCAAGTCCTGCACTTGCGTCGGGCCGGCGTCGAACCCGACCATCTTGACCTGACCTTGCAGGCCCGCCTGGCGAAGCGCCGCCGCCGCGCCCTGCGCGGAGAAGAGGTTCGTGCCGAAGATGCCCGAGAGGTCCGGGTTGGCCTGAAGCATCGCGGACGTGAGCTGGGCCGCGACGTTGGCGTCGTTGTTGCTGTACTCCTGCCCCAGGTACTCGATGTCCGGAAATTCGTTGGCGATCGCCTCGGCGAATCCCTGCTCGCGCATATCGGTCGTCGAGATGCCGGGGATCGTGTTGACGACAAAGACTTTGCCCGCGCCGCCGATCTCCTCGGCCAGGCCCCGCGCCGCCAGCCGTCCACCCTCGACGTTGTCGGTTGCGACGTCCCCGAGCTGAATATCCGAATCGATGGTAGTGTCGACGCACAGCACCGGGATCCCCGCGTCGATCGCCGCTTGAATCGGCGCGATCATCCCCTGCCGGTCGTTCGGCGCCATCATGATCGCGTCCGGCCCGCTCTGCACCACCGCATTGAGGATCGGCGTCTGCAGCGTCTGGTCGAACCGCTCCGGCCCTTGCGTATCGACCGTGATATTGCCCAGCGCGGCGGCCTGCGCTTGCGCCCCACAATCCATGGTGATGTAAAAATTGTCGCCAATGACGCCCTGGATGAATGCGATGGTGAATGAATCCTGTTTCGCCCTGACGCGAAAACCGACCGGCGCGAACAGCGCCATCCCGGCGCCCGCGTAGACGGTCGCTCCCAGCACAGTCCGGCGGCTCATCCGGCGACAAACACCAGAACCCTTGTTCATGTCGTCTCCCTTGATGGAATCTGCTTCCCGCCGCTGCGCGGGCCCTGGCAGGGTATCAACGAGACGCCACGTCCGCAATAGCCTGATTCACCGTTTGACGCCGTCCCCCTACATCCGCTCCTCGGCTTTCCGTCGCCGTTGATCGATATAGACGGCCAGGATCAAGACGGCCCCGATGGCCACGTTCTGCCAGAACGGCTCGATGCGGGTGATGACCAACCCATTGCGCAGCACCGTCGGAATGAACGCGCCGACCACGCTGCCGCCAATGGTTCCGATCCCGCCGAACAGGCTCGTCCCGCCGATCACCGCCGCGGAAATAGCCGCCAGATTGTCGGATTGATGCGATCCGACCGAGGCCGTGCCAAACCGCATCAGATCCATCGCCCCGGCCACGCCGGCCATCAACCCGCTCAGGGCAAATACCTTCACCAGATGAAGATCGACGTTGATGCCGGCGCGGCGTGAGGCCGCCGCGTTCGACCCGATTGCGTACGTGTAGCGCCCAAACCGCGTCCGGTTGAGAACGACGGCGGCAACGAGCGCAATCCCATAGGCGATGACGACCGGCGGAGTGATGCGAATCCGCTGTCCGCCCAGCTCGAAGCCGACCAATTCACGCAAGCCGATCGCCGTCTGAACGTCCGGCGGCACGTTCGGCACTGACGTGCCGCCAGATAGAAGTTGGCCAAGTCCGAGCGCCATGCCCAACATGCCGAGCGTCACGATGAACGACGGCATTTGCAGCCGCGTGACGAGCATGCCGTTGATCAATCCGCAAAGCAGCCCCGTCAGCACCCCTGCGGCCAGCCCGACCGGGATGCCGATGTGCTGCGTCGGAAACTCGAAGCGCGCGATGTCCTGGGGCGTCCCGGAAAGGGCGATCGTCACCTTCGCCGCGACCACCGAGGAGAGGATCAGCACCGAGCCGATCGATAAGTCAATCCCGGCGGTGATGATGACAAACGTCATGCCCACCGTGAGCACGACGAGTTGGGACGAGTCGATGATGATGTCATTGAAGTTGCGGGCATTGAGAAAGCTCGTGCCATTCCGAGCCGCGAAAATCGCGATGATGACGATCAAGATGCCAAGCGTGAACGAGTTCGAGAGTCGGGAGAGGTATCGTTGCCGCGCCGGCATCACGTCCGTCACGACCTCATCGTAAGCCTCACTGGCGCCGCTCACTCTAGCTCGCCTCCCGATTGACGAACCGCGTCGATCCCGTCATGGCAGCGACCGCGTCCTCGATGGAGGCGGTCCTCGGGTCGAGTTCAGCCGCTACTTCTCCCAGCCGCAGGACGACGATCCGATCGGCGACCTGAAACACATTCGGCATGTTGTGGCTGATGAAGATGACCGGAATGCCAGTGTCCCGGACTTGCCGGATCAGATCGAGCACCATCGCCGTCTGCGCTACGCCCAACGCCGCGGTCGGCTCGTCCATGATGACGATCTTGCTCGCCCACTTCACCGCCCGCGCCACCGCCACGCCCTGCCGCTGGCCGCCGGACAGCGTCACCAACCGCCGATCGAGGTTCGGAACGCGGACTCGCAGCCGCGTCAACTCTTCTTCGGTCTCCCGCTTCATGCCGGGGTTGTCGAGAAAGCCCAGCACACCTGGTAATCCGCCCTGGCGCTTTTCGCGTCCGAGGAAGATATTCGCCACGGCGTCGAGATGCGGCGCCACGGCGAGATCCTGATAGACCGTCTCGATGCCGTGCTGCCGTGCCTCGTGTGGAGAAGAAAAGCGCACCCGCTCACCGTTGAAGACGATCTCGCCGCTCTCCAGCGGAAGCACTCCCGTCAGCACGTTGATCAGCGTCGACTTCCCTGCTCCATTGTCGCCGATCAGCGCCACGACCTCGCCGGGGTACACCGTGAGGTCGACATTGCGCAGCGCCTGCACCGGACCGAAATGCTTGTCGATCCCTCGCGCTTTCAGGACCGGCCGCGCCGTCGGCGCCGCGCTTACCACCATGACATCTACCACCCTCGCGTTCACGCACATCCCGTGTGATGCTGACTGTACCCACGATCGCGGCGGCGTCAATGGCCGGCATGTAGAGTTTCGCTCCGTTATCCTGACGCCGTGGTCGCGCGCGGGCGCCTGGGACGGGTCGGGATGTGCGCATTGGAAGAAAAATCGATCGTTCTCGCGGTCAGCGGCGGCATCGCGGCGTACAAGGCGGCGACGATCGCGAGCCTACTCGTCCAAGCCGGTGCGCACGTCGACGTCGTGCTGACGGCAGGGGCGCTGCAATTCATCCAGCCGCTCACGTTTTCCGCCATCACCCATCGCCCCGTCCACAGCGACCCCTTTGCCCCATGGGCCGCCGACTTTTCCGGCCACGTCACGCTGGCCGACCGCGCTGACCTCGTGATCGTAGCCCCGGCGACCGCCGCCACGGTCGCCAGGCTGGCGCTCGGTTTGAGCGACGACCTGCTCGGCCTGATCGCCTTGTCCACTCGGGCGCCCATCCTCCTCGCTCCGGCTATGGAAGACCGGATGTATCGCCACCCCACGACACAGCAGCACTTGCAGACGCTCACCGACCGCGGCGCCGCCGTCGTCGGTCCCGAATCCGGCCGCCTTGCCTCAGGCGCAAAGGGACTCGGCCGCATGTCGGAACCCGCGGACATCGTTCGTCGCGCGCAGGTGCTCGTGCAAGGCGCGGGCCGCCTCGCCGGAGCACGCGTAGTCGTCACAGCGGGCGGAACGCGCGAGCCTTTGGACCCTGTGCGGTATGTGGGCAATCGTTCCAGCGGCCGCATGGGGTTCGCCATCGCCAAGGCTGCGGTGGCCGAAGGAGCCGCCGTCACGCTGATCTCTGGGCCCTCGGCAATCCCTCCTCCCGCAGGCGCCATCATCGTTTCGGTCGAATCAGCCCTGGAGATGCTTGCCGCCGTCGAGGAAGCCGCTCGCGATGCTGACGTCCTGATCATGGCCGCCGCCGTCGCCGATTTTCGGCCCGAGACGAGCCATGCCAGCAAGATCAAGAAAGAACACGGTCAGGACTATCTCGATTTGCGCCTGGTCCGCAACCCCGACATCCTGGCAAGCGTCAATCGGCCCGGTCTCGTCAAGATCGGGTTCGCCGCCGAAACCGACAATTTGCTGGAGCATGCCTCGGCCAAGCTCCATGCCAAAGGCCTTGACATGATCGTGGCCAACGATGCGGCATCGACAATCGGAGCCGACCACAGCACGGCGACTTTTCTCATGGCGGATGGCGCGGTTCGCGCATTTCCACGCCTGCCAAAGCAGGAGCTGGCGTTCGAGATTGTCCTCGCCGCGGCCGAGCTGCTCGCGGCATTGCGGCGCGGCGACTCGTGATCTACCAACGCCGCATGAGCCGGCGCGCGGCGCAGGTTGCTCGCTCGCAACTGGCGGTTCGGCTTGGCCTCGCGATCTACTCCTCGCTTTGCGCTGCGATCTTGCTTCGTACCGCCATCCTCATCTTTCAGTTTCCTGACACCGTCTGGACCGCTCGATGGATAGTGCTGGCCTCGTATCCCATCGTACTTCCGTTTCGTCTTGTTCCCGCGGCCAACCGGGCCGTGCTGGGCGGCGCGACCCTGGCCGATGTGACCGCGCTGCTGGTGCTCTTCGCCATTCCCCTGCTGCTCATCGGGCGCCGCAGTCGATCGACGGCAGGCTGACGCGGTGGAGCAACGCGCGCTGCTGGTCGTATCTTGGCAACAGGCAATCCGGCATGCGCGCAGCCGGTCGTTGAGGGAGGGTCGCCATGATGAGAAATACGGTTCGCAGCATCCTCGGCCTCGTCCTCGTCGCGGCGGCGACGTGGTTGGCCAACTACATCACCGAGCAACTGTTTGGCCCGGAAGAACCGGTCAGCCAGGCCTGAGGTGTTCGATCAGCCCGAAATCAACCGTCAAGCCGTGAGGTGAGCCGGGTAAGCGCCATTGTCAGTGGAGCGAATCGCCTCGGGGCCGCGTCTGTCGCCGCTGCGCTTCGCCGCGGATTGCAGTCAAGCGCCCTCCGTGATGTGGTCGTCGTCAGTTCCTCTGACGAAGCAACGGAAGCGGCCCGGGTCGCGGCCAAGGGCTCCGATGTCGTCGTGGCCATTGGCGGCGACGGTACGGTAGCGGACGTTGCCACCGGTGTCTATGGATCGTCGGCGGCGCTCGGGATCGTGCCGGCCGGGTCGACGAATATCACGGCGCGCACCCTCGGCATCCCGCGGAGCGCCACTTCGGCGATCGGCCTCTTGGCCGGGCCGAACTGGCGGCGCACGATTGACGTCGGACGCAGCGAGGGGCGTTCGTTTCTGCACATCGCGGGCGCCGGGTTCGACGCCGCGCTCTTCAAAGGCGCCGATCCGCAATGGAAGCGGCGATTCGGGTGGCTCGCATACCTGCCGTCCGCCGTCTCGGCGTTGCGGCTCCCTCCATCGCGCGTCCGAATCGACGCCGATGGCACGGCGATCGAAGCGGACTCCGCCCTCGTCCTCGTCGCCAATGGCGGGTCGGCCGTGACGCCGGGATTCCGCATCTACCCAGGCATCGCGGTCGACGACGGTTGGCTCGACGTGCTGGTTTTCACAGCGGTCTCGCCAGTGGAGATCGCCGGCACGCTCGCAAGCGCCGGTCGGCTGCGACTCGACCTCTCGCCACACGTCGTCCGGAAGAAGGCGCGGCAGGTTCGAATCGAGGCAGAACCGAATCTGCCGATTCAGCTCGACGGCGATCCGCGCGGCTCAACGCCTCGGGAGTTTCACCTGGAGCCGGCGGCGCTCCAAGTCATCGTTCCTGTGCCGTAGGGACTGAGGCAGAAGGGACCAGTCGGGAAACTCAGCATCACCCGCCAAGGTAATACGTTTCGTTGGGGCCGAAGCCCATGTAAAACTGCTGCCCGGTGGCCGCATTCTCGAACAGGGTCAGATTGCCGTCGGTCGTCGTGACCTCGAATTGAGCCGCGGTGAACCAGTCGGTCGAGCCGCCGGAACCAAGCCAGCCCGAGAAGAGGACGGCCCCATCCCCGATAACCGTCACCTGAACATCGCCCTGTGCCAAGACGCGAATCGTAGCTGTACCAGCCGCCGGTTGCGGTGGCGCCGCCGGCGGGGCCGTGGGCGCCGCCTGGGGCGCCTGAACCGCCGCATCGGGCGGAGCCAGTTGCACGGAGGTGGCCGCCGTCGGGGGCGCGGAGGTCGCGGTCGGCGGGACAGCGGTGGCCGTCGCGGCCGGTGAAGGGGTAGCGGTTGGAACGGGCGTCGGGCTTGGCAGCGCGAGCCGATCGTCGGGAATCGGCGTCACCGTCGGTATTGCCGGCGGCACGGTGCTCGTCACCGGTTCCTGGCTGAAGGTGATGCTGTATGCCCAGGCGAAGATCACTGCGCCCATGACGACCATGAAGGCGATGATGGCGAAGTTCGGCGACCAGTGGCGAGGCATGTCCAGCGGCTTGACCGCGGCCACCAGATCCGCGGCCGCGTCGCCGCCACGCGCCTCGTCGAACATGGCAAGCGTCTTGCCGGGATCGAGCTCCAGGTAGGCGGAATAATTGCGAACGATGCCCCGCTGATAGATGAGGGGCGGCAGCACCGCGAAATCTTCTTCTTCGAGCGCCGCCAGATGGTGGCGGTTGATGCGCGTCGCCTGCTCGGCTTCTCTGAGGGTCACCCCCTTCGAGACCCGGGCCTGTCTCAGCGTATCCCCGAAGACGCTCATCGCGACGAACTGGCTCCCCTCTCCTCGGCGCACGCGGACCCGAGGATCCTCGATCCCCCTCACCCATCGTATCGGATTCGGAACGTTCGGGCAACCAGAAGGGTTGCGCGTCAGCCACGCAACGGCATCGGTTCAGCCCAGACGAAGGTTCACGATCGGCGACGTTGCCCGCTTTCGTCGCCGACCATCCGGTCTAGCAATGGGGTCGGTCGGCCGTGCGAGGAGACATCGGCGGCAACAAGCCAGACGTCGTCGACCGGAACCCACCAGTCGCCGATGGCTGAATTGCATGGCGCCGCGTCGTCTTCACGAACGAGCTGCCGATGAGTGAACGCCCATGCGTTCGCGCACCACCCACGCTGGCCATCGATCCCTGGCCGAAAATCGCGGCAGGCGCGGCACACGCGTGGGAGGTCCGCGCGGAACCAAGCCGGCAGCCCGGTCGGGGCTAATGCCTGCTGCTCTCCGCCGAACGGGGCCGCGTCATGCGCCGCATCCAAATCCTCGGGTTCGCAGACCTCAGGCTGAAGCGGAGTCGTCGTCCCTTGCGCTGGATCGATATTCGAGTCCACGTTCCCGAGCTGGAGGTCCCAGAATGCCGACTCGCCATCTAGCTCGGACTCCTCGACACGATCGCTCATGGAAGCAGCCGTCGATGCGACGAGCGCGACCTCAGCCGCTGCGGTCCACTCGGCGCCGCTGTCGCGCAGCGCGCCGCGTTCAATCGGAAGCGCCTCTTTGTCGTTAGAGGGAGCAGAAGCCGGCTCGCCCAGCCGCTCATCACGAATCTCATCGGCGCGTTCCTGATCGAATGCGCTGGCTACGGCTTCGGCGGATCGGCGCGCGGCCATGGCATTGACGCGGTTCTTTTCGCGATACGCCTCTCGCGCTTTGAAGATCGCCGTCCTGGGGTCAAAGCTCCCACCGGGAAACGGGCGCGCTGGCGCCTCCCATGTCTCGCTGCTCTCCGAAACGATCCGGCCCTCGCTGAGCAGCACATCCTCGCCCGAAGCCGCGGCCAAGGTCAAGTCTCGATTCAGCATTGCCCGCAAGCTCTCGGGGCTCGCCGGCAGGAGCGGTCCGCTAGGAGCCGGGCGGGCGCCGCGGAGATCGCTCGCGGGATCGCCGGTCGCCGGCTGCCAGAGGCTGCGCGACCAGTCGTCACGACAGGCAAGTTCGCTGCGCCGAACCAGGATCTTGACGTCGCTGGAAACCTTGCGCTGCGGATGGTGGCACCAACCGCTGCCGGGCAGGTCGTTCTCCTGGAAGAAGCGACAGGTGCCACATTTCGGATTCGCCACGCCTTCCCCCAGGAGCGGCCGATGGATGTCAAGGCGGCACGGCCTTGCGGGGGCATGGAGCGCGGAGTTCGCAGCAGACCCCAGTCTCTGCCGCGGTGGCTCGCAATGCCTCGGCCTTCGCATCGCCGCCGGTGCGGCGCCGATTCTACCAACGCCCGAGAGCTTTGTCTATCAGTCACCGATCTCGCGGCAATGTGCGACCGAGCAGGCGATTCGCAACGGATCGGCCAAGACCCTCGGTAAGAAGGAAGCAGATCCAGAAGCGGCGTTGCCGCGTGCGTGGCTGGTATACTCATGGATTGGCATGCCCAAGAGGCATCGTAATGCAGATTGTTCTAGCTGCCCAATGGCGGCGAGCGCCGTAGCGATCCCGGAGAGAAGTCAATTCAATGCATCGTCAACCTATCGCGCTGCAGCCCGCCGCCTCGCCAGCACCGCTGCCGCACAACGGCAAGCGCTTCCACGTCTGGACAATCGGCTGCCAGATGAACGAAGCGGACAGCGCCAAGATCGCCGCGACGCTGCAAGAGGCGGGCTACACCTCCACCGATAAGGAGGACGACGCCGACATTGTCATCCTTAACTCGTGCGTGGTGCGCCAGGCCGCGGAGGACAAAGTCGCCGGCAAGCTCAACTCGCTCATTCGGCTCAAGCGCGAGCGGCCAGACGTCTCGGTCGTGCTGACCGGCTGCATGGTGACGAATCAGCAGGAGCGCCTTCGGGAGCGCTTCCCGCACGTTGATCTCTTCTTCGACCCATCCGAATTCGGGAAGTTGGAGAAAGTCGCGCCGGAGGTCGCCGAGTTCAACGACGACCTCGCGGAGTTGCCTCACTACTACGCCGACCCCGCAGCGGCCACGGCGGCGGCGTCCGCGTTCGTGCCGATCATCTACGGATGCAACTTCTTGTGCTCCTACTGCATCGTGCCCTACCGTCGCGGTAAAGAGCGCAGCCGGCCATTGACCGACATTGTTGCCGAGGTCGAGCGGCTCGTCGCCAGTGGCGTGCGTGAGGTGACGCTCCTTGGCCAGACCGTCAACGCCTACGGACACGACTTGCCGGAACCGGCCGGTCTGGCGGACCTCTTGCGCGCCGTCGACGCTGTTCCCGGTCTTGACCGGATTCGGTTCCTCACGTCCCATCCCAAGTACATGTCGGACGAAATCATCACCACGATGGCCGAGCTGCCGTCCGTGTGCGAGCACATGAATCTGCCCGTCCAGGCCGGGGACGACGAGATTCTGCGCAGGATGCGCCGCACCTACAGCCGCGACTACTGGCTCGACCGGATCGGTTTGACCCGACAGGCGATGCCGCGGGCTACGGTGGCTACCGACGTCATCGTAGGGTTCCCCGGAGAAACCGAGCGGCAGTTCATGCAAACGTACGACCTGCTGCAGCAGGCCCGCTGCGACAAGGTCCACCTGGCGATGTATTCGCCACGTCCCGGCACGCTCTCGGCCCGTTGGGAAGACGACGTGCCGGCCGCGGAGAAGCGGCGGCGTCACCAGTCGCTGGAGCGGCTGCAAGAGTCGATCCAGACCGAGATCAACCGGGACAAGCTCGGCCAGATCTACGACGTGTTGGTCGAGGGGCGCGCAAAAGGCCGCTGGACCGGGCGCACTCGAGGCAACACGCTCCTCCACTTTGACGATCCCCGCGATCTGGCCGGCAAGGTGGTGGATGTCCGCGTGACGGAGACGAGCCCCTGGTTTCTCATCGGTGAAGCCGTCTCGGCCCCGCGATAGGCTGGATGAATCAGCGTCTCCGCGTTCGCCATTCAGGAAGGAACAGGCTTTGGCACAGAAACAATTGACCCGGCGTCAGCTTGCTGAGGAAGCGCGACGTGCCGCGTTCGAAGGGAACTGGGAAGACGCCGTCACGCTCAACATGCAAGTCATCGACCGCTTCCAGAAGGACGCCGAAGCCTTCAATCGGTTGGGACGCGCCTACCTTTCGCTGGGGAATCTCGACGAGGCCAAGGAGGCCTATTCGAAAGCTCTCCGCGCCGACCCGGCGAACCTCATTGCCCGGCGAAACCTGCAACGGCTCGAGATCTTGCGCGGACACGGGGGTAAGTCGTCCGCGGACGTGACTCGGCCTGGCTCGATGCCCCGCACCACCGCATTCCTGGAAGAGGTCGGGAAGACCTGGGTCGATGAGCTGGTCAATCCGGGCGACCTTCAGATCCTGGCGGACGTGTCGCCCGGAGAGGAGCTTCAGCTTTCCGAGGAGGATGGCCGCCTGGTGGCGCGCCGCGCCACTGGCGAACGGCTCGGCGAGGTGGAGCCGAAAACGGGCCGACACGTCCTCGACCTCATGGCCAGCGGCAATCGTTACGAGATGTTCGCGCTCGGCCTCTCCGGCCAGACACTGCGCACGATCCTCCGCGAAGTCTTCCGCGATCCCTCGGTCGCCACGGTCGTCTCATTCCCGCGCCAGATTACCTCGCGCGCCTACCTGCGCGACCGCGATCTCCTCCGCCAGCGCGACGAGGCGGACTTCTTCCTGTTCGACGAAGACGAAGAGGATGACGCCGAGCCCGTCGTGGCCGAGGCCGACGACGAAGACGCGGTCGACTCGGAAGCCGAGCCCTTTGCCGACGCGGCCCAAGTCGAAGAAGAAGACGACAACGGCGTCTAACGAGGTGGTCGTCGCTTTCCGGATCGCGGCCGTGCCACGCCCGCCCGTAGGGGCGCTGCTTGCCACGACCGTCGACCGCAGGCCGACAGCGGGCTTCCCAAAGAGCCAAGCCACCTACCGGCCCGTCGAGCGAAGCGTGTCATTCCGACGAGGAAGGAATCTTGGCCGGCGGGAACGTCGCTCAGATGGCGGAAAGGCTTCTGCCTTCGCTCGGAAAAGCGCCGATGGCATCACCGCCCAACGAGCGCCAGGATGACGAGCATCAACGCGAGCAAGGCGCCCGAGATCACGAACAGCTTTCGCATGTCCGCGCGGACATAAGCCATTTCGGCTTCCCGACTGATCGTCGGCGTCGGCATCGGGCGCTCCGTCCGCACGCGCCGGCTGCGCGTCGGCGCCGCGACCTCGACGAGCTCGAGCTCCTCGATGGGCTCTGAGGCCGGCGCTGGGCGCGACAGTCCATGCCGCCCCCCGCGCGGCGCTCCCTTGCGGCGCGTCCGTGGCTGACGTGACGGGCTTCGCGGCCCGGATCCCCGTTCGCTCAATGCCCCTCCCAGGATCGTCGCTCAGCGTCGCATGCTGAACTGCGCCTCGATCGGCTGACCCGACGCAGACGCCTCTCGCTCTCGGACCACGCCGACCCAGCCCATGTCGCGCACATGGTCGTCGACAATGTCCGCCGGAGCCAACTTTGGCACGATGCGGATCATCAGCATGATTGCCAGAACGGCGATGCCCAGATCGTCAGCCTGTCCGATGCCCAGCAGCAGATCGGGGATTAGATCGACCGGAGACGCCAGATATGCCAGCAGGAGACCTGGGATCGCATATCGCAAGAGCGACACTCGCGGGTCTTTCAGGAGCCTCCATGTCAGGCGAGCTTGATCCCACATCCCGCGGTCCAAGAGCCGGGCTCCTCCAGCGAAGGCGCCAGAACTCGCCCCTATTCTCACGTCGTGCCCCCATTCGAGTTCATCGCAATCGCGTCACACACGTCTCTATAGCGACGAACGCATTTCGCCGGGAATGTGTTCCTCCTCCTTCGCCATGGCGGCAGCCGCGGCGAGCGTTTCTGGCGTGTTGGCGTTGAAGAACGAACGCAATTCAGGATCCCAGGTCTTGATTTCATCCACCTCGATCGTCCGCACGACAACGTCATCGAAGAAACCGATGACCTGGCGATGTCCATCACGAATGCGTGATGCGATGTGCGGCAAACAGCGCTTACTATAGATTGCGTGCAGGGTTTGCAGCACGCCGCCCTGCCGGCCCTGCCGGCTTTCTCCCGGTAGGACCGGCACGAGCACGTCGAAGTCCCGCGGCTCGCTCGCCATCCGATGCAGCAGTCCCGCGCTGAGGAACGGCATGTCACAGGCGACGATCAGGCAGTGGTCGTGCGCAGCGTGGCTCAAGGCAGCGTGGATTCCGCCGAGCGGCCCGATGTCGGCATGCACGTCCGGCACGACCGGGGAGCCGAACCGCGCGTATCGCTCCGCGTCGTTGGCGACGATCGTCACGTCGTCCGCCACATCCCTGAGCCGCTCCATCACGAGGGCCAGCATCGGCGGGCCGCCGTCCCCGAGCGGCATGAGCGCCTTGTCCGCGCCCATGCGTCGGCTCCGGCCCCCCGCGAGCGCCGCGGCGCTCAGAGGCAATCGTGCCATCTCGTCCCCCATCAGCATTCCACCAAACCGGCCAATGGATCCCCCAATTCGGCATCAGGGGACCGGCGCGGCATAGACGGCCCGAACCTTCGATAGCGCAGCGCCCCACGCCCCCGGAAGTTCCCGAAATTCCCGAAGTTCCCGAAGTTCGCGGCGCGCCGCCAGGCTCCCTGATCCAGCACTAGCCAGCAAACCCCATGCTCTCTATAATCTCCGCTCAATCGGCAGCAGCGTTGCGGCCGGGTCCGGGTCGACACCTTCAGGAGTGTTGCCCATGCACTGCCATACATTCAACCGCACGCGCAGCGGACAGCACCACTGGCGAATTCGCCGGGGTGCTGTTCTTGTTTATGGCCCGCTGCCGCCCTGATGCATTGGCCCGTCGCGTTTCGGCATCCGCCCGGTCGATGTGCGGTCGCACCCAGACAGGAGCAGCACCAGCATGAATTCGAGCATGATCGGCAAGATTGAAAAGGCCCATCGCTACGCCAAGGAGCCAGAGCGGGTCCGCATCCACTCCCTGGAATCCACGTTCCACGGCGGCCACGACGACCACACCGTCGGACTCAAGGATGGCCAGTGGCATTGCTCCTGCCACGCCTTTTCATCTCACGCGGTCGGCACCTGCGCCCACGTCATGGCGCTGCAACAGATGCTCTTTCGCATGCTCTCCGAAGACGACCGCTACAGCGGTGACTCGCTCGCCTACTCCCCTGCGGCCGCCCCGCTCGCCAGCTAGGCGATCGGCTCCGGGAGTCCGACAAGGTCCGCCCGGCGACCCGCTTCGCCGTGCGTACGCTCGGCGGCGTTCCGGGCCGATCCGCGGCATCAGTTTGTGATACATTCGATCGGCGTCAATCAGCTCACGGCTGACGAGCGCGCGATGCTCGCCGGGGATGCCGGGCCCGCCATGCAGCTCGCCATGCGCATCGTGTGCCGCATGGCGCCGCTGTATGGGGCCGGATCGCTCCTTCCGGTCACGCGCGCCCACATCGACGGCGTCATCCTCGCTGGCGACGCCGGGCTGGAATTCGCGGAAGGACTCGCCGAACTTGGCGGCCGCGTGACCGTGCCCACGACACTCAATGTCATGTCCATGGACCGTGAACGCTGGCGCGACTGGGGCCAGGACCCCGCCTACGCCGACCGGGCGCGCCGCCTGGGTCAGGCGTACCTGCGCATGGGCGCCGCGCCGACGTTCACCTGCGCACCCTACCAGACGGCCGCCGCTCCGGTGTTTGGCGAGCAAATCGCCTGGTCCGAATCGAACGCCGTTGCGTTCGCCAACTCGGTCATCGGGGCGCGCACCAACCGCTACGGCGACTTCCTCGACATCTGCTGCGCCCTCACCGGGCGCGTCCCCGCTGCGGGGTTGCACCTGGACGAACCGCGCCTGGCGACGATGGTGATCCAGCTCGGTTCGTTGCCCGCGACCCTGGTTCAACGCGACGACTTCTATCCGATTCTGGGATATCTGCTTGGACCGCTGCTCGGCGATGAGGTCGGCGTCGTAACTGGCCTGGACGCTGAACCGAGTGCCGACCAGCTCAAGGCGCTCCTGGCCGCGGCCGCCTCCTCCGGGTCTGTCGCCCTCCTGCATCTGGAAGGCATCACCCCTGAAGCCCCAACACTCTCCGAGGCGCTCGGCGGGCGCAACCCCACGCGCCGTGAGCGCATCACGTTCGAATCCCTCAAACAGGCCCGCGCCGCGCTGACCACTGCCGCGGGAGGCGTTGTCGACGTCGTCGCATTCGGCAGCCCGCATTGCAGCCTTGCCGAAGCGCGACAACTCGCTTCGCTCATGGCTGGCCACCGCGCGGCGCCAGGAGTCGAGGTCTTCGTCACCACCAGCCGCGCGGTCAGGGATTTGCTCGACCGCTCCGGCGAGCTTGCCATCCTGGAGGCATTCGGCGCACGCGTCACCGCGGACACCTGCATTGTCGTCGCTCCTCTGATCCGGGCCGAAGCACGCACGCTTATGACGAACTCCGCGAAGTACGCCCACTACGGACCCGGCCTGCTCGGCGTCGACTCCGTTTTCGCCACGACTGAGGAGTGCGTCGATTCGGCGGCTGCCGGAACGATCGTGAGGCACGCGAGCCCATGGGACGACTGACGTCGATCCAGGCCACGCCAATCCTGCCCGGAGCCGCCGAGGGCGAAATCCTCGCCTCCGACGTCCCCCTCAGTTTCTGGGGCGGGTTCGACCCAGACACCGGCGACATCATCGACCGCCGACACCCGCTGGCCGGACAGAACGCCCGGGGCCGCGTCCTCGTCATCCCAGCCGGCCGCGGCTCGTGCTCCGGGAGCGGCGTCCTGCTCGAAGCGATCCGCAACGGCACGGCCCCGGCGGCGATCCTCACCTCGCACGTCGACCCAATCATCGGTCTCGGCGCCATTCTTGGCGACGAGCTGTACGCGGCCTACCCGGTGATAGCGACCGTGACGGACGCGGAAAGGGATCTGCTGCAAACCGGCGACTGGCTGTCCATCGCCGATGACGGGCGCCTCACCATCTCCCGACGCGAATCTTGAAACGTCGTCAGTCGGCGGACGCCCCAACCGGCGCCGCTGCCGCTCGCGCCAGCAACTCCGCCTTGTCTGTCTTCTCCCATGGCACGTTGATGTCATCACGGCCGAAATGGCCGTAGGCGGCTGTCTGCTGGAAGATCGGGCGCTTCAACTGCATCGACTCGATGATCGCCGCCGGGCGCAAATCGAAATGCTCGTCGATGAGCCGCAGCAGCTCAGTATCCGGGATCCGCCCGGTGCCGAATGTTTCGATCATGATCGAGACCGGGCGCGCCTTGCCGATGGCGTAGGACACCTGGATCTCGAAGCGCTCGGCCAGCCCGGCAGCGACGATGTTCTTGGCCACGTACCGCGCCGCGTAGGCGGCCGAGCGGTCAACCTTGGTGGCGTCTTTGCCCGAGAAGGCGCCGCCGCCGTGCCGCGCCATCCCGCCATACGTATCGACGATGATCTTACGCCCGGTCAGCCCGGCGTCGGCCATCGGACCGCCGATCTCGAACCGCCCGCTCGGGTTAATGAGCATCCTCGTTCGGGCATCGAGCAGCTCGTTTGGGATCACTTGGCGCACGACCGACTCGACGACGGTTCGCTCGATCTCGGCGTTCGAGACATCCGCCGTGTGCTGGGTGGAAACTACGACTGTGTCGACGCGCGCCGGCTTGCCGTAGCGATACTCGACGGTGACTTGCGCTTTGCCGTCCGGCAGAAGCCAGGGAATCTCACCGCTCTTTCGCGCTGTGGCTAGCCGGCGGCACAGCGCGTGCGCCAGCGAAATCGGCAGCGGCATCAGCTCGGGCGTCTCGTTGCTGGCGAACCCGATCATCATCCCCTGGTCGCCGGCGCCGACCCGATCATATCGATCCACGACCTCGCCGGAGCGGACCTCGATCGAGTCGGCCACGCCCTCGGAGATTTCGGGGCTCTGGTCCTTGATGGCGACGATAACGCCGCACGTCTTGGCGTCAAACCCATGCTTGGAGTGGGTGTAGCCGATCTTCTCGATCGTCTCGCGCACAACCGTGGTGATGTCGACGTACGACGAGGTGGAAATCTCCCCAAAAACCAGGATCATCCCCGTCGTGGTGGCCGCTTCGCACGCCACGTGCGCCTCTGGATCGAGACGCAGCACTGCGTCGAGCACCGCATCCGAGATCTGGTCGCAGACCTTGTCGGGGTGGCCCTCGGTCACCGACTCGGAGGTAAAGAAGGTCTTCTCGGCCGTCATCCAGCTATCGCCGTGGTTGCCCATCGTCTCCTCGCCTATGCACTCGTGAACCCCATGAACGCCTCTATATTTCAGATCGAGCCGCCCGCCTGCCTACGTGCCGCCTTCCCACGAAGTGAGATAGCGCTCCTGCTCCGGGGTGAGCACGTCGATCTCGATCTCCATCGCCTCCAGCTTCATGCGGGCGATCTCGTGGTCGATCTCCTCCGGCACGCGATAGATGCCCGGCTCCAGGTGCTTGCCTTCGCGGACGAGATACGCCGCCGCCAACGCCTGGTTGGCGAAGCTCATGTCCATCACGCTCGCCGGGTGCCCCTCTGCCGCCGCCAGATTGATCAACCGCCCTTCGCCGAGCAGAATCACCCGCTGGTCCGGTCCCAGCACGAATTCTTCGACGAACGGCCGCAGCGTGCGTCGTCCTTCGCCGGACATCTCCTCCAGCGCGCCGATGTTGACTTCGGAGTTGAAATGTCCCGAGTTCGCCAGGATGGCGCCGTCCTTCATCTGATCGAAGTGGTTGCGATCGACGACGTTGATGTTCCCCGTCGCCGTGATGAACAGATCGCCCAGCGCCGCAGCGCGGTCCATGGTCGTCACCTGGAACCCGTCCATTGCCGCTTCGAGGGCGCGCACGGGATCGATCTCCGTGACGATCACCCGCGCGCCCATCCCCCGCGCCCGCATGGCGATGCCCTTGCCGCACCAGCCGTAGCCCGCGACGACGACGGTCTTCCCCGCGAGCAGGATATTGGTGGCGCGCAGGATTCCGTCGATAGTGCTCTGGCCCGTGCCGTACCGATTGTCGAAGAAATGCTTGGTGTCGGCGTCGTTGACGGCGATCACCGGAAATCGCAGCAGGCCGTCGTTGTGCAACGCGCGGTGCCGGACGACGCCAGTCGTCGTCTCCTCGGTGGCCCCGATCACGCCCGGCAGAAGCTCGGGCCGTTCTTGATGGATCAGACTGACCACGTCCGCTCCGTCGTCGATGATGATCTGCGGCGCATGGTCGATGGCGGCGCGGATGTGACGATAGTACGTCTCGTTGTCCTCGCCCTTGATCGCGAAAACGGCGATCCCCTCTTCGACCAGCGCCGCCGCCACGTCGTCCTGCGTCGACAAGGGGTTGCTGGCGCAAAGCACCGCGTTCGCGCCGCCGGCCTTCAGCGTCCTGGCCAGGTTAGCAGTCTCGGTGGTGATGTGCCCGCAGGCGACGACCCGAATGCCGTCGAGCGGGCGCTCCCGCTCGAACTGCTCGCGAATGCGAGCCAGCACCGGCATCTCGCGCGCCGCCCATTCAATGCGGCGCCGGCCATCGGCGGCCAGACTCGGGTCCTTGATATCGAACGACCGCTCGCGGGTCGGCGTGTTTACCATGTTGCTCAGTCTCCTCGTGCCACGACGCCGGAGAGCCGCTCCAGGGCCGCCTCCCGCGCCACGGGGCGGGTCAGCCACTCCGCGTCGATCGTGCCGACGTAATCCGGGAAAACCGCGTCGTAGCGTTGCACGAACTCGTTCGGCGTATAGAACTGCTCTTGTGGCCCATGACGCTCGACGGAGTACGTCGCCGCCAGCGACCCCATCCGTCCGGCCACCTCCAGCGGCAGCCCGAGCATCAGCCCTTTCAGCAGACCGGCGCGGTAGGCATCACCGCCCCCGGTCGGGTCGCCGACCCGCTCCGCCGGCGCGGCCGGGATGGTGACGATCCGCCCTTCGAATCGCAGCTCCGATCCAAACTTGCCGAGCGTCACGCCGACGAACGGCACGCGCCGCGTCAGGTCGTCGACGCTGAGGCCAGTCTTCTGGGCGATCACGGCCATCTCGTAGTCGCTGCCGATGATCGCCCACGCCTCGCCAATGCCTTCCAGCAGATCGTCGGGCGAGATCGAGACCACCTGCTGCGACGGATCGTAAACCAGGCGGCACCCCGCCTCGGCGAACTCCCGCGCGTGCCTCCGCATCGCCTCCAGCGTCGTCGGCCCGACGAAGCCGAAGACCGCCTCGCGGCCAAGCTCGAGCACGGACAGCTCGCACGCATGGTTCGAGGCGCCGGGATAGAACCCGGCGATCTGGTTGCCGGCGACGTCGGTCGTCATGAACGACGACCCGGTTAGCTCGTCGCCGACGTCGACCACGTGGCGCATGTCAATGCCGATCGATTCGCAGGCGGCTCGATATTCGCCGAAATCGGCGCCGCCCGCCCCGACCAGGGCCGGACGCTCGCCGAGCAAAGCCAGGCTGTAGCCGACGTTGCCGGCGACCCCGCCGCGGTCCTTGCGCATCGAGTCAAAGAGGAAGCTCACCGAGAGCACGTAAACCTTGCCGGGAATGATGTGGTCCTGGAACGACCCTGGGTACGTCATGATGTGGTCGTACGCCAGCGACCCGCTGATGACCACCGTCGGCGGCCCGGACTCGCCACCCTGTCGCATCTGTTCTACAGCCTCCAAGGTTGGCGCCGCCCTAACCGCGGGAGCATAGCACGCGCATTGCAGGCGACCTCACGCCGGCGCTGCGACGCCGGCGACGACACTCAGCGCCTCTCGTACCGCGGCCTCATCCATATGGTCGCGCAGAACAACGCCCCCCCCGGCGACCGGCAGGACGAAACGCTGCCTGCCCGAAACTCGCTTCTTGTCGCTTCCCAGCTTCTCCAGAACCCGTTCCTCATCGAGGGGCGCCGACCGCGGAAGATCGAACCGGTCGAGGAGCCGGTTGATCCGCTCCGCGTCTGCGGCTTCGCACGTTCGGAGCCGGACGCCGAGCGCCGCCGCCGCCCGCATGCCGAGCGCAACCGCTTCGCCGTGCAGCAGGTGATAATCTGCCGCCTCGATGGCGTGGCCCAGCGTATGCCCGAAGTTCAGGTACGCTCGAATCCCGGTCTCCCGTTCGTCGGCGGCGACGACCGCGGCCTTCAGGGCGATGTTCCGCCAGACGACGTAGGACAACGCGGGCTCTTCGAGCGCGAGCAGGCGGTTCGCGTTCCGCTCCAGAACCGTCGCCAGATCGCCCCGCTCGCCGCCAGGCGTAGATCGCTGGATAATGGCGTGCTTCACGATCTCCGCCCAGCCGGAGCGCAGCTCGCGCGGCGGCATCGTGTGCAACAGCGAGGTATCGGCCAGCACCAGCGGCGGCTGATAGAACGCCCCGATCAGATTCTTCCCGGCCGCGTGATTGATGCCGGTCTTCCCTCCGACGCTGCTGTCCACCGCCGCCAGCAGGCTTGTCGGGACCTGCACGAGCCCGACCCCGCGCAACACCGTCGCGGCCACGAAGCCAGCCAGATCGCCGACGACGCCCCCGCCCAGCGCCACGATGACATCGCCCCGCTCCACTCCGCCCGTCAGGAGCCAGTCATAGAGTTCCCCAACGCAGGCGAGACTCTTGCTCCCCTCGCCGGCGCCGACAACGTGCGTTTCGGACTCGAGCCCCGACGCGGAAAGCCCCTCGCTCACCGCCCCGGCGTGCATTGGACCCACGCGCGCGTCGGTCACGATCCACGCCCGCCGCGCCTTCGGCCATCGATTGCGCGCCTCGTCCCCGATGCGCGACACGATCCCAGGTCCGATGAGGATGTCGGAGCTGCCCGAGACGGCATCCAGGCGCAGAGAAAACCCGGCGCCGCTGGCGGCCCGCGCCACGGTCGTTATCTCGTCGGCGAGCTCGTCGGCGGAAATTCCTTCAGATGAGAGCGTCAAGTGCCCGCGGCCGTAGGCCGTTTCCCGGCTCTCTTTCAGTTCGCGGACACGCCCCACCGGATCGCCGCCGGCCAGCATTGGGCGCTCGACCGCATCCCCCTCCGCCTCGGCCTGGCGCCGCAGACGGGCCAGCATCGTGTCCGGATCAGCGTCGAGCGCGATCACTATCGTGCCGCGACTGCCGAGTGCGTCCGCTCCCCAGGCATCGTCGGCAACGACCGCGCCGCCTCCGGTGGCGATGACGACCTCGTCCCGCCGCAAAGCCTCAATCAATGCCTCGCGTTCACTCGTGCGGAATGCCGGCTCCCCGTGGTCGCGGAAGATGGCTGGGATACTCGCCCCCCAGTGGCGCTCGATCTCGTCGTCGGTGTCGACCCACGACCAGCCGAGCCGCTCGGCCAGCAGCCGGGCTGTCGTCGATTTTCCGGTCCCGCT
>CALMZR010000125.1 GCA_937870845.1 uncultured Chloroflexota bacterium
GCCTGTCCCACGCGGGCGTTCCCCTGGTCAACGAACGCGCCCCGCGGGCCGGCGGGGCGTCCCCCGAGTATACGATGCGCGGCAGGGGACGGTTCCCGGACTCCATGGCGCGCGAACGGAACGAAGCATCTCGGACCCAGCCGTGAATGATCCTTGGCGCTGGGTCAGGGAACCTGCTGGGGCGCGGCGAACTTCGGGAACTTCGGGAACTTCCAAGGGAGCGGGGCCCGACGCCGGTTCTAGACGTCGAACAGCTCGTCCAAGTCGATTTCGACGCTCGGCAGCGCGGCCAACGCAACGATGCCGCCGTGGTAGACCGTCTCACGGTACGAGCCGTCCGGCTGCCGCACCCAGCTCGTCAGCGTCCGCTCGTAGGGGGGGACGCGCCAGATCTCCAGGTCGCCGCGCTGCATGTAGACGGGCAGTTTGGCATTGACGTCGTAGCTGCCCGTCGAGCGTGACCACACCTCGACGACGAGAGGCAAGGGATCGGAGAAGATCGCCAGCGCGCCCGGGCGGCCGCGAAGTTCCCTGCCGTAGTCATACGGGGCAACGATGATGTCCGGGACGTAGACCGTCGCGGGCGACCGACGGGCGAACCAGTCATTGACAGCCACCGAAAACTGTCGGCGGTCAAGTTGACGGATGAGAAGATGGGCGAGAAACGTCGTGAACTCCCCGTGTTCCCAGCCCATCCCGGATTTCTCCACCAACACGCCGTCGTGCAACTCCCAGACGCCTTCCACCCCGGAGAGCACGAACTCCTGATACTCCTGTTCGCTCATGCGTTGTGCTACGGCCATCCGGATCTCCTCTGCCTTGCCGAGTTGGCCCAATCAAGTATCGAACAGCTCGTCCAGGTCGATCGTCACGCCCGGCAACGCGGCCAACGCAACGATGCCGCCGCGATACACGGTCTCTCGGTACGACCCGTCAGGTTGGCGGACCCAGCTCGTCAGCGTCCGCTCGTAGGGATGGAGGCGCCAGATCTCCAGGTCGCCGCGCTGTTGGTAGACAGGGATTTTCGTATCGACGTCATAGTCGCCGGTTGATTGAGACCAGACTTCGACCACCAGGGGAAGCGGATCGGAGAAGATAGCCAGCGTGCCGGGACGCCCCCGAAACGCTCGTCCATATTCGGTCGGCACGACCATGACGTCGGGAATGTAGACCGTCGCGGCCGCCTGCCTCGTGCGCCAGTCGTTGACGGCAACCCGAAACAGGCGGCGGTCGAGCTGGTTGCCGAGGCGGCGGCCGACTTCGAACGACATGTCGCCGTGTTCCCAGCTCATCCCCGGCTTCTCCACCAATACCCCATCGTGCAGCTCCCAGGCGCCTTCCACCCCGGAGAGCACGAACTCCTGATACGCTTGCTCGCTCATGCGCTGGGCAACGGCCATGCGGATTTCCTGACACGATGCGACGGATTCGCCGTTGGCTCGCAGTCTACTGCGCTCGGCGATGCGATTGGCCCGACGGGAGGTGGCGCGTCTTGACCCGGTTGATGGTGGACCCGAACGATCTGGCCATCGTCGTCATCGACGTCCAGCCCTACTTCCTCGACGGCTGGATGGCGGGTGAGACCGAGCCGCTCATGGCCCGCCTGGAATTCCTCTTCGCCCTGGCCACGGTCTACGAAATTCCGTTCCTGGCCACCTTCGAGCAGCCGATCGAAACCAAAGGCTGGCTGCCGGAACGACTGGAGCCCTTCTTCCCCGCCCACGGCCAGCGCCATGCCAAGCAGACCTTCAACTGCTGCGGCGAGCCGTCCATCGTCGCCGCCATCGACCTGTTGGGGAAACAGCAGCTCGCCGTCGCCGGCGGCGAGACCGACGTCTGCGTCCTGCAATCGGTCTTGGGGCTGATCGCATCAGGAAAGCAGGTCTTTCTCCTGGAAGACGCGCTGTTCAGTTCCGAAGCGCACGTCGGCCCCGCCCTGCGCCGCATGGAGCAGGCGGGCGCCGTCCCCTCCACCGTGAAGACGCTCAACTACGAGCTGCGCCGCTCCGTGGCCGAGCCGCGCGCCGAAAGCGTTTTCCCCGAACGGTTCCCGGGGCTGCGCCTGGTCGAGCCGGAGCGGTTTCCGGTGTAACGTGGGGCGCCGCGCACGGGCGCCTCGGCGCTCCGTTGGTCTCTGCGCACAAGGCAACGTCATCGATTCGTTGCGCGGCTCCGGCGACTCGGCGGCATTGTGCAAAATGCACGAAACATGGGATCGGATTCGTCCGAACCGCACGTATCCCCGCCCCGATCCCCTCAATAGACTCCACCTCAACCGGGGCGACGCTGCCCGGCGAGTCGTGGTCGCCCGTGGCGGCGTTCGTGGGGAGAAGGGGTCTTGGACACGGGAGATACCGCCTGGGTGCTGGCGTCGACGGCATTGGTGATGCTGATGACGCCGGCATTGGGCTTTTTCTACGGCGGTCTGGTGCAGCGCAAGAATGTGCTCGCCACCATCATGCACAGCTTTTTCATTCTGGCCCTCATCAGCGTGCAGTGGGTGCTGTGGGGCTACTCGCTGGCCTTCGCGCCGGGCGGCGCCTTCATCGGCGGGCTCGACTGAATCGGGTTGCGCGGCGTCGGCCAGGAGCCGAATCCCGACTACGCGGCCACCATCCCGGCCCTGTCGTTCATGGCCTTCCAGATGATGTTCGCCATCATCACCCCGGCCCTCATCACCGGCGCCTTCGCCGAGCGCAAGCGCTTCAAGGCGATGGTCGTCTTCAGCCTGCTGTGGGCCACCCTGGTCTACGCCCCGGTGGCGCATTGGGTGTGGGGCGTCGGCGGCTGGCTGCGCACCTACGGCGCGCTCGACTTCGCCGGCGGCACCGTCGTCCACATCACCGCCGGCGTCGCGGCCCTCGTCGCCGCCATGATGCTCGGTAAGCGCATCGGCTTCGGCTCGCAATCGCTGGAGCCGCACAACCTGACCTACACCGTCCTCGGCGCCGGGCTGCTCTGGTTCGGCTGGTTCGGCTTCAACGGCGGCAGCGCCCTCGGCGCCAACGGCCTCGCCGCCAGCGCCCTCGTGGTCACCAACACCGCCGCCGCCATGGGCGGCCTCGCCTGGATGACCGCCTCCTGGCTGCGCCACGGTCACCCCAGCGTGCTCGGTCTGGCCGCGGGCGCGGTGGCCGGCCTTGTGGCCATCACCCCGGCCGCGGGGTTCGTCGACACCCCCGCTGCCATCCTGATCGGGCTGGGAGCCGGCATCTTCTGCTTCTTCGCGGTCGACATCCTCAAGCGCAACATCGGCGTCGACGACGCCCTCGACGTCTTCGCGGTCCACGGCGTGGGCGGCATCTGGGGCGCCCTGGCCACCGGCCTCTTCGCCTCCACGGCGGTCAACCCCGCCGGCTACGACGGCCTCTTCTACGGCAACCCGGAGCAGTTGCTCAAGCAGGCGGTGGCCGTCGGGGTGGTGATCGTCTTCACCGCGTCCGTGACCTGGATCATCCTCAAGGTCATCGACGTCACCATCGGGCTGCGCGTGCCGGAGCAGGAGGAAGTCCTCGGCCTCGACACCACCACCCACGGCGAGGTGGCGTACCAACTGTAGGCGGGAGGCGGAAGGCGGAAGGCGGACGGACAAACGTAGGGGCGATGCCTGCATCGCCCGCGGCACGGCGAGACGGCATAACGGAGGAGACGACATGGAAATCACGTTGATCGCGGCGTTCATCGGCTTCTTCGCCATGGTCGCGGCCTGGCTGGCCGCCCCCACCGACGCCAAGCGCCCGACCGCCGCCATGGTCGACCCGATCACCGTCGGAGCCGACTAGACGCCAACCAGGGTGACAGGATGACAGGGTGACGGGGAAGGCCGTCGCCCTGTCGCCGTTGGCGCCGCCTGCCCCCAATGACCGTCGCCCAACGCCCCGTCACCCGTCACCCGTCACCCTGACACCCTCCTCCAGTGCTACTCTCCCCCCACGCCGCCGTGCGGCAGAATCATGGGACGACGCCCCGGCTCGGGGCTGGGTCGAGAAGGGGGTCGCAGTGGAGAAGGATCCAGCCGAGCAGGAGATGCTGGCGCGCGGGATCGGGGACGAGCTGGCGGAGATCTTCGTCCGCTTCGTCCATGGGGAGATCGACTTCGCGGAGGTCTCCTTCGCCGCCTACGACGTGCTCGAGGACCTGCACATCATCGCCTCCGGCGACTACGAGCTGGAAGAAGACGGCGACATCGTGGACGAGTACACCGAGCAAGAGGCGACCGAGCAGCAGGAGGAACTGGCGCAGGAGCCGTCCCGGGGGTAACCCCGCGAGGCCGATCCCCGCGGGGAAAGGATTACGCGCTGCTGACCGCCGTCTCTGCCGGGGCGGCCGCGAAGCGGAGGACGGTCTGGCGTTGGGCCGGCGGCACGAGCGTTGCGGCGCGCTGCAATGTCGACGCGAGGTAACGCGCGAAGGCCGGGTTGTCGCTCCCGTAGTGCCGGATTTGCTCGAACGCGGTGGTCACCAGCGCCTCGAACGACGGCGCGCCCAGGACCAGGCGCACGCTCCCGTCGTCGCCTTCGCGCACCGCGTCCGGCTCGCCCCGGTTCGCGAGCTGGATCACCAGCGCGGCGAGATGGTCGACGATGACGACCGCGGTCGTCGGATCGTTGACTCCCGGCGAGAGGGCGCGCAGCCCGATATCCGCCAGTTGCTGCAAGCCAAACTCCACGTCGGACTGCATCGTCCGCTCCGACCCGAGCGACAGGGCCCTCCGGATGGCGTTGGCGATCTCGTCGCCCACGGGCTCGTCGCTCCAGACCGCGGCAATCGGCGAGCGGGGCAGCACGAACGCGCCGACGGTCGGCGCCACGTCGAT
>CALMZR010000126.1 GCA_937870845.1 uncultured Chloroflexota bacterium
CGAGGGGGAAGTCGACATCTCTCTGCAGAGGATTGATGAGGAAGCGGTGCGTCGGCAGATCGAGCGCGTGCGGGCATTCAAGTCCGAGCAGGACCGCGTCGTGGTCGATGCTGCGCTGGCGCAGGTCGGGGCAGTTGCCGCAGCCATAGGGAATCTCCTCCCGCCCATGAGAGAGGCGTTGCGGGCGGGGGCGACGTTGGGGCAGATTGGCGCGACGCTGCGGGCGATCTACGGAGAGTATCAGGCGCCCCAGTGAGTGCTGATGGCAATCGGAGGCGGGCGCATTCGTGGTGAACCCGGGTCGCCACCGTCGACCGGCGTCGGCCATCGGAGGGGTAACCTATGTCTCCGAACATAGGTTACCCCTCTCTCCGGTGTGCACACGTCGTCGGAATGACACGGGGCGGAGCGGCGATGCAATGAGCGGCGCTGCCGGCGGGCCGTGACGGTTTCGTTCGTCGTGGCGGCGGCGGTGGTGGTGTTTGCCGGGGTTGCCTACGGATTGGCGGGGTTTGGATTCGTGATGGTCTCCGTGCCGCCGCTGCTGCTGCTGTATCCGGCGCAGACGGCGGTGACGACCGGGATCCTGCTCTCCATGCTGACCGGGTGGATGATTCTCCCTGAGGCCTGGCGTGAGACGCAAATCGGCACGGTGTTGGCGCTGCTGCCGGGGGCGTTGCTCGGCATCGGCTTGGGAGTGGCGCTGCTGCGCATCCTCGACGCCGGCGCGGTAAGGCTGCTGACGAGTCTGGTCGTGACCGTCTTCGCGGCGACGATGATCCGTGGCTGGACGCCGCGCGGGATGGGGTCGCGCATCGCGCCCGGGATCGCGGGCACGCTGAGCGGGGCGCTGGGGGCGATGACCGGGATGAACGGGCCGCCGGTGGTGCTGCTGTTCGTGGCGCGGGGGTACGAGGTTCATGCGTTTCGGGCCAGCCTCGTCACCTATTTCCTGCTCATCAACGTGGTCGCGATTTCGGCGCGGGTGTGGGTGGGGGAGACGGGCTGGGTGGATATCCAGACCGCGTTGCTGTTGCTGCCGGCGGCGGTGGTGGGGACGTCGATGGGCCGCCGGCTTGTCCGCCACGTGCCGCTTGCCGCGTTCCGACGGTTCGTGCTGCTGATGATGCTCGTCGCCGGGCTGGTCGGCGTCGTCACCGCCGTGCGCCCTTTGCTGGGCATCGCGGGGTGAGGCGGTACAGGCGCAAAGGCTTCTAAGGCTTCTCGGGATGGCGATAATGGGGCGCGAGGGTTGCTGCGCGGTCGGGGCGTGAGCGGCGGGGACGGAATTGTGGCGAAAGACGGCGATCGACACGCATCGAGGGACTACACGTCGGCTCGGGTGCGCGGCTTCGGCATCTCGGTGTTTACCGAGATGAGCCGCCTGGCGAACGAGCACCAGGCGGTGAACCTCGGGCAGGGGTTTCCCGATTTTCCGGGACCAGACTTTGTCAAAGACGCGGCGAAGGCGGCAATCGACGCCGACCTCAACCAGTACGCCGTCTCGCACGGCTCGCCACGGCTGCGGGCGGCGATCGCGGGCGCCTGGCGGGAGCGGTACGGGGCCGACATCGACCCCGACCGCGAGATCACGGTGACGTCGGGGGCCACTGAGGCAATCTACGATGCGATCCAGGCGTTCGCCGGCCCCGACGACGAGATCGTCGTGTTCGAGCCGTTTTACGACTCATACTTGCCGAGCGCGATCATGGCTGGAGCGACGTTGCGCGTCATCACCCTCGAAGCGCCGGAGTGGGCGTTCAGCGCGGAGGCCGCCGCCGCGGCGTTCGGCCCGCGGACGCGGGTGCTGCTGCTCAATACCCCGCACAATCCGACGGGGAAGGTCTTCCGACGGGAGGAGCTGGAGGTTCTGGCGGCGCTCTGCCAGCAGTGGGACGTGGTCGCGATCACCGACGAGGTCTACGAGCGGATCCTGTTCGACGGGGCGGAGCACGTGCCGCTGGCGACGTTGCCGGGGATGTGGCCGCGGACGCTGACGATCAATTCAACGGGCAAGACGTTCTCCATGACGGGGTGGAAGATCGGGTATGCGGTTGGCCCGGCTGACCTGAACGCGGCGCTACGGTCGGTCCATCAGTTCGTGACGTTCGCCTCCGCCACGCCGTTTCAGGACGCGATGGCTTTGGCGCTGGAAGAGGCCCCGGGCCGCGGGTACTACGAACAACTGGGCCGTGACTATGGGGAACGGCGCAATGCGCTGCGGGACGTGCTGGAGGACTTTGGGCTACGAACGCTTCCGGTCGAAGGAGCCTATTTCCTGATGGCGGACATCGCGGGGTTCGGATTCCCGGATGATGTGTCGTTCTGCCGTTGGCTGACGACGGAGGTCGGGGTGGCCGCGGTGCCGCCGTCAGCGTTCTACCTCGATCCCACGAGGGCGCCGCTGCTGGCGCGGTTCTGCTTTGCAAAGAGACCGGAGACGATTCGGCTGGCGGCTGATCGGCTGCGGAGCCTACGCCGCGACGATGCGAATCGTTCGTAGCTTCGTATCGGTGGGCCCGGAGAGGTACATGCCGTGGGCGGCGCCTTCGCGCAGGTAAGCGACCTTGTCGGCGGTGACGGTCTCGCCGGGGGCGAGGACCGGGATGCCGGGCGGGTAGGGGATGACCAGCTCGGATGAGATTTCGCCGACGGCTTCTTCGAGGGGAATTGCCCGCGATGGTGCGAAGAAGGCGTCTCGCGGCGTCATGGCGAGGACGGATGGGGCGACGACGGCGCCGGAGGAGCGGGAGCCGCGGCGCCCAATCTCTCCCTTGTAGTGCTCTTCTGCTAACGCGGTGAAGGCGTCGACGAGGCGGTCGAGGCTGGCCTCCGAGTCGCCGATGGTGACCAGGCAGACGACGCCGACGAGGTCGCTCATCTCGGGACCGACGCGGAAGCGGTTGCGGAGAGCGTGCTCGGCCTCGTAGCCGGTGATGCCGAGGCCGTCGACGTCGATGACGAGCTTGGTCAGGTCGAAGGCGGCGACGCCGAGCTGGGCGGCGTCGAGGACGGCGATGCCGGGGAAGGCCTGGAGGCGGCGGCGCGCGTCGTCCGCCAGGGCGATGGCGCGGTCGAGCAGCTCGTGGCCGTGGAGCGCCATCTGGCGGCGGGCGGCGTCGATCGAGGCGAGGATGAGGACCGAGGGGCTGGTCGTTTGCGCCATGCCGACAGTGGTTCGCACGCGGTCGGGAGGGACGAGGGTTCCCTGCACGTTCAGGATAGCGGCCTGGGTGAGGCTGCCGAGCACTTTGTGGGTGGAGGCGACGGCGCCGTCGATGCCGCTGGACATCGCCGACGGGGGCAGGGCGGGGTGGAAGTGGAAGTGCGGGCCCCATGCTTCGTCGACGTGGACGGGGACGTTGCGGGCGTGAGCGACGGCGGCGATACCGGCTAGATCCGAGGCGACGCCGCAGTAGGAGGGGCTGACGAGCATCACGAGCCGAGCGTCGGGGTGCTCGTCCAGCGTCTGGGCGACCTCGTCGGCGGTGACGCCGAGTCCGACATTCAGCTCCGGATGGAGGCGCGGCGCGAGGTAGACGGGCGTTGCGCCGGTCAGGATCAGAGCGACGAGGAGCGACTTGTGCAGATCGCGGGAGACGATCACCTTGTCGCCTGGGCGGACAGCCGCCATCAGGAAGGCGTGGTTCCCGGCCGAGGAGCCGTTGAGCAGGAAGAAACTGCGGTCGGCGCCCCAGGCGTCGGCGGCGAGCGCCTGGGCCTGGCCGAGGGCGTCGCCGCTGAAGTGGGTATCGCCGACGCCGCCGCCGAGGGGGATGTCGCTCTGGAATGCGCGCTCGCCGAATGTGGCGAACAGCTCGGCGTCGGCGCCGGCGCCGAGCTTGTGGCCCGGCGTGGAGAATGGGACGATGTCCTGCTGCTGGTAGGCGATGATGCCTTCCAGGATCGGGGCGTGCTGGTGATCGATGGTTGGCGGCGAGTCGTTCTCTGGCGCTCGGCGGGCGTGCGCGGAGTGCGTCATGTTGGGTTCGACCTCGGTGGGTGATCGCTGGCAGTTGCGTGGCGGCGCTCCGAGCTTGCGAGGAATCTCCTGCTCAGATACCGGATCCAACCTGGGCGCCGAGATTTCGTCTTTGCCGGAGTGACACGAGTTCGGCACGTCGCGTCAACC
>CALMZR010000127.1 GCA_937870845.1 uncultured Chloroflexota bacterium
AGCGGTGCTGGCGGGTCCGTAGCCCAGCCAGTCGAGCAAGGGCAGCGCGATGCCGGCCGCCAGTGCCAATGTGATTTGAACTCCCCAGTTCCAGATGCCGAAGTAGGCCGCCTCGCGCTGGCCGGCGTCGCCTTCGCTGGCGATCACGCCGGCCAGCAGGGCCGGCGGCAGCGCGAGGTCGGCGCCCAGCGCAAAGCCGGACAGCATGCAGATCGCACCGAAGGCAAGCGCGTCGCCCTCCCCCAGCGCGAAGGCCCATACAAACACCAGCGCCGAAACCAGCATCCCGCCCGCCCAGGCGCGCGCCTCGCCGAGCCTGCGCGCGGCCGCCACCCATGGCGCGACCGAGCACGCCGCGGCGACGAAGTACAGGATCAGGAACAGGCCAGCCATCGGCGCAAGCCGGAGCCGGTCGGAAGCGAAGAAGAGGAACAGCGTGGCCGGGATCGCCGACGCCACGCCGTTGACGATCAGGACGGCGAACAGCGCGCGAAAGCGCCGGTTCGAGAACGGCATGGCCATTGCACGCAAACCCGGGATGCCTGCCGGCGGCGCCATGGCGGGACGCGGCGCCCTGGCCAGCAACAGCAGCGCCGCGCCCCCCAGCGCCAGCGCGAACGACAGCGACAACGCCAGGTAACCGGCGGCGCTGGTGACGGCAGCTGCCAGCACCACACCCGCCAGGGCAAACGCTTCGCGCACGCCGGTAACGCGCGCCCGCTCGGCTTGCGCCTGGGTCAGCGCCGCACCCCAGCTCTGGTGGGCGATGGTCACCAGCCCGAAACCGAGATACGCCAGCATCAGCGTGCCGAGGAACCATGCCAGCGCCGCCGGGCCGTCCAGCGCCGGCGGATGGAACAGCGCCACGAAACCGGCCAGCAGGACTGGCGCGCCGCCGGCGACGAAGCGGGAAAACCCGCCGCGTCCGCGCTCTATCCACCATCCAAGCAGCGGGTCGAGGAAGGCCGCGCCCACGCGCGCGGCCAGCAGCGCGCCGCCGATCAGCGTCAGCGACAGTCCCGAACGTTCGGCGTAAAACTTCGGCAGGTAGACGTAAATGGGCAGCGCGACCATCGCCAGCGGCAGGCCAAGCAGGCCGTAGGACACCAGCTGGGGCATGGCCAGGCGCGTCATCGCCGCTCCGCTCCCCTGAGCAGCGCCTCGCGCAGGCGCGGCGCGGTGCTGCGGGGGCCAAGCCAGATGCCGGCGAAGGCCTGCGCAAAGCCCGGCTCGGCGATGGTGCCCAGCGCCGCAGCGTCAAGATGGAAGCGCACCGCGCCGCCCGGGAGGAACACGCCGGTAATCTTGCTGCCTTCTTTCACGTCCGGGAAAATGGCGCGCATCCGTTCGAGCCACAGCGCTCGCTGGGCTGCGGTGCCGCCGCCGGTTTTCTCCATCTGGTCGGCGCTGGCTTCGGCGATGCGCGCGCCGCTTAACGTGCGCGCGTAATGCAGTTCAAGCGCGAACGGCGCGCCCGGCGGCTGGCGTTCGCAGGCTCCTGAGCTCGCGGCGCTCAGCTGCCTCTCGAGGCGGGCGACCGGCGCCCTGCACGTCGATCACGACGACCGGGTCGATCATGCGCAGGCGGAGTGCTCCCGTCGCATCGGCAAAGTTGAGATCGGCCTCCTCGAGAAGTTCCCGGCCGAGATCGAGCACGTCCTGGCGGAGCACGATCTTCATGCGACGATGAACCTTCCCAATAGATGGATGCAAACGCGGCCGCGACACGGGAACGCGGCGGCCGGGCGAGTGTACGTACACTCCCCGCGAGCCATAGGCAATGATACGTGCCGTGATAGGAAATCGGCTAGTGCGCGCGCCCCGCGGATCCGTTGCGGCGCGAATGGTCCGAACCCGGACGGGAGTCGTATCCGATATGATGCCGGCCGGCGGTCATTTGCTTTTGCATCGGGCGACAAAGGAGGAGCGCCATGCAACGTTCGCCAGCGGTCGAGGCCGCAGTTCGCCGATTCTACGAGCTGTTTTCGGCTAACGATGTGGACGACTTCGCGGCGGGGCTCTCGCCGGAGCCTGATGGGATGGTCATCGGTACCGGGCCCACGGAGTGGTATGAGGGACGCGACACCTTTGTCGGAGCCTATGCCGAGCAGATCGCGGCTATTCCCGGTATTCGCCTCGAGGCCGGCAACCCTCGGGGCTGGGAAGAGGAGACCGTCGGGTGGGCCGCCGATCGCCCGACGTTCCTGCTGCCGGACGGCACCCTGATGCCAGTCCGCCTCACCATGATCCTGACCAAGGACGGCGACGAGTGGAAACCGACGCAGGCGCACTTCTCTCTCGGGGTTCCTGACGAGTTGCTTCCCAGTGTGCTGGGTGGGGAGGCTGCCTGACAGCTGTGTGATGTCGGATGCTGTTCGCTGCGGGCGACGCCTTGCGCCAAGGTCGTGCGGCCGCGGCGAAATCTCCGCTGTTCTGGCATGGATCGTGCGTGACGTGGGAGGCCGTTATCGGCTCAATGCCCGTTTATCGCGCAGAAAGGTCTAACCATGCCCACGGCTCCGCGTTCCCACGACTCGAGCGAGCGCTCCTTGTCGCGCCGCCGTCTCGTCGGCCGCCTGGCTGCGGCCGGGTTCTCCGCGCCGGTGATCGCTTCGATCCTGCGCGACTCGGTCTTCGCGCAGGAAGCCACCCCGGAGGGCACGCCGACGCCGCAAGAGGTGCTGACCAGCCTCGGCAAGCAATCGGACCTGATCCCCCTCGGCACCACCAATTTCGCCACGCCCCTGGAGCTCGTCGACGGCCTGCTGACGCCGAACGACCTCTTCTTCATCCGCTCCAACGGCCCGGTGTCGATCGACATCCCGGTCGAGGAGTGGCGCTTGACCGTGTCCGGGCTGGTCGATGAGGAGATGGAGCTGACGTTCGACGACCTGCAGGGCATGGAGGCGCGGACCATCACCGCGTTCCTCGAATGCTCCGGCAACAGCCGCAGCCGCTTCCCCGACGACCCGGAACCGGTCGAAGGGACGCAGTGGCCCAACGGCGGCATCGGCAACGCGGAGTGGACCGGCGTCTCCCTGATCGACGTGCTGGAGATGGCCGGCATCCAGGAGGGCGCGGTCGACGTCGTTTCCCAGGGCGGCGATTTCTCCGAGATGCAGCGCGGGCTGCCGATCGAGATGGCGTTCGACCCGAACGTGATGCTCGTCTGGCAGATGAACGGCGAGGATTTGCCGGCCCCGAACGGCGGCCCGGTGCGGCTGCTCGTCCCCGGCTGGGGCGGCATCGCCTCGACCAAGTGGCTCGTCGGGCTGGAGATCATCGACCATCCCTTCGAGGGCACGTTCAACACCGAGAGCTACGTCATCATCAATGAAGATGGGACGATCCTGCGCCCCGTGCGCGAGATGCCGGTCAAATCCGTGATCACCACCCCCGTGCCGGATGCAGAGCTGACCGCCGGGGAGCAGATCATCTCCGGATTCGCCTGGTCGGGGTACGCCGGGATCGACCACGTCGTCGTCAGCATCGACGGCGGCGAGTGGCAGGACGCGCCGATCGTGGAGGAGGCCGGGCCGCTCTCCTGGGTCCGCTTCGAGTACCCCTGGACCGCCGAGGCGGGCGAGCACACGCTGCGCTCCCGCGCCACCGACCAGATCGCGTTGCAGCAACCGGAGGCGGTGAACTGGAACGCCAAGGGCTACCAGATGAACGCCATCTACGATGTGCCGGTGACGGTCGGCTAACAGACAGAGGCAAGCAGCCCTTCACGGTTTGCACCAGTGACACGGTTTCAGGTGAGCCGAATCCGTCACGGTCTGTCGCGCCCATGCTGCCAGAGCGTCGGTGTGGGTTGCGCAGACCTTGACGAAATCCCTTGTCCAACGGCCTTCGGCAACTGGCCTTTGCAAATGCGGACAGCTCGTGCGATGGAGCATGAGGTAGTCGGGAGTTGGATTACGATACGCGTTCACCACGTAGCCGTTTGGATGTGAGTCACGCCAACCGAGGAATCCGGGGTCATCGTCCTTGAAGATCTCCACGGCCATGACGGCCTCCTCGGCTCTCGGCACAAATTCGTCCGCGTGATTACCGATGGGCTCAGCCACCGGGCCGCGCTCGGTGGCTGAGGGGCTGCTCCGACGCAATTCGGCGACGAACGCCTCGCCCTCCGCAAGCGTCCGATCGATCTCCTCGCGGTGTTGGTGGACCGGGGCGGCGGCGCGTGATCGCGTCTGCTGACGGGCCTGTTCAGCGTACATAGTGCGCGCCAGCTCGGCCCCGATCTTCTGAATCTCTGCCGCTTGGGCGGCGGCGGAGACCGCCGTCAGCATGCGCGCCGTGGTATCGAGCAGGCGGAACGTATCGGCGGAGGAGAACTCCTCCTGGTGGGCCCAGCGGTTGCGGAACTCCAGCAGCTCGAAGACGAAGCCCTGCTCCAGCGGCCCCAGCGCGTGGGCGAAGACGGACTTCCAGTTGTCGCGCACGATCTTCAGCAGCGCCAGGGCATCGAGGTTTTCCGGCTTGGCGCCGACGGACGGGTCGTACTTCTGCTGCGCGTCCGGCCACGAGCCGTGCCCCTGCGCCCCCGCATCTGCTGCACGACGAAAGGCCGCAACCCTGCCGTCAGGATGTCGAAGGCTCTCGTGGCGCGTTCACGGTTGGTGGTGGACATGGGTACAAACTCCCGTATCCCGCAAGAATCTCGGTCGGCATTGACCGCAAGAAACCTTGAATCAGGCGAGCGCCGCGTAGACATCGGCCCGCGTTAGGCCGTACTCGGAGGCGACTTCGTCCGCGCTCACATTCAGGCGCCCATGCCAAATCACGATATCTTGCATCGTGATCCGGTGTCCGGCGATGCGCGGTTGGCCTCCTGCCACCCCAAGGGTGATCGTGATGTGGCCTGACACGGTGTCTAGCTCAGCCTTTGCTTCGGCGGCGTTGCCGCTCGACGCCGATGCTGCCCGATCCATGGCTGTGGAGCCTCCGCCCCAATCACTGCGTCCTGAGCTTGGGAGCCTTCGTAACAGGAGTCGCATCTCCAACGTCGGAGAGCGATCCGGAGCCGAAGCAAGGCGCTCACGCTGAATCCTCCCCTTTGTCCAACTCCTCCAACACCAGCGCGAACGCCTCGATCTGGTTGGCGTGTTCGGTCCCAACCCTGGACGATGGAGCGGTGAGGTAGCGCTTCCCCTTCGCCCTTCTACAGATACTCGACGCGGTTGCCCATCTCTTCTGCGGTCAACGCATGATGGATGCGCAGCAGACGTGCAACGAACGCGCCAACGGACATCCGCCGCGGCGAGTAGACAATCCCGGCATGCTCGGACCCAAGCGCGTTGAGGCGCAGGAAGTCGGCATCGCGCGTAACGAAGACCCGGCCATGCTGCTGAGCGAACGCCAGTTGCCGCGCGTCGTCCGCTCCCAACATGCCGGCTTCCCGGCTTGTAAGCGCATCTACCCCACGGCGGAGCAACCCCTCTGCCACCGCGCTCGGCATGTGCTCGTCGAGGTAAAACCTGATCGCTTCAGCCAACGAGCTTCGCTCGCAGCCTTGAAGGAGTGCTTGCGCGCATCTCGCTGACGAACGCGTCGTCCTCGGCGAAAGATTTGTCGATCTCTTCGCGATGGTCGAAGTAGTAAGCAAGCGCTGCGTATACGTCGGCCAGTGACAGGTCGTACTCGGAAGCGATCTCGTCGGCGCTGATGGCCGACCGTTCGTGCCAGAAGACGATGTCCTGCACGGTGATTCGGCGGCCGGCGATGCGAGGCTTGCCGCCTGCCACGCCCGGGGTAATCGTGATGTGGCCCGACATGGTGTCCATTTCAACCTCCGCTCAGAGAGTCTTACCGGTTGGCGCCGCCTCCAGGAGCTCTGGGTAACGATACGCTTTTCATCCCCGGTCCAGCTCTTCCAGCACCGGGGCGAACGCTTCGATTCCAACTGGCGTGTTCGGTTCGAGCCAGACCTGGACGTGGGAGAGGCCGGCCTCGGCGTGGGCGCGCAGAGCGGCGGCGATGTCTGAGGGGCTTCCGGT
>CALMZR010000128.1 GCA_937870845.1 uncultured Chloroflexota bacterium
TATTGGGTGATAGGTGATGGGTTATGGGAGCGCCGTCGCCTGACGATCGTCCGTCCATAGCCCATCACCCACAACCTACAACCCGCTAATGCATGCTGATGCCGCCGCCGATGTTGATGGCGGCGCCGTTGATGAAGGCGGCGTCGTCGGAGACGAGGAAGACGATCAAGCCGTTGACGTCCTCGGGTTTCTCGAAGCGGCCGAGGGGGGTGTGGCTGAGGACGTAATCGAAGTGGCCCTGGGGGAAGGCGGCGCGGGCGCCAGGGGTGTCCAGCAGGGTGGGGGTGACGTAGACGCTGGCGATGCCGCGGGGGCCGAGCTCGTTGGCGATGGCGCGGGTGAAGGCGAGGACGGCGCCTTTGCTGGCGACGTAGTGGGCGAAGCCGGGGGTGCCCATCCAGACGGTGTCGGAGCCGATGTTGATGATGCGGCCGCCGCCCTGCTCGGTCATGGCCGGGACGACGGCTTTGGTGGCGAGGAACGTGCCCTCGACGTTGACCGCGAAGCGCTCGCGCCAGTCGTCGAGGGTCAGCTCGTCCCACGGCTTGGCGGTGAAGAGGCCGGCGTTGTTGACGAGAGCGTCAATGCGGCCGTAGGCGTCGATCGCAGCCAGCGCCATCGCCTCCGTCGAGGCTTTCGAGGTGACATCGGTCTTGACATAGACAGCGTCACCCTTGGCGCTCAGTTCTTCCGCGAGGGCCGAACCGTCGGCAACGTCGGCGATGACGACCTTGGCGCCCTCGTCGACGAGGCGCCGGGCGAGCGAGCTGCCCATCTCGCCGGCGCCGCCGGTGATGATGACGACCTTGTCCCTGGCCGTGATGGCCATGCGTACCTCCTCGTTGGGGTGACGGGGTGTCAGGGGAAAACTCCCTGTCACCCCGTCACCCAGACACCTTCTCACCCTCGTCGTTCCACCCTTCGAGAGCGGCCATAGCGGCGCCGACGCCGGCGCCGAGTTGGACCGGGTATCCCAGATCCGCGAGCGATCGTTCGAGCACCGCGAGCTGGGCGGCGAGGACGGTCGGGTGCGCCTGAGCCGGACCCATGTGGCCGAGGCGGAAGAGTTTGCCTTGCAGCTCGCCGTAGCCGGGAGAGATGGTGACGCCGTAGCGGTGGCGCATGGTGGCGCGGAGTTTGGCGTCGTCGATGTCGTCCGGGACGCGGACGGCGGTGACGCAGGCGGCGGCGATCTCTTCGCGCGCTGGCCAGAGCTCCAGGCCGAGGGCTTTGACGCCTTCGCGGCAGGCGCGGGAGATGGCCTGATGGCGATCGACGAAGCGCTCCATGCCGATGTCCAGCGTTTGTTGAAGCACCGATTCCAGGCTGTACATTTCGCTGATGCTGGGCGTGTAGGGAAATCGCTTGTGCTCCAGCCAGGCGCTCTTCCAGTCGAGGATGGAGAGGAAACTGGCGCGCAGTGGCTCCGGCTTGCGGGCTTCGAGCGCCTCCCAGGCGGCCGAGCTGATCGACATCAGCGAGAGGCCCGGCGTGCCGCCAAGGCATTTCTGGGGGCCGGCGATGGCGATGTCTATGCCCCACGCCTCGGGGCTGAGCAGCTCGCCGCCGAGGCCGGAGACGGTGTCGACCATGGTCAGCACGCCGAACTCGCGGGCGACGGCGCCGATTTCCTTGACCGGGTTGTGGGTGCCGGAGGGGGTCTCGGAGTGGACGACCGAGAGGTACTTCACCCCTGGGCTGGCGTGGAGGGCCTTGCGCACGTCGTCCGGGTCGATGGCGTCGTTGTAGGGGACGGCGAGCTCGATCGTCTCGCCGCCGTACTTGTGGATGAAGTCCTCGAACCACTTGCCGAAGACGCCGGAGACGAGGTTGAGCACTTTGTCGCCGGGGGAAAGGAGGCCGGCGGCGGCGGCTTCCAGACCCAGAATGGCCTCGCCCTGCATGATGACCACGTCGTAGTCGGTGCGGAAGACCTGCTTGAGCAAATCGCTGGTCCGCGCGAAGAGCTCGATGAAGGCTGGGTCGTAGTGGTAGAGGACCGGCTTGGCGGCGTCGCGCAGCGTCTGGTCCATGACCTGGACGGGGCCGGCGGCCAGATTCAACCTCGGCCAGGGTGTGGGTTTGGTCATGGCTGGCTCCTGCCTTGGCGCCGTCTCCCCGGGCGCCCCTCACCCCAACCCCTCTCCCCGCGCACGGGGAGAGGGGCTTTGCCCTCGCTCGCGGACACGAGCGAGGGAAGGGGTCAGGGGGTTATTCCGGGAAGAGCTCGGCGATGCGGGCGTTCATGCCTTCGGCGTCGGGGATGGCGGAGACTTCGATCTCGCCGGCGATGATGGCTTCTTCGGCCGCCGCGACGGCGTCCTTGGTCTCCTGCGGGAGATCCTCGGGGAGGTCGAGGAGGCGGACGCCGCCATTCTCGACGTCCATGGTGTAGACGTCGCCGAACGTGCCGGCGGCGAGGTCGTCAAGCATCTGCTGGTAGATGCCGCTGTAGTCGAAGAGGACCGAGCTGAGGAGGACGTCGCCGTGCTCGGCCTGCTTGTCGCCGATGACGTCGATGAACCAGACCTTGCTGGCGCCGTCCTGGGCGTTGTGGTCCTCGATGGCCTGGATCATGCCGAACGAGGCGCCGTCGCCCATGCCGAAGATGACGTCGGCGCCGGCGGCGATCTGCTGCTCGGTGACGCGGCTGGCCCCGGCGGCGTCGTCGTAGGCGGCCTCGCCGATGACGCTGTAGAGCATCGTGGCGTCGGGGTTAGTGGCGGCCAGGCCCTCGGCGAAGCCGACGGTCATGTAGTTCCAGGTTGGCGGCTCCCCGGAGACGACGACGCCGACGGTTCCGCTCTCGGTGGTCTCACCGGCCAGCACGCCGGCGAGGTAGGCGACTTCCTGGGCCTGCGTCTCGATGTCGGCGACGAGCATCGGGGCCACGGCGCCGGGGTTCTCGATGACCGCGACCGGGACGCCCGACTCGGCGGCGAACTCCGGGCAGACGGTCTGGTAGCCGCTGGCGTGGCAGATGATGAGGCCGGCGCCGCCAGCGGCGAGGTCGCGCAGGACGGGGGTGATGTCGTCGTAGCCGGCGTTCTCGGCGACGACCGCTTCGATGCCGGCCTCGGCGGCGACGGCTTCCGCGGCGTCAGCGGCCTGCTGATCCCAGCCCTGGTTGGTGCGCGAGGAGGGGGTGACGACGGCGATCTGCTCGACGGTCACGCCCTCGGCGGCGGGGGTGGCGTCTTGCGCCGCGAGCGATCCGGCGAACGTCGCCTGCAGGAGCAGGGCGACGGCCGCGATGAGTCCCAGGCGGAGACGGTGGCGGTTCATGCGTCCTCCTTCGGATGTCGTGTCATCGTAATTTCCGAATCCAGGCAATCGTATCGTTGTCATCCTTCGTCGCTTTCCACCTCCTTCGTCGCTGAATCTCCAAGCGTCCGTTAGCGGCGGCCGCGGGCGTATGGGACGCCGAGGGCCGCCGGGAGGGATGTCTTGCCGGCAAGCAGCGCGAGGGCGACCATGATCCCGATGTAGGGGAGCATGGTGATGAACTCGGTGCGGACGTTGACGCCGATGATCTGGAGGCCGTTGCCGAGAGAGCGGAGCAGGCCGAAAAGGATGGCGGCGAGGAGGATGCGGTATGGGTTCCAGCCGCCGACCATCGTCAACGCGAGGGCGATGAAGCCCGTGCCGACGGTCATGCCGATCTGGAAGATCTTGAGGTCGGCGACGGAGAGGAAGGCCCCGGCCACCCCGGCCATGGCGCCGGCGATGAGGGCGGCCTGGTAGCGGATGCGCGTCACGTTCACCCCGGCGGCGTCGGCGGCGAAGGGGTATGCGCCGACGGCGCGGACCTGGAGCCCGAACCGGGTGCGGGCGAGGACGAAGGCGAAGACCGGGACGAGGGCGAAGGCGATGTAGAAGAGCAGGCTCTGGTTGAACATCGCGTCGCCGATGATGGGGATTTGGCTGAGGCCAGGGATGGCGATGCGTGACGTGTCAAGGCTCAACGAGGGATTCTGCCCGCCGAAGACGTCCCGGTAGAGGAAGGCGGTCAGGCCGGCGCCGAAGATGGTGATAGCCAGACCGACGAGGACCTGGTCGACGCGGAGGGAGACGGTCAGCACGGCGAAGAGGGTTCCCAGCAGTGACCCGGCGGCGATGCCGGCCAGCACGCCCCAGACGGCGCTGCCGGTGAGGTAGGCGGCGGTGAAGCCGAAGAAGGCGCCGGAGAGCATCATCCCCTCGATGCCGAGGTTGAGCAGGCCCGAGCGTTCGCCGACCGCCTCGCCCAGCGCCGCTAACACGAGCGGGGCCGCGGCCACGAGGCCCGCGGCGAGCATGGCGGTGAGAAAGCCGGCCAGGGGAATGCCGCCGATGGTCATGAGGGGCCTCCCGCGACGCGCGCGACTGGTTCCAGCAGCGGTTCGGAGATGAGAGGCCCGGGAGGCTCACCCGCGTTGGCAGGACCGGTCTCGACTTCCTCGGCGCGGGCATATGGCGAGCGCATTCGCTCGACCCATGCGGCGACGGCGAAGCAGAGGAGCATCAGCCCTTCCAGCATCTCGACGAAGTAGGTCGGGATGCCGAGGGGGCGGGCCATCATCTCGCCGCCGATGACGAGGAACGAGAGGAAGTAGGCGAAGGGGATGAGCCAGAGGCTGTTGAGGCGGGCGAGATAGACGAGGGCGAACGCGGCGAAGCCATAGCCCGGATTCCAGTTTCCCTGGAAGAGTCCCTTGACGCCGAGGATGTCGTTGGCGCCGGCAAGGCCCGCCATGGCGCCGCTGGCGAGCAGGGCGACGAGCGTCAGCCGGTTGACCGGCATGCCGGCGTGGATGGCCGCCTGCCGGTTGCGGCCGACGACGTCGAGCATGAAGCCGATCACGGTGTGGCGAAAGAGGATCGTCACCAGGACGACGACGACGAGGCCGACGAGGAGGCCGACGTGGACCCCTGTCCCGGCGACGTCGGGCAGGCGCATCTCGCGCGAGATGAGGCGGGTTTGCGGCGGCACGACGTCCGGGTCTTTGACCGGTCCCTTGACCAGCCAGGACGTGACGTTGAGGGCGACGTAGTTCATCATCAGGGTGGTGATGATCTCGTTGAGGCCCCAGCGGACGCGCAGGATGCCCGGCACGAGGGCCCAGAGCAGGCCGCCGGCCATCCCGGCCAGGGCGGCAATGAGCCACATGACCGGGTTCGGAACCTGGCCGGCGATGGCGGCGCCGGCCACGCCGGCGAGGAGCGCGCCGACCAGGAGCTGGCCGTCGATGCCGATGTTCCAGACCCCGGAGCGCAGCGAGACGAGCAGACCCGCGCTGACGATCAGCAGCGGAGCCATGCGGATGAGGGTCTCGGTGATGCCGTACGACGTGCCGAGGCCGCGAGAGACGAGCACGCCGTAGGCGGCGAGGGGGTCTTTGCCGCGCAGGGCCAGGAAGATGCCGCCCAGGACGAGCGCGGCGGCGATCGCCGCCAGCGAGGTCAGCAGCGGGGCGAAGCGGGATGGCGACAGGGCGCGGGTCATGCCGACGCCTTTCGCGGACGGCGCGCGCCGCCGAGCATGAGGTGACCCAGCGTTTCCGGATCGGCCTCGGCGCGCGGCATGACGGCCACGAGCTGCCCGCTATACATGACGCCGATGCGGTCGCTGATCTCAATCAGCTCGTCCAACTCGGAGGCGATCAGCACCACCACATTGCCGGCGTTGGCTTGCTCGCGCAGGGAGCGGATGACGAACTGGGTGGTGCGCAGATCGAGGCCGGTCGTCGGCTTGTTGCAGACGAGGACCTTCGGCTCGAGGGCCAGCTCGCGGGCCAGGAGCAGCTTCTGGATGTTGCCGCCGGAGAGCATGCCGATGGGGGTATGGGGGCCGGGCGTCTTGACGTCGAACTCGGCGATGAGACGGCGGGCTTGCTGCTCCATGGCGCGGCGGTTGAGCCAGAAGCCGTTGGAGAAGGGCTTGCGGCCGATTGATTTGAGGGCGACGTTGTCGGCGACGCTCGATTCGGCGACGGAGCCCTCGTGAAGGCGGTCATCGGTGACGTAACCGATGCCGAGGCGGGTTGCCGCGGCAACGCCGCGGTTGGTGATGTCGGCGCCTTCGAGGAGGACGCGGCCGGAGGTGACCGGCCGTTGGCCGGCGATGACCTCGCCGAGCTCCTTCTGGCCGTTGCCGTCGACGCCGGCGATGCCGAAGACCTCGCCCCGGAGGAGATCGAGCGACAGGTCGTGCAGGGCCGGGGCGCCGCGGTCGCCAAGGGTGGAGATGTTGCGTAGGGAGAGGAGCGTTTCGGAAGTCGGCTCGTCACGCGCGGCGGCCGGCGCGCCCCTGTCATGCCGAGCGTCGGCGAGGAATCTCGGCTCCTCGGGACGCCGCCGTGATGGGCGCCGAGATTCCTCCTTCGTCGGAATGACACGGGGGGGCGTCGGAATGACACTGGGTAGGTGGTCCATGCTCGAATCGTCGGTTTCGGCGGCGGGCGAACTGCCGAACATCTGCGCGATGATACGGGCGCGCACGCTTTCCCGATCGGCGCCGGACATGACGTCGGGGCCGAGGTCGCCGGCGTTGCGGCCGGCGCGCAGGATGGTGACGCGGTCGCTGACGGCGAGGGCTTCCCCCAGCTTGTGGGTGATGAGGACCACGGCGACGCCCTGGTCGCGCAAGCGGCGCAGCAGATCGAGGAGCGATTGCACTTCGCCGGGGGTGAGCACCGAGGTCGGTTCGTCGAGGAGGAGGACGCGGCCGCCGCGCAGCAGGACCTTGATGATCTCGACCCGCTGCCGCTGGCCGAGGGCGAGGTGACGGATCTCGGTTCGGGGCGAGACATCGAGGCCGAAGTCGGCAAGCATCGAGGCCACTTTGGCTTCGGCTGGAGCGAGATCGAGGACGAACCCGCCTTCGGCGCCAAGGGCGACGTTCTCCAGGATGGAGAGGTTTGGGACGAGGGTGAAGTGCTGGTAGACGGCGCCGATGCCGCGGCGGAGGGCAGCGGCGGGGGAGTCGAGGCGGACAGGCTCGCCGGCGATGCGGATCGTGCCTGAGTCGGGTTGGTACATGCCGGCCAGGACGTTCATGAGGGTCGTCTTGCCGGCGCCGTTTTCGCCGAGGACGGCGTGGATCTCGCCGGGCCAGAGGTCGAGGGAGACGCGGTCGTTGGCAAGGACGGGGCCGAAGCGCTTGGTGATGTCGCGCATTTCGACGACAGGGCTATTCGGCTGGCCGAGAGCCTGTGCCACGCGATTACCTCGCCAGCTTTCGACGCGATTCGTTATTCAGCAGTCGTAGGGGCGTTCGGTGGTGTGCGCCTGCCAAACCGGTCATGACAATGCCCTCAGCCGCCGTAGAAGTCGGGCGCTTTGCGGTAGGTGGCGTATTCGTCGCGGTCGTGGGAGAAGAAGATCTGGCCGCCGATCTTCTTCGCGATGTTTTCGATGCGGTTCATGGAGTCGAGGAGCTCGCGGGGGTCGGTGTGCAGGCCCATCAGAACGCGGGCTTCGAGGTTGTGCCTGGTCCAGGCGACGTCGAAGGGGAAGACGAGCGGGGGCGTGTCGCCGCCGGGGCGGAGGATGGCCGAGACGTGGCCGACGGAGTGTCCCGGTGTCTCGATGAGGGTGATGCCGGGGAGGACTTCATATTCGTAGTGCCCCAGCTCGAGGAGCACGGTCTTCATGTTGGGGATGGCGCACAGCAGCGGGTCGTAGCCGAGGCGCTCCCAGGGGTCGGGGACATAGGCGTGACGGAGCTCGGATTTGGAGAAGTAGAAGGTGGCTTGGGGGAAGAGGGTGTTGGCGCCGCAGTGGTCCATGTGCAGATGGGAGTTGATGACGATATCGATCTCGTCGGGCGTAACGCCGATCTTGGACAGTTGGGCTTCGATGGTCTGGTCTGCGCTCTGCTCCGGTTTTTCGAAGGGGAGCTTGCGCTCGACCCATTCCTTGTCGAAGCCGGTGTCGATCATCACCTTGCCGTCGGGGTGGTCGATGTAGAGGGCGTAGACCGGGAAACGGACCTCGGCGCCCTGGCCATGGTTCCAGGTGATGAACGACTTGTCCATCAGCAGGGTGCCGTTGTCGAGGAGATAGATTTTCATTGTCATCGCGTGTCTCCTATGTTCGTCGCCCGTGCCGGGGAATCCCCCTCACCCCAACCCCTCTCCCCGTGCGCGGAGAGAGGGGCTCTCTTCTCCGCCGCGGGCCGCGAGCGCTCGCCAGACGCGCTCGGGCGTGGCCGGAAGCTCATTGAGCGGGACCCCGGCGTCGGCGAGCGCGGTGGCGATGGCCGCCGCGACCCCGGCGAGGGCTCCTTCGCCGACGCCCTTGGCGCCGTAGGGGCCGGGGCCGTCCTCGTTCTCGACGATATTCGAATGGAAAGTATCGGGCATGTCGGCGATGGTTGGGACGTGGTACTCGTAGAGCGTGGCGTTCTGCAACGTCCCGTCGGGGCCGAAGAGCATCTCCTCGTGCAGGGCGTTGCCGATGCCCTGCATCGCGCCGCCCATCTCCTGCGCTTCGACCAGCTTCGGGTTAATCGCCTTGCCCACGTCGGCGACGCTGACGACCTTGTTCAGGGTGACTCGTCCGGTCTCGGGATCGACGGTAACTTCGGCTCCGCCGATGCAGACCTCCCAGAAGACGGGGCCTTCGGCGTAGGAGCCGCTGCCTTTTTCGGGGCGGACCTCGCCGCGGCCGATCAGCTCGCCGCCGACCATGCCGAAGTGAGCTTTCATGAGGTCGGGGTAGGGGAGCGATTCGCCCTCGTGCCAGACGGCGGCGGCGCGGACGTCCAGCGCCTCCTGCGGGAGGTCGAGGACGCGTGAGGCGATGGCGAGGAGTTGGGAGCGGATGTCGAAGGCGGCGCGTTGCACGGCGAGGCCGGCGATGGTGGTGGAGCGGCTGGCGCCGGTGGAGCGGTCGTAGGGGGTGACGCGGGTGTCGCCGCCGAGGACGCGGACGTGTTCGAGGGGGAGGGCCAGCTCCTCGGCTACGACCTGGCCGAAGACGGTTCGGGCGCCCTGCCCGACCTCGGTCGAGCTGACGAGGAGGGTGACGCTGCCGTCGGCGTCCATGCGGACGGCGGCGGTCGAGACGGGGTGCGCGCCGGCGGCGAGGAGGCCGACGCTCATGCCGCGGCCGGCGACGCCCTCGGGTTTAGGGGAGTCCCAGTCGAGGCTGGCGGCGACTTTCCGGATATCGCCGACGAGGTCAGCGTCGAGCGGTTTGCCGCCGGGACGGACGGACTCGCCGCGTGCGAGGAGGTTGCGCTCGCGCATCTGGAGGGCGTCGAGGCTGCAGCGGCGGCCGATCTCGTCGATTTGCAGCTCGCCGCACCATTGCAGGTGGCTGGCCCCGAAGGCGCGGTAGGAGCCGGCGGGGGAGGTGTTGGTGTAGACGCCCCAGGCGTCGACCTTGACCGCTTCCCAGCGGTAGGGGCCGGGCGCGGCGTCGGCGCCGGTGGCGACGACGCGGGGGCCGTTGTCGGCGTAGGCGCCGGTGTCAAACCAGGCGCGGACCTCGCGGGCAAGGAGGCGGCCGTCCGCCGTGGCGGCGGTGCGCATCCACGCTTGCATGCCGTGGCGGCGGGTGGTGACCATCGCCTCGTCGACGCTGTTGGCGATGCGAACGGGGCGGCCGGCTTTTTGGGCCAG
>CALMZR010000129.1 GCA_937870845.1 uncultured Chloroflexota bacterium
CATCTCGTTCGTGCAACGTCACCTGCCGGCACCGGCCCGAGTTCTGGAGATCGGCTGCGGCCGGACGGGGGAGTTCGCCTACGCCCTGGCGGCGACCGGGCACGAGGTCGTCGCGGTCGATCCCGTGGCGCCGGAGGGACTGCTGTTCCGCCGCATCCGGTTCGAAGACTTCGCTGAGCCGGGGCCGTTCGACGCGGTGATCGCCTCGCTATCGATGCACCACATCGCGGATCTCGATCGAACCGCCGAGGCCGTCGCCGCTCTGCTTGCTCCAGGCGGAAGGTTCATCCTGGAAGAGTGGGACCGGGACGGGTTGCGCGACGAGGCGACGGCGCGCTGGTACTTCCACCAGCGGCACGCCGCCACGGCCGCGGGCCCGCCCTCCGACGAAGAGCATGACCGGCTGCCGTCCGATTTCGAGGCGTGGCGCCGCGTCTGGTGGGCCGAGCATGGTGATCTCCACGGGTACGCGGCGATGCGCGCCCAGCTGATGGCCCCGTTCCGCGAGCGGTTCTTCACCCGGATGCCGTACCTCTACCGTTACGGGCTGCACCCGTCGCTCGAGCCGCTGGAGCGGGCGCTGATCGAGGAGGGGGCCGTTCGGGCGACGGGGTTTCGCTGGGTCGGGGAGCGCGCCATGCAGCCGTGAGGGGCGCTGCCAACGTCCGTGTCATTGCGAGCGAAGCGAGGACTCCCAAGAACCATCTCGTGCTCCATGAGCATGCGTTCCCCGCACGCTTAGATTCCTCCTTCGTCGGAATGACACGAATGCGGGATGCCGCGCTATGTGCCGGCCGCGGGCAGGGGCGCGTCGAGGAACGGCACGATCATGGACAGCAGCCACTCGGGGCGTTGCACCAGGGTGATGTGGGTGGTGCCGGGGAGGATGGCCAACTGGGAGGCGGGGAGGCCCATCATGTCGCCGGGCACGCCGCCGCCGAAGAGGCGGAACGTCGCGACGGCGTGCTCGGGGCGGACGATGTCGGAGTCGCCGGCGATGATGAGGGCGGGGGCGGAGACCGCCTCGATTTGCTCCGCCGTCCAGCCCGCCTCGGCGGCGGCGAATGTCTTGATCTTCTCGATCAGGACGGGCCAGTCATCCGGGTTCGGGGCCGCCGCGGCGTAGGCCTCGGCGAACGGGGAGCCGGCCAGCATCTCCGGCTCGATCATGGCCATCCCTTCCAGGTGGCCGGGGTAGTAGCCGGTCTGATCGACGATGAGCGTCATGAAGACGAGCTTGCGCACGAGCTCCGGCTCGCGGATGGCCAGCTCCAGGGCGATGCCGGCCCCGACGCTGTAGCCGAGGACATCGGCCTGCTCGACGCCGAGGTGCTGCAGCAGCGCCGCGGTGTCGTCCGCCATCTGGGCGGTGGAGAGGGGGCGGTCGATGTCGCCGGTATGGCCGTGCCCCTGCTGCTCGACGGCAATGACCTGGCGCGACGCGGACAGCCCCGGCAGGATGGCGCCGAAGTCGACGCCGATGGTCGAGATGCCGCCGTGCAGCAGCACCAAGGGTACGCCGCCTGCGCCGTGGATCTCGTAGTACATCTGGAGCCCGTTGACGTCGGCGTAGCCGGTTTGTGGAGTGGATTGGGTCATGTTTTCTCTTTCCGTGGTTGGCGATGCCTCGCCGGGGTCTTCCATCTGCCCCTGCGCCATGAGCGGCGCCAACGCCAGGGACGTCCCGGCGGCCATGGCGCTTGCGAGCATCGTGCGTCGTTTCATCGCGTGTCTCTCCGTGCCTCTCGTGCGGGCGCCGACTCCCGTGCTACGAGAACGACGTTCGGCGGCCTCCGAAATCGACAGCGTCGTACTTGCCGGGATTCAGATATGGCTCAGGGCGCCGTGGCGACGATGGCGGCGCGGCCGGCGTGCGCCGCGCTTGGGGCGGGATGGCGCTTGAGCACCTCGATGATGACGCTCGTCTCCAACAGCTCCTCGCCCAGGATGCCCGCCGCGACGACGAACAGCCACAGCGCCTGCCACGCCCACGCGGCGGCGAAGCCAACCAGGCAGAGCCCGGCGACGGTCAGGCGAAAGCCGCGCTTCCACCCCAGCGCGTCGCGCTCGCGCACCAACCCGCGGCTCCCCGCGACCCCGAACCAGAGCCCTCTGGCCAAGAGCACGAGGCCGATCGCGGCGAGCCCCGCCGCCGGGCCGAAGCGCCAGTGCGCCGAGACCAGCGTTTCCACGATCATGTCGAACCCTCCCGGGCGCGTGTGCGCCTCACGGCACTCATACGGAGTGCGGATGAACACCGGGCCATCGCGGTGACGGACACTCACCCCCCCACCCCCCTCTCCCTGTGCGCAGAGGAGAGGGGGGCGACGGGAGACGCGCGGGCACACCCAACGCATCATCCGCACTCTGTATCAGAAGGTACGTTTCGGTGGGATCGCGATCCACGATCTCGCGGGTTATGGACCCGCGACGCGGCGGGGGGCGAGCCGTTGCGCGTTCACCAGATGCGATGAAACCGCCTACGGCTCCCGCGAACCCGCAAACCGGGTCAGCATGCCGACGATCACGAGCGCGGCCACCGCGTGCATGATCATCAAGACCGCCGTCTGCCCGGCGGAGGAGCCGGGAACGGCCGGGATGTAGGTCAGGTCCGGGATCCAGGAGAGGATCAGGACCATGGCGGCAATGATGGTGAACGTGCGCGCCGGGTTGCGCGTCGTGCGCAGCAGGATGGCGTAGACGAGCACGGCCACGATGGCCGGGACGACGGTGAAGATGATCGTCCCGCCGGGGGTCGCCAGCACGACGAAGTCCGGGTCGTAGTCAGCCACGACGCTCCCGACGTAGTAGACGACGAGGTTGGCGGCCATGGCGGCGATCACCGTGGCGATCGCGACGAGGGCATATCGCCCCCAATCGACCGATCGGGCGGCGCTGGGCGCGGCATCGAACGAGGACATGGGTGCTTAGCCTCCTTGCCATGCACAGGCATGATGCGGGCTGCCATCGGCAGCAGATCAATCCCGGGAGCACGCGGCGGCGCTCGTCGCCCTGGGTGGCGGAGCAGACGGTCCCCGCGGGGTCGGCGAACTGGGCGATGCCAGGCCCTTGAAAGTGAGCAGCGGCGATCGCTAGAACCGCCAGCGTGTCGCGGCGAACGTCTCGTCGTGCGGGAAGGCGAACGCGATCGCCGGTCTGACGCGGTAAACCCCATAGGGAGGCGGACCTGCCGTTGGCGCGCCGTCGCCGACGATGGCGCCGTCGCTCACGGTGACCGACCATTCGTATTTCGAGCCGTAGACCTCTGCGACCCGGCGCAATGCCGCGTCGTCGCGCACGGGCTCTGCCTCGCCTTCGACGACCACATCGAGCCGGTCGTGGCTGGTCGAGACGACGCACTGGGCATTGGAGGCAAGATTCCGCGCTTTCCGGGTGGTTTCGCTGGCGGCGAAATGCAACGCGCCATTCGCCCAGACGGCCAACACCGGCACGAGGTGGGGGCGACTTTCGGGGCGTACGGTCGCTACCCAGTACGTCCCCGCCTGCGCCAACCGCCAGCGCGCCTCTTCCCATGGGGTCGGAGCCGCGCCGTCAGCGACGTACGACTCTGTCGTCACCGGGTCGGTTTGATTCTCCATCGTCGTTGCTCCGTGCCTCGGCACCGTGCGGACACGGCCCCAATCGCTGCGTCCTCGAAGAGGGACCGGGCGTGAGGGGCGTTGGCCGGGGCGACCCGGCGCGCCCAACATCTGTCTTACTCAGCGGCAGGCTGGTACGTCAGATAGAGCACGCCGGTGTCGAACGTCTGGGAATCGACCAGCTGCAGCGGCTGCTGATTGCTCCCGTCCGGGAAGAGCCGCTTGCCGCTGCCGACGGCGATGGGGTGGACCAGCAGGCGCAGCTCGTCGAGCAGCCCCTCGCGCAGCAGGGAACGGACGAGGGTTCCGCTGCCGGTGATGCCGATGTTCTTGCCCGGCTGCGCCTTGAGCTTCCTCAGTTCCGCCACAACGTTGTCGCCGGCGATGAGCGTGGTGTTCCGCCAATCGGCGCGCTCGAGGGTGGAGGAAACGACGTACTTGGGCGTCTCGTTCATATGGGCGGCGAGCTCGGGGTCGTCTTTGGCGTGCGGCCAGTAGCTGGCGAACTCCTCGTAGGTGACGCGCCCCAGGAGCATGGCGTCCGCCGCCTGCATCTGCTCGTCGACCGCCCGTCCCATGGCGTCGTCGAAGTAGGGGAAGTGCCACTCGTGCGGCGCCTCGTAGACGCCGTCCAGCGAGATGAACAACCCGGCCACGATTTTTCTCACGGCGAATCCCTCCGTTTGCAGGCGAGCCCCACGGCTCCTCTGCTTTATCGACGTTCGGCGGCGCCCAAATTCGACATCGGCCTCGGCGGCGCCCAAACACGATCCACGATGGGCGCGCTGCCCAGGCAACAAGAAACCCCTCGCCCCGCGCACGGGGAGAGGGGTTGGGGCGAGGGGCCGTCACCGACCCCCGGCGCGACCTAGTTGCGGCGCACGCAGCGGCCGTTGCGGCAGCGGCGGCGGCGGGGGCAGTCGCTGTTGCTTTGGCATTCGTTGCGGCCGCGCTCGCAGCGCCCGTTGCGGCAGACCTCGTTGGAGCGGCAGTCGCGGTCGCGGTTGCAGTCTCCGCAGTTGCCGTTGCGGCAGGCCTGACCGGCGGGGCAGTCTTCGGTGACGCGGCAACGATCGCAGACGACTTGGTTGCGGCAGCGGCCGTTACGGCACAACTCGAAGTTACGCGTGCAATTCACGTTGCGACTACAAGTCGACGCGCTGTCCGGTTCTCGGACGCAAATGGCGTCGTTGCCGGTTCCGCTGCAACGCAGGCCGGCGTTGCAGCAGTCGTTGCCCTCGCAGTTCTCGCCACTAATATTGCGGCAGGGCTGACCACAGTTCGCGCGCTCGGCCGAAACCTGGGCGGCGGCGTCGCGGCGAACTCCGAGCTGCGGGCCTCGCTGCCCGGCGCCCGCTTCGCGCCGCTCGCGCTGTGCACCGACAACGCGGCGATGATCGCCTCCGCGGGCAGGTACGGCAGACGCCTTGCCTATCCTCAGTACCTTGACCTGGACGCGTATGCATCGCGGGCCTGACCGCCGCAGCCTCACCGCCGGGCTCGCCGTCGCCGCGGCGCTGCTCGCCGCGGGCGGCGGCGAGGGCGCGCAGCAACCCGTGCCGATCGAGGGCGGCGCGGCGGACTGGCGGGGATTCGTCGACGGCGAGCGCGACGCCGTCGCGCTCGGGCAGCGGATGATCGTCGTCCTGAAGAACCCGTCGCTGGCCGACCGCATGGCCGAGGCGGGCGGGACGGCGACGGAGTCCGCGATGCGCGAATGGACCGCCGCGGCGCTCGCCGCGCAGAAGCAGATCGCGGCACGGCTGTCGGGCGGGGGGATCCGGATCGTTCCCGACTTCGTCTACACGCGCACCTTCAACGGCTTCTCGGCGCCGATCGACGGCCGCGCGCTCGGGCTGCTCGAGCGCGACCCCGACGTCGCCGGCGTCTATCCGGTCCGCGCCGCGTACCCCGCCTCGCTCTCCGCCGCGGAATTGCGCAGCGCCGCCTTCGCGACGGGCGCCGGCCGGCGCGCGGAGCTGGGCATCCCGGGCTTCGACGGCAGCGGGGTCACGATCGCGCTCCTCGACACCGGCGTCGACGCGACGCACCCGTTCATCCGCGACCGGCTGCGCGAGGGCATCGACGTGCTCGATCCGGACGCACGCGCGCTCGCGCGCGCCCATCCGGGCGAGCCGACGAGGCTCGAGCGGCACGGGACGCAGATGGCGGGGCTGCTCGCCGGCCGCGGCGGGCCCGCGGGCATCCGCGGCGCGGCGCCGGGGGCGACGATCTTGCCGATCCGCGTCGCCGGCTGGCAGCCGACCGCGGCGGGCGGGCACGCCGTCTACGGCCGCACGGACCAGCTCCTCGCCG
>CALMZR010000130.1 GCA_937870845.1 uncultured Chloroflexota bacterium
CGGCGGTATCGGCGACGGCCACCCTCTCAGCCCGGCTCCCCGAGCTCCCGTTGACGTGCTATCCGATTGTTATGGGGGAGGCTACGCCGGGTCGGCGGAGCCGTCAAGCGATAGACGAGGCGGTCGACCATCCCTCAAGAGCGCGTCGTTATCCCTGCCCGAGATCAAGATGCCGGCCTGTTGTTTCCCACCAGTCTCGCAGTTCCTCGATGACATCGCTCAGATGGGGCGCCCTCGCTTCGCCGATCCATTCCGGCGGCGTCACTTCTTTCCACGTCGTATGGTCAAACCGATGCTTGTGGTGAGGATCCGGTTGACCTTCCCCGATGTGCGCATGGGAATTGTCATAGCGAAAGATGCTGCGAACCTGTGGACCCTCGATACCCGCGTGGTACTTGTATCTGGCCAGCCGAACCTGTTTTCGACCTCGGACGACCCGTACCGCTAAAGTCATCTCCACGTCGATGAATAAATCGTTCTGACACCGAATGCGACCCTTGATGACAACCCTATCAGCCCGTGGCTCGCGGAATGCGAGGCCGTTGTCATGGACAAATCCCTCGTCGTAGAAGTCTTCAATGCGCCGAGCGAGAACCTGACGGTACGTGTCGAGCAGCATCCGCCAGCGGGAACCGCCAGATTCAGCGCTCCTCGATGTCACGCAGCAGCTCATAATCGAAGATCCAGTCACAGACGTCCAGATCCTCGACTAACAGCCCCGCGTCAATAGCGTCATGGATGCGCTCAGAAGCCATCCCGTAACGCGCTTCGTATCGCTTCACGCTGGCCCGCAGCTCCGCGAGGTAGGCGGCCTGCGCTTCTGGCGTACGAGAAGCTTCCAACTGCTCCAGCCATCGTTGCACGGTCGTGACGTGACCAGAGGAAACGAGCGCCATGGCAGCCTCCTGAACAGTTTCTCGGCCGAAAGCGTAGCCCGTCTTCCAGCCCACAACAATGGCGAGCAACGCTTGCTTCATGTGGCTACGCTCGATGCTCCATCGCGAACGGCGTCCCCGCCCCTTCCGCGAGCGCGGCCTGGTAGACCAGGGCGGCGGCGACGACGTCTTCCATGGCGTGGCCCATCGATTTGTAGATGGTGATGTCGTCGGGCGACTCGCGGCCGGGGCGGCGGCCAAGGATGACCTCGCCCAGCTCCGTGCCGATAGCCGGGTCGAGGCCGTGCAGTTCGGCGCAGCCGACCGGGGGCGGCAGGAAGGCGTCGGCGGTCTCGACGAAGAGGCGGCCGCGTGCGATGAGGGCGGGGTCGAGCTCGCCGCCCGGCGGGTGGAAGCCGACGGAGGTGACGTGGGCGCCGGGGGCGATCCACTCCGCGCGGACGGGCGGCTCCTGGGCGCTGGTGCAGAGGCAGACAACGTCGGCGTCGCGCACGGCCTCTTCCGCCGATTCGACGACCTGGGCGCGCGCAGCGACGGCGGCGACGCGCTCGGCGCTCTCGGGGGAGCGGGACCAGACGCGGATGTCGATGACGTCGCGCACGAGCGGCATCAGGTGGGCGTGGGCGACGCCCTGCACGCCGCCGCCGATGATGGCCAGGGTGTGGGCGTCGGGCCGGGCCAGGAGCTTTGCCGAGAGGGCGGCGCCGCCGGCGGTGCGCAGGGCGGTGATGTGCGTGCCGTCCATGACCGCCAGGGGGGAGCCGTTCTCCGGGTCGAAGAGGCAGATGAGGGCCTGGTGGCCGGGGAGACCTTGCGCCGGGTTGCCGTGGAAGGCGGTGACGAGCTTCACCCCCATCGGGCCGCCCGGGAGCCAGCCGGGCATCGTGCCGAAGAAGCCGTCCGGGGTGCTGATGCCGGAGCGGCCGGGCGCGGCGACCTGTCCGTCGCTGAGCGCCGCGAAGCCTTGCGCCAGCACGTCGAGCATGGTGGCCGGATCGAGGAGGCGCTCGACGTCTTCCTGGCTCAGCAGCAGCAGGGGCATGGGGGTTCTCCGCGTTGGGCTATCGGCTATCGGCTATCGGCTTTATAGCGTGCTTGCCGGCTTGTCGTCTCGCCCCCGCCTTCCGCCTTCCGCCTCGGGATGCTGCCGAGGACGATGGTTCCGGCGGGGCCGCCGAGGGAGAGGTCGGCCTGGGCGGAGATGAGGATGTAGGCCTCGTGGGGGGTGAGGCGCCACTCCCCGGTGAGGAGGTCGAAGAGGAGGCGGGCGGCCTGGAGGCGGGCGGCGCCGTCGTCGCCGCAGGGGCTGAGGCCGAGGACGGTGACGCGGTCGGCGGTTTCGATGCGCGGGGTTTCCAGGTGGAGGCCGGGGCGGAGGCCGAGGCGGACGGCAGCGGCGCCGGCGCACTCGATGGCGACGAAGGTCGCTTCGTGCTCGCCCATGGCGGCGTGCAGATCGCCGAGGGAGAAGAGGCCGCCGGGGACCTGGGCCGGGAAGAGGATCGTCGCGCCGGGGGCGATCTGGGTGAGGTCGTAGTTGCCGGCCCAGGGCATGGCGGGGGAGAGGGTCGAGGTTTCCCCCTGGGCCGGGGCGAGACCGAGGCAGCCGATCATGGGCCGCAGTGGCAGCCGAATGCGGTCGGAGACGATCACCTCCCCGTCCTGGATCGGGAGCCGCGTCAGCATCGGGCCGGGCATGAGGCCGTCGAGCAAGCCGAAGCCGGGGATGGCGGCGCTCCAGGCCCAGTCGAGCGGCTCAATCGCGAGGATTTCCACCGAGACGGCGTCGCCCGGCAGCACGCCTTCGATGAAGACGGGGCCGGTGACGGCGTTGATGGCGTGAAGATCGAGGACGTCGAGCCAGCGGTCGCCGGCGGCGAAGAGGCGCTCGATCGGTGCGGCCGAGGTCTCGAAACGGACGGTCGCGCCGGGGCGGACGCGCAGCACGGGGGCGGCGTCAGGGCGGAAGGCGAAGGTCGTGTGGCTGGCGGGAATCACGTGCATGGGCTCGCTCCTGGGACGGATTGTCGCATCCCCGAGCGGAGAGGGTGGTACTGTACGTACGCGATTATCGGGACGTGAGATGCGGCCGGAGGTCGAGCGTGTGGGAGGCGGAGCCGGGGGCGTTCGCGGGCGGGACGGCGACCGAGGTCGAGGAGCGCGTCTGGGCGATCGACCTGGGGTTTCAGGGGTGGGATCAGGTCATCTACGCCTATTTGCTGGCGGCCCCGGATGAATTGGCGCTGATCGAGACGGGGCCGGCGTCGACGCTGCCGGCGCTGCGGGCGGGGGTCGCGGCGGCGGGGTTCGATTTTGGCCAACTGAGCAAGATTTTCGTTTCGCACATTCATCTCGACCACTCCGGGGGGGCGGGGGCGATCGTGCGGGAGCTGCCGGAGGCGGAGGTCTACGTCCATCCGGCGGGGGCGCCGCATCTGGCCGATCCGTCGCGGCTGGTGAGCTCGGCGGCGCGGCTGTATGGGGAGCGGATGGATGCGCTGTGGGGCGAGGTCGTCCCGATTCCGGAGGAGCGGGTGAGGCCGCTGAATGACGGGGAGACGGTGGAGGCGGCGGGGCGGGTGCTGAGCGCGCTCTTCACGCCGGGGCACGCCTCGCACCAGGTGGCGTATTGGGAGCCGGAGCGGGGGGCGGTATTCACGGGGGACGTGGGCGGGGTGCGGATGCCGGGGTCGGCGTATGCGCTGCCGCCGGCGCCGCCGCCGGAGCTGGCCCCGGACGATTGGGCGGTCTCCACCGAGCGGTTGCGGCAGACGGGGGCGCGGCGCTTGTACCTGACGCACGGCGGGGCGTTCGACGACGTTGGGGAGCACCTCGATCGGCTCATGCCGAACCTGGCCGAGGTGGAGGCGATTTGCCGCGGGGCGATGCTGGCGGGGGAGGACGACGAGGCGGCAGCGGCGCGGATTCAGGCGCACACCGAAGGGCGCATCGGGGCGGCGCGGGCGGACGACCCGGGGATCGTGCAGCGGTACGGCTGGGCGTCGCCGAGCGTGCTTTCGGCGCTGGGGTTTCGGCGGCTGCTGGCGCGGCGAGGCGAGATCCCGCGGGCCGATCGGTAGGCGGGGCCGAGGAGCGGGGGCGTGGTCGCCGGGTCGCGAACGGGCAACGAGGGCGGGTTCTGGTTCGGGGCGGGGGCGATTCGCCCGTTCCCGGAGGTCTGGCCGCGCTCGTTCGGGCTGGTGCGGTTGGGGGATTGGCCGGCGCTGGCGGCGCTGTACCTGCTGGCGGGGGCGGCGTTGCTGGCGCCGTGGCCGTTCGGGGCGCATCCGGAGTGGGCGGCCAACTGGGAGGGGTACACGGCCTGGCGGTGGGCGACGTACTGGGCGGCGCCGCACGGGCCGACGGTGGAGATCTGGGCGCCGACGGACGGGTTGATGACCGACAGTGGGCAGGGGCCGCTGGTCGGGGCGCCCGTGGCGCTTGGGATGGCGCTGACGGGGGTGGGGCTGGAGGGGATGCGCCTTCCCGTGGCGCTGCTGGCCGCGTGCGCCGTGCCGCTGTTGTGGCTGGTGGGTCGGCGCGTCGTGGGGGCGGGGGCGGCGACGGTGGCGGCGCTGCTGCTGGCGATGTCGCCGGCTTTCCTGTTCTATGGAAGGACGGCGACGCTGGTGGGGGTGTCGCTGGTTCCGTTGCTCCTTTCCGTGCTGGCGCTGATGCGGGTGCTGGAGGCGGGGCCGGGGGCGGGGTGGTCCTGGCGGCGGGAGGGGGCGCTGGCGGGGGCGATGCTGCTGGGGATCTACGCCTACGCGCCGGTGCGGCTGGTGTGGCCGCTGGCGGTCGGGGTGCTGGGGGTGGAGGCGATTCGCCATCGGGGGCGGCGCGCGGTGCTGCTGCGGGCGGCGGTGGTGTGCGCGCTGATCGTGCCGGCGACGACGATGGGGCTGGAGCAGTTGGCGGCGGCGGAGCCGGATCCGGTGGGGGCGGCGGTCGGCTATTTCCATGCGCGCGGGGAGCAGCTCGTGGCGATGAGCGGCGATCCGGGGGCGGCGGGGCGGTACGTGCGGGAAGGGGAGGCGGCGGCGGGGGCCGGGTGGGGCGCGGCGGCGCGGCTGGTGGGGCAGAACGCGGGCGACCTGGGGAATCTGCTGCTGGACCGGGGGACGGCGCCGGTGGCGACCGATTCCTGGAACGAGCGGGGGCGGTTCTGGCCGTGGTTCCTGCTGCCGCTGGCGGTGATCGGCGGGGCGGCGCTGGCGCGGGATGGGTTTCGAGGGCGGGAGCGGTTGGCGATTCGGGTGCTGCCGGTGGTGCTGTTTCTCGGGTTGGCGCTGCCGTTGCTGCTGACCTCGCGGGTGCACGTGGGGCGGCTGGTTCCGGCGTTGCCGTTCGCGCTGCTGCTGGCGGGGGCGGGCGCGGCGGCGATTGGCGGCTGGCTGGGTGGGGCGGCGAGCCGGGCGGGGTGGGCGGAGGCGGGGCGGTGGATCGGGCCGGCGGCAGCGGGGGCGGTGCTGCTGCCGGCGGCGGTGCTGGCGGGGGGAGAGATGAGCGCGCCGCTGGGGCCGACGCGGGAGGCGCTGGCGGCGGCGACGCTGGCGGCGTGGCAGGAGGCGGCGGCGGAGCGGGGCGGGGCGGTGCTGGTGGAGGACCCGGCGCTGGGGGACGAGATCGAGCGGGTGCGGGCGGCGACGTATCGGCTGGAGCTGGATGGGGTCTATCGGTTTGTGGAGCTGGGGCGGGAGGCGGGAGGCGGGAGGCGGGAGGCGGGAGGGGGAGGCTCGTTCCCCGAGGGTGGGGAGGGAGATGGGCGGCCGGCGCTGCTGTGGCGGGGGGCGTTGGAGGCGTTGGAGGCGGGGAGTCTTGCGGAGCCGTGTGAGCGGTTGTGGTTCGTGAGCGGGGAGGCGGGGGTGGAGTTTCTGGAGGCGTGGCGGGCGGCGGGGTGCGTGGGGGCGCCGGATAGTGTGGTGTTGCCGTAGAGGCTGGCTTTCACTCCCGACCTTCTGACCGACCTTCATTGGCCGATCCTCTCACCCTGCGCGCAAAGAGCGGGGGCATTCCGCCCTGGTCTGTCCGATGCCGCGTTTCAGCAGGTCATTCGATGGGGGATGGCCACCAGTGTCAGCGTCGCAAATATGGGGTGATTGAGACGGCCCGGCACCGCGAAAAGAAACGCGGACCGTGGGTCGCACGTTGCCAGAGGTAGCTGATGTGGCCTGTCGGCGCTTGCGTCGCCGCATCGTCGGGGCACCGATTCGTCGGCCAACCAATGCGAGAGACGATCGACTATGAAGCGGCTCATCATCGTGGGGTTCGGGCTGGCCCTGGGGCTGGGGGGAGCGGCGGGCGCGCTGGCGCAGACCGGGCCGATCGTCTACGACGAGGATGCCGGCGACAGCGGGACGTGCACCGTCTCCGGGCCGCCGGGCGAGCGGACGATCATGTGCAGCGATCTGCGGCCGGGCAGCGGGGTGGCGGTGGTCAACGCGGGGGTGGAGGCGGAGGCGGCGCCGGTCGCGGACGAGGTTCCGGCGCCGGCTCCCGAAGCGGCGCCGGTGGAGGCCGCTCCCGCCGAGGCGGCGCCGGCGGAGATGGCGGTGGCCACCGCGGCCGATCAGGACGCCGACAACTACGCCGACGAGCTGGAGCCGGGGCTGGGGCTGGATCCGACGAACCCGGACACGGATGCCGACGGGGTGGCGGACGGCGACGAGATCAATCTCTACGGCACGGACCCGCTGGCGGCGGACACGGACGGCGACGGGGTCTTCGACGGGGAGGAGCTGTTCGGCATCTTCACCGATCCGCTGGTGTGGGACGACTTCAGCGCCGAGGGCGACGCGGCGGTGATGCAGGAGGCGACCGAGACGGCTCAGCCGGTGGGGTAGGAGAGCATCGCCCTCACCCCCCAACCCTTCGCGACCCTCACCCCAACCCCTCTCCCCGTGCGCGGGGAGAGGGGCTTTTTCGTGCGGCGGGGACTGCCCCGGTCATTGTCGAGATCGTTCACAATGGCGTGGGTCGAGCGAGCTATGGGAGACGGGCATGAAGATCGCCGCGGTGCGGGGGTATCCGGTCAAGGTCGGGCATCGCAACCAGTTCGTCGTCACGGTCGAGACGGACGAGGGGATCGTCGGGGTCGGGGAGGGGGGCATCTCCGGGCGCGAGCTGGCCATGCAGGGGATGCTGGAGCATCTGGCGCGGTTTCTCGTCGGCGAGGATCCGCGGCGCATCGAGCACCTGTGGCAGACGATGTACCGCGGCGCCTACTTCGAGGGGGGCACGATCCTGGGGGCGACGATCGCGGCGGTCGACATCGCGCTGTGGGACATCCTCGGCAAGCAGCTCGGCGTGCCGGTCTATCAGCTTCTGGGCGGCGCCTGCCGGCAGCGCGTGCAGTGCTTCGCCGCGCCCGGCGTGCTGAACGGCCCGGAGTGCGTGGAGCGGGCGCGGGAGCTGGCCGACGCCGGCTGGCGCTACATGCGCTTCGTGCCGGGCATGGCCGACGCCGGCTGGAGTGGCGAGAGCGGCGAGGTGTACGAGCCGTTCGAGTCGATCGAGCAGGCGGTGCATTGGCTGGGGGAGATTCGGCGGGCGCTGGGGTCGCGGGTGGAGCTGTCGATCGATTTCCACCACCGGCTGTCGGTGGCCGAGGCGGCGGTCTTCTGCCAGCGGGTCGAACCGCTGCACCTCCAGTTCGTCGAAGAGCCGATCCGGGCCGAGAGCGTCGAAGCGTATCGCCAACTGCGGGGCATGACCCGCGTGCCCTTTGCCATCGGCGAGGAGTTCTCCAGCAAGTGGGCTTTCGTTCCCTTCGTCGAAGGGGGCTTGCTCAACTACGCGCGAATCGACGTCTCCAATGTCGGCGGGCTGACGGAGGCGAAGAAGGTGGCCGGCTGGTGCGAGGCGCACTACATCGACGTCATGCCCCACAACCCGCTGGGACCGGTGACGACGGCGGCGACGATCCACCTGGCCGCGGCGCTGCCGAACTTCGCCCAGCTCGAATACCAGCATCGTCTGGCCGAGGCGTACCCGCGCGACCTCTTCCCGGTCATGCCGGCGCTCGATGGCGACGGGTTCCCGCTGCCGGATACCCCTGGGCTCGGCGTGGAGTTCAACCCGGACGCGGTTGGCGATCACGCCTTCGAGCCGTGGGAGGCGCCGCACTGGCAGCGGCGGGATGGGAGCTACACGAACTGGTAGCCGTTCGGAACGCGACGCATGGCGTTGGCGGAACCGAGGCTGCTGGGGCGCTGCCTGGCGCGCCTGTCGGCCGCAGGTGGGCAACGTGCGTCCGGCAACCCGGATGTGGCCCTCCGGGCCACGGGCGATGCAGGCATCGCTCCTCCACCGAGCGGGCCAGTTGAACCACGAGCCCCAGCACGCCTCCGCCCCGCACCAGCCACGCCTAGTTGAC
>CALMZR010000131.1 GCA_937870845.1 uncultured Chloroflexota bacterium
ACCTTTTTCGTGTCGACCTCCTCCTTGAAGCGGTGCAGGAACTCGCGGCTGCGCTCCGGGTCGTGCTCGAGCATGAACCCCATCAGGCGGCTGGCGGCGTCCACCAGGCGGAACGTGCCGTAGTAGGTGGGCTCGACCAAGCTGATCTCGGCGGCGCTGAAGAGGAAGGCGAGGAGATCGAAGGCCTGGTCTTCGGTCAGGACCATGCTCGGTGCAACTTCTTCAGATGTTGGCGTCACGATCTCCCTCCTCGGCCAGAGTGCGCGCCCAGTCAGAGCGCAACGCGACGACAGGGATTGCTGGGTCTTCGATGAGCATGCGGACGAACGCGGGCAGCGCGACCAGCCCAGTGATCAGATGCGCCTTGTTGTCGATGAGTCCGCTTGCGGTTCCGACGTGCAGATGGGGATAGGTGCACCAGCCCGCGCCGTTGGGGTGAAAGTGGTAGGCGAGTAGTTCGCGGTGGTTACGGTCAAGGAGGGTGTAGAAGTATTCGGTGGTCGTGACCCGAAATGGCTCGAGTTCAGAACCGGTTTCTAGGATGCGAAAGCCGTAGTACACGTCCAGGTAGAGACGCTCTCCGCTCAGCCGCACTGGCTCTCTCTTCGGAAACGAAAGCCATTGGTCTTGGTTCGCCCGTAGCGGCATGGGATAGTAGGTCAGAACTCCTCGGCCGAATGGCACGACAAGCAACACCGCTCGATTCAGCGGGCTCGAAAATCGCCCGAACGCTTCAAGAAGGTTCGTTGTTGGCAAATGGCCTGACCAGGATGCTCAGCGCGGCAAACGCCGAATGGTTTGCGTCCTTGTACTCCTCGGAGAAATCGTTCGCCTTCCACCGTCGGAGGAACTCTTCTCCGGACATGTTCAGCCGCCGCCGCGCCTGCCCATCGAGGACGGCGAATCCTTCCTCGTACGACAGTCCGCGGATAGGGATGAGCCCCCAATCCGGGTGGACTTCCACGTCGGCATCCTTGTCAGCGAGCTGCTTTTCCGCGGCCATGATGCATGCATCCCACATAGTCGGTGAATCTGCGAGTCGTTCGGCGGGCGCCGCCATATCCAGCCCAAGCTCCATTTTCGCACAACGCTAAGCTCTGGCGCGCACGCGCTCCTCGATCGGCACGTAGGGGATGTCGTAGCCGAAGTAGGCGGGGCCGACGACCCGCAATCCCTCGGGGGTGCGCCAACGGGGGTCGCAGGGCATGGCGAGGACGGAGACGCGGAAGCCGTAGCGGAGGCCCTCGGTGGTGATCGGCTCGCCGGTCTCGTCGTCGAGGATGGTGATGAGGTCGGGGGTGGTGGCGAGGACATCGTCGCCGGCGCGGGCGAGGAGAAATTCGTTCTGGAAGGCGATGCGCAGCTCGCGGCCGTCGAACTGGTCGACGCCGGCGATGGCCGCTTCGCCGCGGGCGAAGCCAGCAGCGGTGCGGCGCTCGACGTCGCCGACCTTGCCGCGCCAGATGAGGTGGCCGTTCATCGCGTCGCGGACGGCGGCGACTGGGTCGTCGTGGCGCGCTCGCGCTTCGCGGATCGTCCGGCCGATGCGCTCCAGGAGGGTGATGGTGTTGAGGATGCAGGTCTTCTTGACCTGCTTGCCGGTCATGGGGTAGATGGCGATCATCGCGGAGCAGCCCATGTCGACGGTCAGGGTACGGGCCAGGGTTTCGGTCCAGAGGTTGCTGACGGTGTTGATGACGGCGGAGTTGCCTTTCTCGTCGGCGATGGCCATGGGGGTGGCGGTGACGCCGTAGAGGGTGGGCGTACACATCTGGAGCTCGGGAAAGGCGCGGCCCATCATGTCGCCGTCGACAAGGGGGATGCCGAGCTCGGCGGCGACGGTGAAGGGGGTGGTGGAGTTGAGGCCGCCGGCCTCGCAGGACATGGTGGCGCGCACGGGTTTGCCGAGGTAGGTCTGCAGCGCCTTGAAGGCGGTGACGATTTCCTCGCCGCGGGGGATTTTTTCCACCATGACGGTTGGCGCGCCCATCATGGCGGTGGGGACGACGATGTCGTCGTCGGCCAGGTCCATGGGGTCGAGCAGCGACACGTTGCCGCGCTGGCGCAACGAGTGCTGGGCCATGAGCTTGCCGATGTAGGGGTCGCCGCCGCCTCCCGTGCCGAGCACGGCGGCGCCGCGGGCGATGTCGTCGAGGGCTTCGACCGTGATTTCGCGCATGGTTCCTCCACGAAGGCGGCGCTGACGCCGGTTCGGATAGCCGGTAGGGCTAGGGGCGACGGGGAACTCCGAGGGGTCCGCAGTGAACATCCCGAAGATCCCGAAGATCCCGAAGATCCCGAACTCCCGGGGGCACGGCATGTCGTGTCTCTACGACCGCGGTGGTGCCCGAGGCGGTCATCGGCGCCAGCACTAGGCACTCGGGACCAGGGCCAGATCGCCGACGGCTTTGACGCGGATACGGGTGGCGTTGCCGGGGAGGTAGGCCAAGGGAACGTCCTCGACGTCGACGATCTGGATGGTGGGGGGGTCGGCGCCGGCGGCTACGGCTTTGGCGGTCGCTTCGGTCTTGGCGTCGGCGACGGCATCGTCGCGGGACATGGCGGCGAGGGAGTAGACGCGGTCGACCTCGCCAGAGATCTGGGCGATGGCGGCGCCGACGGCGTTGGCGGCCTCGAAGTGCAACGGTTTGACCATCTCGGAGGCGCCGGCCACCGGCTTGGCGACGAGGATGCTGCCGCCGCCGACGACGATGACCGGGATCGGCTCGGCGCTGGTCTTCATGCGGTCGACGGCCGTCTCGGTCATCTCCTGGATGCGGGCCATCGTGGCGGAGACGAGATCGCGGTCGAGACCTGTCACCCGAGCGGCGTCCCCGATGTCGGCGACCCCGGCGGCCACGGCGACGTCGGTGGTGGTCAAGGTTTCGCCGCCGAAGACGAGGGCCTCCTCGGTGATGCGGTAGCCGACGCTTTGCGGGCCGACTTGGAGCGGGTCGTGGCGCACCAGGGAGCCGCCGCCGAGGCCGAAGGAGTAGACGTCGGGCATACGGAAGTTGGTGCGGACGCCGCCGATGTCGACGGCGACCGAGGCCTCGCGGGGGAAGCCGTGGGTCAGCGCGCCGACGTCGGAGGTGGTGCCGCCGACGTCGACGACCATGGCGTCTTTGAGCCCGGAGAGGAAAGCCGCGCCGCGCATGGAGTTGGTGGGGCCGGAGGCGAAGGTGAGGACCGGGTAGCGCTCGGCGAAGTCGGCGCTCATCAGCGTGCCGTCGTTCTGGGTGAGGTAGAGCGGGGCGGCGATGCCGAGGTCGGCGATGGCGGTGCGGAAGGCGGCGACGGTCTGCCGGGCCAGGGGGCGTAAACAGGCGTTGAGGATGGCGGCGTTCTCCCGCTCGAGGAGCCCGACGCGGCCGATGTCGCTGGAGAGGGTCACGGAGGCGTCGGGGATGACCTCGGCCACGAGCGCGGCGGCCCGCACCTCCATGGCGGTGTTGACGGGGGAGAAGACGGAGGAGACGGCGACAGCGGTGATGCCCTTGTCGCGAATCTGCTCGGCGGCGGCGTGGATTTCGGCGGGGTCGAGGGGGGCGATCTCGCGGCCGTCGAACTCGTGGCCGCCGTGGACGAGGTAGGTGTGGCGGCCGAGCGCCTCGGCGAGGTCGTCGGGCCAGTCGACCATCGGGGGTAGGGCGAGGGTGGCGGGGAGGCCGAGGCGGATCGCGGCGGTGGGCACGAGGCGGCGGCGCTCGACGACGGCGTTGGTGAAGTGGGTGGTGCCGATCATGACGCCGGCGATGTCGGCGGTGGCCGTGCCGGAGGCGTCCAGGACGTGGCGCAGGGCGGTGGTGATGCCGGTGGTGACGTCGGCGGTGGTGGGCGTCTTGATCTTGCTGACGACGGTCAGGCCGTTCATGAGGACGGCGTCGGTGTTGGTGCCGCCGACGTCGATGCCGATGCGCAGACTCATGTGAATGAACCCTCACCCCAACCCCTCTCCCTGTGCGCAGGGAGAGGGGCTCGTTGACTTCGAGCCCGCGCCAGAATCGGGCTCCCTTCGCCCCGCGCACGGGGAGAAGGGGCGGGGATGAGGGGCGCCAGGCGCGGCCGGATCATAGCATGCACCATGTTGGCCTCTGACCGTGAGGCGGCGGATCCGTGCGATGCTTGACGGGTTGCGATGCAGTCGGATCGATGAAGGGGGTTCGGGCCGGGCATGTGGGACGTGACGGAGGAGATTCTGGAGGCGCTGGAGATCGGCGCGGGGATTCTGGGCACGGGGGGCGGGGGGAACCCGTACCTGGGCAAGGTGGAGGCGCTGCAGCAGCTCCGGGCGGGGAAGACGATCCGGGTCGTGTCGCTGGATGAAGTGGCGGACGATGCGTTCACCACGACGGTCGGCGGGATGGGGTCGCCGACGGTGGGGATCGAGCGGATCGGGCGGGGCGACGAGTGCATTCGGGCCATGCGGGCGCTGGAGCGGCACATGGGGCGGGAGTTCACGCACGTCATCCCCGGTGAGATTGGCGGGTCGAACTCCATGCGGCCGATGATCGTGGCGGCGCGGGTGGGCGTGCCGGTGATCGACGGCGATGGGATGGGGCGGGCGTTCCCCGAACTGCAGATGGACACGTTCAGCATCTACGGGGTGGCCCCGACGCCGGGAGCGCTCGCCGATCCGCGCGGGCACGAGGTGATCTTCGACAAGATCGACGACCCGGCGACGCTGGAGCGGTATGCGCGGGCCGTGACGATCCAGATGGGCGGGGCGGCGGGGTATGCGTTTCCGCCGATGACCGGGGCGGAGGTGAAGCGGACGGCGATCCCCGGCACCGTGACGCTGGCGGTGGAGATCGGGCGGGCGGTGCGGCGGGCGCGGGCGGCGCTGCGCAACCCGGTGGACGCGGCGTTGTCGGTTTCCGGGGGGAAACGATTGTTCCACGGCAAGATCGTCGACGTGGAGCGGCGGCTGCTGGGGGGATTCGCGCGGGGCGTGCTGGACCTGGAGGGCTCGGGGCCGGATGCCGGGCGGTCGCTGCGGATCGATTTTCAGAACGAGAATCTCATTGCGCGGACGGAAGAGGGGGAGATTCTGGCGGTCGTGCCGGACCTGATTTGTCTGGTGGACGAGGACTCGGCGGAGCCGGTCACGACGGAGATCGTGCGGTATGGGTTGCGGGTGGTGGTGCTAGGGATCCCGGCGCCGGAGCTGCTGAAGACGGCGGAGTCGTTGGCGGTGGTGGGGCCGGCGGCGTTCGGGTATGGGGATGTGGTGTATGTGCCGTTGGCGGGGGTGTTTGGGCAGGCTGGATAGCGCTCGCCGCAAGGGCCGCGTTATTCCGATGAAGGCGGGATCCTGGATCACGGGAGGCGGCGTGTCGGCGGCGCCGAGATTCCTCGCTTCGCTCGGAATGCCACCCGTGGTGAGTTGCCATATCCGCCGCGAATCAGGCTCGATGCTGTCGTTCGATCAAATACTCGGGGACGCGGTGGGCCCAGGCGGAGTCCGGGTAGCGGCGGCGGAGTTCGCTCCAAGCGCGGTCTCTCGCCTCGCCGTCGTGGTGGCCGCGGAAGTAGGCGGCGATGGCGAGCCAGTAGAGGAGCTCGGGGTGGAGGGGGCCGTGGGGGCGGCGGGCGAGGGCGGCTTCGAGGACGTGCTCGGCGCGGGCGTGCGATTCCGTGCGGGCGTCCTTGAGGCGGGCGTGGGCTTCGGCGAGGGCGAGGACATCGAGGAAGTCGTCGGGCGGGGCGGCGTTGACGCAGCGGCCGTGCTCGCGGCCGCGGTGGTCGAGGATGACGACGGTCGGCAGCCAGACGATGTTGAGGCCGCGTACGTGGGGGTCGCCGAGCTGGAGGCGGAGTGGAACGAACGATTCCTGGACGGAGGCGATGACGGCGGGGTCTGGATACGTCACGGCATCCAGCAACTCGCAGCCTATTCAGTTCTCCTTTTCGACGTCGATGAGGAGGAGCCGGCGCTCCTGGCGGGCGCGAACCAGCGCCGCGTCCCAGTCGTGCTCCCAGACGATTTGCGTTCGATCTGCATCGGTCACCAGGACCTCCAGGTGGACGCACCGTTTGCGTGATGGGCCAGGGTCAAAACGCTTCCTGGATTTTCCGGCATCGGCCCGGTTGGTGGGAAGGGCTACGGTATACTGCGGCAACTTCACCGCCGAAGTTTGGCAGTCTGGGCGAGCACGATGCGCGCCGTCCGAGGAGGGTTCGACCGTGGCGTTCTATACCCCGCGCGAGCGACACATCGCCGATCTGCACGAAGCGTTTCGCACCGAGAGCATCGACCGCCGGACGTTCTTCAAGGTGGCCGGGGCGGCCGCCGTGGCGAGCGGGCTGATCCACACGGCGTCGGTCTCGGCGCCGGCGAGCGCGCGACGGGTGATCGCCCAGCCGGACGCCAATGTGTTCGTCTACGGCAGCCCGCAGGATATCAGCAACCTCGATCCGCACACGGGGCACGACTACTCGATCGCCACCGCGCAGAAGGCGGTCTACGACAGCCTGATGCGGTACCAGGGGAACCCGGCAGAGTTGCTGCCGCTGCTGGCGACGGAGGTCGTCGGCAGCCCGGACGCGCTGAAGTGGACGGTCAAGCTGGCCGACAATGCCACGTTCCACGACGGGTCGGCGGTGACGGCGGAGGCGGTGCAGTACAACTTCCAGCGCATGCTGCGCAAGAACCTGGGCGTGGCCTGGATGTTCGCCACGGTCATGGACCAGGACTCCGTCTCCGTCGTCGATCCGACGACGCTGGAGATCAATCTGCTCAAACCGTTCGCGCCGTACGACGCGGTGCTGCCGTGGCTGTTCGTCGCCAACCCGGCAGTGATCCAGGAGCACGAGGTCGACGGCGACGAGGGGGAGGCCTGGCTGCGGGAGAACGAGGCGGGGGGCGGGCCGTACACGATCGCCCGCTGGGAGATCGGCAGCGCCTACGAGTTCAGTAAGTATCCCGACTACTGGTTCGACCCCGAGAACGGCATCACGATGTTCGACACGGTGGTCTGGCGCATCTTTCGCGAGTCGTCGACGAAGCGGATCGCCATGGAGACGGGCGAGGTCCAGTACGGCGACTGGCTCACGCCGGAGGATCTGCAGGCGCTGGCGGACGCCGGGTTCACGACGAACAACGAGCCGTCGCTGACGCCGTTCGCCATCAAGCTGAATAACCAGGTCGGGCCGACGTCGGACATCAACGTGCGCAAGGCGCTTTCGCACGCCTTCGACTACGACGCGGCCATCGCGGCCGTCTCCGGGCGGGGAACGGTCATGGAAGGACCGCTGGCCTCCGGGCTCGAGCCGTGGCACAAGAAGGATCTGCCGGTGCTGCGGCACGACATGGAGGCGGCGGGCGCCGCGCTGGCCGCGAGCGCGTACCCCGACGGGTTCGAGATGGACTACGTCTATGTCACCGGGGACGTCAATGAGGAGCTGTTCGGGCTGATCCTGCTGGAGAAGGCGGCGGAGCTGAACATCACGGTCAACATGGTCCCGATGCTGTGGCCCGACATGGTCGCCGTCGCGGCCGAGGCCGAGACCGCGCCGGCCTCGATGGCGGTCTACTCCGGAACCAGCTACATTGACCCGGACAACTTCCTCTGGCAGGCGTACCACTCCTCCCAAGCCGGGTTCTGGGCGGCGGCTTCGCACTACATGAATCCCGAGTTCGACAAGCTCCTGGAGGACGCCCGCGCCGACACCAATCCGGACAACCGCAAGGCGCTCTACGACGAGGCGCAGTTGATGCTCGTCAACGACGCGGTCGAAATCTGGGTCTACACCCAGATCGACAACGACGCCTGGGTTCCGGAGCTGACGGAGCCGTGGTCGCCGGTGATGGGAGCGGACTGGCGGACGTACGGGTATCAGTAGGCGGCGACCTTTACGCCCCTCTCCCCGGGCGCTTGCCCTCACCCCCTGCCCCTCTCCCACCGCGGTGGGAGAGGGGAGAAGCCCGGCTCCCTTAGCGATGAGGTGGGGATTCGGGTGAGAGTTTCCCACCGACAGGACCCTGAGTGAGCCTCGCCAACTACATCTTGCGCCGCGTGCTCCTCATCATTCCGACGTTGTTCGGGGTGTCGATCTTGACGTTTGTGCTGTCGCGGATGGTGCCCGGGGATCCGGCGCGGCTGGCGGCGGGGGCGCAGGCGACGCCGGAGATGTACGAGCAGATCCGGCGTGAGTTCGGGCTGGACGATCCGCTGCCGGTGCAGTACTGGAACTACGTCACGGGACTGCTGCAAGGGGATTGGGGGCGCTCGATCCTCTCGCGGCGGCCGGTGCTGGAAGACCTGAGCGTCTATTGGCCGGCGACGTTCGAGCTGGTGCTTTTTGCGATCCTGATCGCGGTGGCGGTCGGGGTGCCGCTGGGGATTCTGGCGGCGGTGCGGGCGGACCGGCCGGCGGATCAGGCATCGCGGGTGGTGGCGCTGCTGGGGGTGAGCGTGCCGGCGTTCTGGCTGGCGATTCTGTTGCAGATTTTCTTTGGGCTGCGGCTTGGGTGGCTGCCGGTGAGCGGGCGGCTTGGCCCGATGGTCGATGCGCCGGCGACGATGACGGGGCTGTACACGGTCGATAGTCTCGTGTCGGGGCAATGGGCGACGCTGGGCGAGAGTCTGCGGCAGATGGCGCTGCCGGCGATCACGCTGAGTTTTCCGGCGATGGCGACGATCATGCGCTTTACGCGGGCGACGCTGCTGGAAACGCTGGGCCAGGATTTCGTGCGCACGGCGCGGGCGAAGGGGGCGACGGAGCGCAACGTGGTGACGCGGCACGCGCTGCGCAACGCCCTGATCCCGACGGTGACGATGATCGGGTTGTCGTTCGGCTGGGCGATGGGCGGGTCGGTGCTGGTGGAGACGGTGTTCGACTGGCCGGGGATTGGGCTGTACGCGACCAAGTCGGCGCTGTCTCTCGACTTCATGCCGATCATGGGGATCGCGCTGCTGTACGGGTTCGTGTTCAGCATCATCAACATCCTGGTCGACGTGACGTACGGCGCACTCGACCCGCGCGTGAGCCGGTAGTGAGCGTGCAGGGGGCAGCGCCGTCGCTGGTCCGTGGGGGGGCTCCGGCGGGGAGGTCGCTATTCGGGCTGGAGGAGCGGCGGCGGCGGGCGTTGCGGCGGTTCCGGCAGAGCCCGCTGTCGGTGGTCGGGCTGGCGATCATCGTGGCGCTGCTGCTCATCGCCGTCTTTGGGCCGTTGTTCGTGCCGTATCCGGAGGATGTGACTGGCGCGCTGAACATGACGCAGCGGCTGAAGGCGCCGTCGGCGGAGCACCTGTTCGGGACGGATCAGGCGGGGCGGGATGTGTTCACGCGGGTGATCGCCGGGGCGCGGGTGTCGCTGCTGGCGGGGTTCGTGGTGATTGTGCTGGCGTTTACGGTCGGGACGTTGCTGGGGGCGGTGGCCGGGTTTTTCGGGGGGCGGCTGAGCGAGTTGATCATGCGCACGACCGATATCTTCCTGACGATTCCGGATCTGATCCTGGCGATGGCGTTCGCGGCGGCGTTGGGGCCGGGGCTGGTGAACGTGATGATCGCGGTGTCGCTGGTGTGGTGGCCGGGGTATTGCCGGCTGGCGCGGGCGAACGTGGTGGCGCTGCGCGACTCGCAGTTCGCGGAGTCGGCGCGCTCGATCGGGGCGAGCCAGGGGCGGGTGCTCTTTTCGCACATTCTGCCGAACGCGTTTCCGACGATCCTGGTGAAGGCGTCGATGGATATCGGGTTTGCGGTGCTGACGACGGCGGCGCTCGGCTTCATCGGGTTGGGAACGCAGCCGCCGGACCCCGACTGGGGGGTGATGATCGCGGATGGGCGGAAGTATCTGCGCGAGGCGTGGTGGTATTCGACGTTTCCGGGGATCGCGATTTTGTTGACGGTGCTGGCGTTCAATCTGCTCGGGGATGGGTTACGGGATGTGATGGACCCGCGGGCGCGGCGGCGGTTCTAACGCAGCGACTCGAACCCGTGGCATTCATACGGACTCCGGGTGATCGCTGCCGTCTAGCGAACGACCCTCACCCCCTGCCCCCTCTCCCTGTGCGCAAGGCGAGGGGGGAGGTCGCCCGCCTGCGGCGGGCTCCATGGCTCTCTGTCGAGGGGGAATCGGGCCGAAAATGCTATAGTTTGGCCCGAAGTCCGCTCACGAATGCGGCCGCGGTACTGGGGCGCCGGCGCGAGTCGCGCGCGAGTGAGCGATGCCCATGCACAAGCTGGAACGCCTGTGATCCTTGCCTCACCGGAGCGTATTGCGGCGGTGCGGGTGGCGGCCGATGCGGTCGCGCCGGCCGTGCTGGGGCTAACGGCCGAGATCGCCGCGGTGGCGTCGCCGACGGGCGAGGAGGCGGCCAAGGCCTCCTTCGTCGAGGAGCTGTTCGCCCGAGAGGGGATTGCGGCCGAGCGGGACGAGCTGGGCGACGTCCTCCGCACGCACCGCGGCAACTCCGAGGTGCGCCTGCACCTGCAGGGCGATACGCGGACGGAAGTCATGGGACTGCCGGTCCACCTCCGCGTGAACCCCGGGCCGTCAGTGTTCGGCGACCTCAAGGGGCTGCTCGGCCCTGCCTGCCTGTACGGCTGAGCGGCCTGCTGACGAGAGGACGACGAGGGAAGGACGACGACGGGAGGCGCGTCCCGTCGTCGTCCGCCGTCGGTCAGATGAGGAGAGGGGCGTGTCCGGGAAGGGCGGCGATGTCGGTGGTCGCGGTGCTCCTGTCGCTCGGCGTCGGCGGCCTGCTGATCATCCTGCGCATCATCGACTGGGTCCGCTGATCGTGCGCGTGGCGCGCGCGGCCCTCGCGTCGATCGTCGTCCTCGGTGCGACCGCTGGCGTCGCCGTGGCCGAGCCG